>JAFATG010000316.1 GCA_019244055.1 Acidobacteriaceae bacterium | reverse complement strand
GAGGCTAGATTGTGCAGCGCGTAGCCGTTCGTATAGAGATATGGCGAAAGCTTGCCATACTTCACACCCGCGCCGATAGTGACAGTGTGCGCCTTTCGGTCCAACTCCATCTGCTCGAGGTTCTTCAGCGAGATCTGATCCTCGGTGGTGTCGGCGATTCCGTTGAAGGAATGGCGGGCGCCGAGCGCTTTGACCTTGCCGGATGCTTTCACGATGGCTTGCACCTCTGGTGCCGATTTAGGCAGATGCAAACGCGCGGCGCGATATTCATAATTGCCGGCCCAGTTGGTTCGAGGCTCGGCTGGCGGCTCCTCCGCAACCATGCGCGAGCACATTGCGCCTGCAACCAGGGCGCCAGAGGTCTTCAGGAATTGTCTCTTATCCATGGCCGATAGACTTGCCCAAGAGTATATAGAGTCAATAAGGGGGCATTGACGAATTGATGAACCATTTCAACTTATCTGGACAGAACCGGCGACAATTCCTGGGAACGGCGGCTGCCTTCGCGCTCGTTCAATCAGCAAGCGCGCAGGCGGCGGAGACTGATGTGAACGTATTCGGTCCCAGACCGGGCTACTCGCCGCAGATTGGCACGCTGGTCTCGGAAATGATTTGGATGCGAGGCGCCGTTCTTCGAGCGGTGAAAGGAATGACACCGGACCAGCTCGATTTTCTGCTCGACAGCAAGGCGAACCGAATCGGCGCGCTGCTCCTCCATCTTGCGGCGACGGAGAAACTGTACCAACTGAACACGTTCGACCAGGTGGGACCGCAAGAGCTATTCAAGAGCCCAGCTTTCAAGGACTGGGCGGTTCCCATGGAACTGGGCGACCCGGCGCGCAGTTCCATCAAAGGGCATGACCTCAATTACTATCTCAACCTGCTGCAGGAGGGGCGCGAGAAAACGTTTGCCGAGTTCCGGAAACGTGATGATGCTTGGCTGATGTCGGTCGATAAGAATTGGCCGTGGGGCCCCACAAACAACTTATGCAAGTGGTTCCATGTGTGCGAGCACGAATCGCATCATACGGGACAAATCAGTTTGTTGCGGGGCCGAATTCCCGGCGCGAAGCCGGAGAACGGGTGAGAGGGTGCATCGTTATGGCTGTGGTCTCGTTGTGTCCGCCTACTTTCCGTGTGGGGTTACTTGCCGTCGGCCTGACGAGAAACAATCTCGAAATGATCGTTTTCGTCCCAGGTTGGGTTGGTAGTGTTCGGATCTCGTAGCCGGTACATGGTGGCCTCGAGTTCATCGCCGGCGAGAACGAATTTTACATAGTTGTAGTTTGGGAAAGCGCTGGATCGGTACAGATCCTGCTTCGTGCGAATGATGGGGCGGGGTTTGGCGCCACCGCCGCCCGATACGAGATACACGATTCCGTCTTGCAGGAAGCGTTCGTAGTTGTGTACGTGGCCGGCGGTCACAATGAAGCGGGCGGAGGATCGGGCCTGGCACTGCTTCAGGAGTTGTGCTAACGCGATCTCATTGGGACGAGCGTTGTGGTCGGCGTCGCCATCCTCCTGGTAATCGGAAACGGGCGGGTGATGCAAGTTGAAGAAAACGAACTGAATCGAGCTTGGGAGCGCATCCAACTCGTGGCGGATCCACTTTTGCTGATCAGCTCCCGGCAGCAAGGAGGAGTTGCTGTCCAGATTCAAAACGTAGATGCGTTGGCCGAGCTGGACCGAATACCATCGCCGCCCGTGTAACCAAGGAAAGGCATTCCACCAATCGGCTAGACACTCGGGTTCGTTTCCGTTCAGCTCATGATTGCCGAGGGCAGGATAGACCCGCAGATTTTCGCTGCGCCAGGCCTGAGTCTCCTTTTCGTAAATGGCGTAATCGTTCTTTTGTGCGCCATGCCAGGGAACATCACCGCTGAGCAGAACGGCCGCGGGGTGCTCGCTGGCGATCCGAGCCACCAGCCAGCGACGGACCTTCGGGTTCGTGGCCTCGATGTTTGAGGGATCCGTGAAGCGCATATCCCCATAGGCGATGATCGCGATGGGTTTTGTGAGCTTGGTGTCGTCGACATTGAAATCCGCAGCACAAGCGATGCGGAAGAGGTAAAGGGGGCCGGCGATCGCCAGCGCGGCTCGACCCCCGTTTGGAAGCATGTTTAGAAGGTTACTCTAACTGCGAACTGCAATTCACGAGGGAGACCGGTTCCCGTGTTGTCGACAACAAATTTGTCGCTATTGCTGTTGAAGTTCACTATCGAAGTGATCTGGCCAAATCCGGCGGGCACGGTGACGTATCCCTGAGCATGCGTGGCGTCCGGCGGATTATAGGTGAGGCTCAGATTGTTCGGATCGGCGTACTGATCGTGATTGAAGATGTTGAAGGCTTGAGCGATGAACTCGAGCGCCAGACGCTCGGTCAGTTTGAATGTGCGCGAGAGTGAAATATCGGTTTGCCAAGTGAGGGAGGCGCGGACGAGCCCACGGCCAGCATCGCCGAAGCGGAGCAGATTCCCGTTCGCATCGGTGGGTGGCGCCATGAATGCCGCCGGGTTTACCCAGTTGTTCACTCCCTGACCCGCTGGGACGACAGAAACGCCTGGTACGACGTCCGGGCGGGTGTTCGAATTATTTCCATCGGGCACAAAGTTTGCGGGAGTGTCCAGGGTCACGTCCAAGGGGTGACCCGTGTGCCAGAGATTCATACCGCTTAAAATCCAGCCGCTCAGGAGCGCCGAAGCGAAGCCAGTTGTCGCGAATTGCTTTCCCTTTCCGAACGGCAAAGCGTATACGCCCGAGGCGACGATACTGTGGCGAACGTCGAAGACGCTGGGGCCCCAGTCGCATTTGCGGCAGGCTACGTTCTGAGGGGCGTTTGCTTCGCCGCCGCCGACTGAGCCGTCGTTTTCGGAGTGTGAATACAGGTACTGAAGAGTGAAAGAAAAGCCGCTGGTGAAGTGACGGTTGAGTGAGACATTCAGGCCGTTGAAAGTGCTGTTGCCGTCGTTTTGTTTGATATCGATCTGGCCGAAGCCCAGCAACGGGCGCTGTCCGGTTGTGGGATCGATGGTGTTGATGTACGTTCGCGCGAATAGCCGCCGGCCTTGAATACCTGTGTAACCGGTGGACAAGACGAAATCAGCGGGCAGGTTGCGTTCGATGGAGAACCCGTAATTCATGGTGTAGAGGTCTTTGCGGTCGCGCTGCAAGGCTCGGGGTGTGACTCCGATGGTTTCCGCGGTCGTAATGAATGGAGTTATTGGGTAGGAGAGGTCCGGGACATCGGCCGAAGTTAACGAGAGTCGAACGTTGTCGCTTTCGAGAGCGGCGTTCCGATCGTCGTTCTGTCCGGGGCCGTGATAAATACCGAAACCGGTTCGGATGACGGTCTTGTCATTCAGGCCATACGCGATGCCGAGACGGGGATCGAAATTCGTGTAATTCGCAAATTCAAGAGCGGAGCCGGCGGGGCAAATACCTTGGCAGCGGTAGAAATCGAAGACCCGGGTTCGGTCGTTCACTTCGGTAACGGGCGAATAGTACTCCCAGCGAAGACCCGCGTTGATCGTAAGGTTCGGGCGCAACTTGAATTGATCCTCAAAGTAGGGCAGCACGAAGGTGTGACGAAGGCCGTGGCTCCACCAGGAGGATTTGAGGGAGAGGGAATCGAGCTGATCATTGAGGATGCCGTTGTTGTCGGCGAAAGTGATGGAATTGTCGTCGGTGATGCCCTGATTCAACCAGATACGGCGAACTTCGGCGCCGAATTTCAGGGTGTGCCTGCCGAGGACGACGGTCGCGTCATCGATGTAGCCCCACGTCGTGCCGACCTCATTGTCGGTGTTGTTGTTATTGAGCGGCTCGAAGTTAGCGAGATTAACGGCGAGCGGGAAGACGCTTACCTGCGGGTTGTGGAACGGAGAGCGGTTTACGCCGAATTTTATTTCATTGAACACGGTGGGCGAAAACACATGGGAAAGAGAGAGAACGTAATTCTGAGGCCGGTTGATGATCTGCTGCTGATCTAATAGATTGCCGAGCGGCGCGGTGGCAAACGAATCGTCAATCGACATGCGGAAGTACAGAGAGGTGTTGTCGGTAAAACGGTGATCGATACGCGCCAGTCCGCTATCTTCATGCAGGTTGATAGTTCCGAGGTGAGTAAATTCGGCGGTCTGGTCATCGACCGGAAGTTGCCCGGTTGGATAGGCACTAAGGATGGGCGCAAGCGCGGGCGAAGTCTGTAAAACCTGTTGCTTGAAACTGGCGCTTGGGACAAAGGCGTGCAGGGTCTGACCGCGGAACTGCCGGAAGCCCTCGTAGGACAAAAAGAAGAACGTTTTGTCCTTCTTAATAGGGCCGCCGATAGTGCCGCCAAACTGATTCAGGCGGAACGGCGGGACGTTGGTCTTGGCAGGCGCGGCGGGATCGAGATCCAGGTCCAGAAATGAACGCGAATCGAAAACGCTGTTTCTCAGATACTCGAAGGCACCGCCGTGGAACTCATTGGTGCCGCTTTTGGTGACGATATCGATCTGGCCGCCATTGCCCGCGCCGTACTGGGCATCATAGAGAGCAGTGCTGACGCGGTACTCCTCGATGGCGTCTTCGGAGACCTGGAGGCGCGTTGTTGACTTCTGCGCCTGTTCCTGAATGCCGGTGGCATCGACTCCGTCTATCATGTAGTTGTTGTCATCACGGCCATGCCCGGCGAAACGAATAGAACGCTGGTCACCGCCGCCGTCGTCGATCGCGAGCGGAGCTAGGACGAGAAGACTGGCCCAGTTTCTGCCATTCATGGGAAGGTTTTGAATTTGTGTGGAGTCGATCACGCCGGAGACGGCCGCGGAGCTTTCATTCAGTGGCGGCTCCGTGGCGACAACTTCGGTCGCCGTTTGCACGGTTGCCACGCGCAGCCGGGCGTTCAGCGTGACGACCGCGCCTACTCGGCATTCGACGGAATCGAATTTCAGTTGCGTGAAACCGCGTTTATCGACCGTTACGGTGTACATACCGAGAGAAAGGTTGGGAATCGTGTAGACGCCAGCGGAGTTTGTCGTAACTGTTCGGACTTCCCCGTTTTTGGTTGAAGTGGCCTCCACCTCAGCATTGGAAACGACGGCGCCGGACTGATCGGTCACAGTACCAGTGACAGAAGCGCGATCGACCTGGGAAAGCGAGAGCCGGGCGGAGCCGGCGAGCGCACAAATTGCGAGGACTAGTTTGTAGAGACGCATAGGTTTTGAGAAGCGGAGGGCAACCCCAAGGAACGCTTTAGAGCAGGGTAGGGTAGATTCCGTTGCTATCTGATGACGGGCGGATTACGGCTGAATGAAAGCGGGTTGTCTCGTGACCGGATTTGACCGCAAGAAACGGAGTGCGGGCGAGAGCGCGAGCGGACTACCGTAAAGGTGTGAGCGTCGCGAGCAAAATTTCAGAGCAAGTGAACGCGCTGGATTGGGGCGGCATGGAAGCGGATCTGAATGCCTACGGGTATGCGACCACGCGGCCTTTGCTGACACCTACGCAATGCGAGCAACTGGCGCGAGGCTACGAAGCGGACCCATCCGCGTTCCGGAGCCAGGTGATCATGGCGCGCCACGGCTTCGGGCGCGGCGAGTACAAGTACTATGCGAGCCCGCTGCCGAAAATGGTGCAAGAGCTGCGAAAGAGTTTCTATCCAAAGCTTGCGGCGATAGCGAATCGTTGGGAAGAGATGGCCGGCCGCTCGGGAGAGTATGCGCCGGCTCACGATGATTTTCTTGCACGTTGCCATGCTTTGGGACAGACTCGTCCGACGCCGCTGCTTTTGAAATACGGACCCGGAGACTATAACTGCTTACACCAGGACTTGTATGGCGAGCTAGCTTTCCCCTTGCAGGTTGCGTTCCTCCTGAGCGCGCCGCGGAAAGACTTCTCGGGCGGAGAATTTGTGCTGGTGGAGCAGCGGCCGCGCACGCAGTCGCGGGTGGAGGTCGTGCCGCTTTCGCAAGGAGAAGGAGTCATTTTCGCGGTGAATCAGCGGCCGGC
>JAFATG010000312.1 GCA_019244055.1 Acidobacteriaceae bacterium | reverse complement strand
AACTGGATTGTTCGCTTTAGTGGTCTACGCTGTGGCGCAAAGAACGCGCGAGATTGGCATTCGAATGGCACTCGGAGCAAGATCAGGTCAGGTCCTAGCAGCCATATTTAGGCGCACCATCGTGCTCTGTGCGGTCGGCATTTTGATCGGCGCGACCTGTACCCTTTTTGCCAGTCGACTCCTCGCATCTGTACTCTACGGCGTCAGCCCGCGCGATCCCACGGCTTACGCTTCCGCTCTCCTTATGATGATCGCTGTTTCCCTTCTGGCCTGCTGGAATCCAGCGAGCCGTGCTATCCACACGGACCCGGCTCGAACATTGCGTGCAGAGTAAGCCTGACGATTCGCGCTTTTTGCCTCGGCCACTGTGAATTGCGAAAACGATTGCGAATGCCCGGAACACGTGCTCGGCCGCATAAAGCTTTTACTCCGCGCGAAGGGAAGCCATCGGATCAAGTTGCGAGGCACGGCGTGCGGGAAGGTAAGCGGAGAGGAGCGCAAGTATTGCGAGGATCAGCGGTACAACCGCAAACGTCAGCGGATCTCGAGGGCTCACGTTGAAGAGCAGGCTTTGCAACAGATTCGTGAGAGCGAAAGCCCCCGCCAGTCCTGCTAGGAGACCAATGAAAACGGTAGCGGCGACAGTCCGAATGATCAGCAACATTACCTGGCGGGGCGTGGCACCAACCGCGATCCGTACGCCAAGCTCACGGGTTCGTGCAGAGACAGAATACGTGAGAATACCGTAAACTCCTACAGCCGCGAGAAGCAAGGAGGCGGCGGAAAAGCCAACCAAAAGCAGAGTACTGAAGCGCTGACGTGAATACGTGTTGGCAATTACTTCGGTCATCGGCTGAACATCCGCGATGGGTTGCGCCGGATCAAGGCGCCGGATTACTTTTCGGATCGCTGTCGTGAGCGCCAAGGGATTGCTTGCACCGCGAACCACAATAATCATGCGGTTGTAAGCCAAATGGGCATGTAGATAGTAGACGGTGGGGGTCGGAGCTTGATCGAGCGTTTCGTCTCTCACCTCTCCAACCACCCCTATGATTTGGCCGAATGGGTTTTTGTCTTCCATCCAGACGCTGATCTGTTGATCGAGCGGATTGCTTTTGCCCAAGTACCTGCGAACAAATGCCTGGCTGACGATGAAACGATGCGGCGTGTTCTCCCTATTATCGGCCGCGGTAAAATCCCGGCCGCTTAACAGAGGAATGCCCATAGTTCGGAAATAACCGGGCAGAACCGTGCGAATAGTGGCCATTTGATCGTCGCCGGGTTTTCTGAGAGGGCGTCCGGCAATTTGCACACTCGTTGCAGGCACCAGTCCGTTAAACGGTAGATGACTGATGGCACTGGCGGCGCGTACTCCGGGAAGAGAGGCGATCCCCTGAACAGCCCGCGCAAAAAACTGAATGGTTTGTGATGGCTTGGTGTATTGGCCACCGGGAAGCGAAACACGGAGCGTGAGGAGGTTGGCTGCGTCGATACCCGGATTCACACTCTGCAATCCTTCCAAGCTGCGAAACAGGAGCAAAGCGCCGCTCAGCAAGACGACCGATAACGCAATTTCCGCCCCGACAAACCACGCTCGAAGGCTCCCCTTTGCACCGGTACTGGAGCGGCTTTCCATCTGCATCGTTTGAACCAGCTCGGTCCGCGATCCAGCAAGGGCTGGAGCCAGGCCGAATAGGATGCTTGTCAAAGCCGCCAACCCGGCGGCAAAGAGGTAGATTCGCAGGTCGACAGAGATCTCGATGAACTGGGTGAGATCCTTGGGTGCCAGGAAGACAAGAATGCTGACCGCCCATTTGGCTAAAAACATACCGGTTGCACCACCTATAGCTGCAAGCAAGACGCTTTCCGTCAGCAGCTGGCGGACAACGCGCGACCGGCCGGCGCCGAGGGAAGTGCGGAGAGCTATTTCCCTCTGACGCGCACTGTAGCGCGCCAGGAGTAAATTGGCCACGTTCGCACAGGCCACAGCCAAAAGAAGACCTACCGAGACCAACAAGATCATCAGCGACGATTTCACATTCCGAACTAACGCATTGTGAAGGGACTCCAGGCCGACGGTCCAACCTTTATTGAATTCCGGGTCATCGACTGCGCGTTGCTGCGCAATGGCGGACATTTCGGCTTGTGCTTGCTTGAGGGTGACGTCAGATTTGAGACGGGCTAGACATTCCATCCATCGGCCATCACCATTGTTTTGGGCCGGGCTGATG
>JAFATG010000279.1 GCA_019244055.1 Acidobacteriaceae bacterium | reverse complement strand
TTGTTCCGTCAGATATCGAGGTATTGTATAACTATCTTCGCAAACCGCTAATCTGGAAAAAGGTCTGGCGCGTTAAGAACCTCTTTGAGCTCAAGGATGCGCAGCGAGTCACCATCAGATACAACATTCTCGAGAATAATTGGGAAGGAGCGCAAAACGGTTTCGGCGTCCTGTTTACCGTTCGCACCTGTGAAGCCGGAGATATGCCGTGGGCCGTGGTAAAGGATGTGAATTTCAGTTACAACATCCTGCGGGGTTCGCATCAAGGCATTAACATACTTGGACGGGATGATGCCAGACAACCCTGCAAAATGAACCCGCCGATTGCGGGCCAAGCAAGCGACATACAAATCTCGAACAATCTGCTCGAGGACCTGCCAGATAATGGAGCTTCTGTTCAGGTGCTGAGCGGCGCCGAACGCATCACCATCGATCACAACACGATGCTCCAAAGTGGCATGGTGATGGTAATGGCCGGAAAGCCAAGCTCGAGCATAGTGTTCACGAACAATATCAGTCCGCACAATAAGTACGGCGTTTTCGGCGATGCTAAAGGGTCAGGAAACCGCGCAATCGAATACTACTTATACGATGTGGTGTTTAGAAACAACGTCATCGCCGGAGCGAATCCACGCGACTATCCGGCCCATAACTTCTATCCAGGTTCTATAGAAGACGTCGGCTTTACTGATCCCTCTGAGCACGTTTACTCCCTGGCCCCTTCCAGTAAATTTAAAGGTAAGGGTACGAACGGAACAGATCCCGGTGTAGACTTCGATACGCTGCACCGCAAGACAGCAAACGTCGTGAAGGGGGTTCTGACGGCCGAAGATGCCGCCGAGGACGGCTTCAAAGCGCGTTGATTTTCTTCATCCTGCGGAAACGGATTCCGCAAGTCTACTTGACTCAACCGTTGTGGTCCGCTTTGAGGTTCGCTTCGGCTTAAACACATGAAACAAGTCGTGCGCAAAGGTCTCAAGGACATAGTTGTGGAGGAATTACCCGACCCACTTGTCACGCCTCACCACGTGATCGTGTGTCCGCACTTCTCCTTGATCAGTAGCGGCACCGAAAGCGCCAGCATCCATCAGGAAGGCGTTCTGAAACAGGTATCGGAGAACCCGTCGCATATCCGAAAGATAGTGGATGCGGCGAAGACGATGGGCCCGGTGCGCACGATGGCGGAGGTACGGGCTAAGTTCAGTGAATACGCAGTTCTGGGTTATTCCGGAGCAGGAGTAATCGTTGATAAGCATCCCACGGTGAAAGACCTCGAGTTGGGTGAGCGGGTGGCGTATGGAGGCGAAGGCACCGGGCACGGAGAGATGATCCTCGCCGGCAGACAATTGGCTGCACGCGTCCCTCCAGATCTGCCGCTTGACCAAGCCTGCTTCGCAACGCTCGGCAGCATTGCGATGAACGCAGTTCGAATTGCTCAGATCGGAATCGGCGAAACAGTCGCGGTGATCGGCCAAGGCCTCGTTGGTCAATTGGTATCGCAACTCGTGCGCGTGCAAGGGGGCGTTGTCGTGGCGATCGATCTGAAGCAGGATCGCACCGATCTGGCCCGCAAACTCGGTGCAGATGTGGGTGTCCTCGGCGGGGACGGCGCCCTCGAGGGAGTCAAGGCTGCAACGGTAGGCCGCGGGGCAGACTGCGTGATTGTTGCAGCGGCGGCAAAATCGGCAGCCCCCTGCCTCCAAGCGCTTTCTATCTGTCGTGATCGCGGCCGAATCGTCGTGCTGGGCGCGGTCGAGATGAATTTTCCGTGGCACGATATGTATCTGAAGGAAATTCAACTCTTCATGTCTCGCGCCTATGGTCCAGGGAGTTATGACCCGCAGTACGAGCGCAATGGCCACGATTATCCGCTGCCATACGTCCGCTGGACGGAAAACCGCAACATGGAAGAGTTCCTTCGGCTCCTCGACCGCAAGGCAGTTGACGTTAGCCAGTTAATTACGCACCGCTTCACCCTGTCTGACGCCGCCGCCGCTTACAGGACGATTCTGGACCGGGCCTCGCAGAGCCTTGCCGTGGTCCTCCAATACCCGGCTGCTGAAAGTCTCACCGGAGTGTCAAGGCCCGTTCATCGAATCGATCTGCCGCGATGTACCAAAGCCGAACAATTGAAGATCGCGCTGGTGGGTGCCGGTAACCTCGCCCGCTGGGTGCATTTGCCGGATATCCGTAAGTTTCAAAATGTCGGACTGCGCGCCGTTTACTCCGCCAGCGGTGCACGCGGCAAGAGTTATGCCGTCCGATTCAAAGCTGATTACTGCGCCTCGAATTACGACGAAATCCTGCGCGACCCGGAAATCGACGCCGTCTTGATTGCAACCAGAAATCAACATCACGCTCAACAGGCTCTCGACGCGCTAAGCTCCGGAAAGCATGTATTCGTCGAAAAGCCCATGGCTCTGACGGAGGATGAATGCATTGCGCTAGAACGAGCAGTCGCGGAGTCGAGGCTAGTTCTAACGGTGGGATTTAATCGCCGTTTTGCGCCTTACTATGTTGCGGTCCGCCGGCAGTTGCAAAAGCGCACCGGACCTGCGGTCATCACGTGCAGAGTCAATTCGCCTGGCATCAGCGGGTCCTACTGGATGGCTGATCCGGCTCTTGGCGGCGCGATTCTCGGGGAGGCGTGCCATTTTGTCGACCTGCTTTATTGGCTCACCGGTTCTGAGCCCATATCGGTATCGGCGTATTCGCTGCCGCGCGGAAACCAGGAACCGATCGGTGAAAATAATCTGGTTGCGATCTTTCGCTTTGCCGATGGCTCTGTCGCTAATCTTTCCTATTCCACGATCGGAAGCCGGACTTCTGCCGGCGAGCGGCTTGAAGTATTCGCACAAGGGATTGGCGCCGCGACGGAAGATTTCAAGAAGCTCTCGCTTCGAGGAAACATGCGCCGAAACAGATCAAGGTTCTGGGCGGCCAAGGGCTACGAAGAGCAGTTGAAGGACTTCTTCGACAGCATACGAGAAGGCCGAACTCCAGCAGTAACGGTTCGCGATGGCTCGCGCGCTACGATGGGGTGCTTGCGTATGCTTGATTCGGCAAGGCATCTTGCGCCGATGTCCTTTGACTTACCAGGCTGATGCGGGTTCTACAGCTCGGACCCTATCCGCCTCCGCATGGCGGAGTGCAATCGAATCTCATGGCGATCCGGCACTATCTGCGTTGCCATGGAGCCGCATGCGGTGTGATCAATCTTACGCGGCACCGCTCAAGGAACGGCGATGAGGTCTATTTCCCAAAAAATGCAGCGGAAACACTGTGGCTGATTGCGAAGCTGCCCTACGACATCTTGCATCTGCACATCGGGGGGAACCTTACGTTCCGCCTGCTGGCTCTCTCCTTGCTCTGCTGCTGGATGCCACGCCGCAAGGCAGTTCTGACCTTTCACTCTGGCGGCTACGCGACCTCTCCCGAAGGCCGCTCCGCTTCACCTCGAACATTGGCCGGCTTTGTTCTCCGGAGATTCGATCGGATCATCGCAGTGAACGAAGAAATCGTCGATCTGTTTCGTCGTTTTGGAGTGGCCAATGATCGGGTTTACTCTATCAAACCCCATGCAATGCCAGCCCGGATTACAGACACACCCCTTCCTACAGATCTTGCCGCCTTTTTCGCTGCTCGCTCGCCCGCGCTGTTGACCGTAGGCTTGCTCGAGGATGAATACGATCTGCCGATACAAGTTGAACTGTTGGGACGACTGCTCAGGGATTTTCATCAGGCCGGGCTCGCCATTATCGGATCTGGAAGCCGGGAAAGCGCGCTGCGTGCACTCATCGCCAGCAAGGAGTACGCCTCGCGTGTCTTGCTGTGCGGCGATGTGCCGCACTCGGCAACTCTCCGCTCGATCGCACAGTGTCACATTTTTCTCCGCACAACACTCTATGACGGAGATGCAATATCAGTGCGTGAGGCTCTGCACCTCGGAACGCCGGTTATTGCTACGGACAACGGCATGCGGCCCCAGGGTGTGCGGCTCGTTCCAATCTCAAATCTAGACGCGCTCGAGGAAGAGACTCGCCGCGTGATTAGTACGGGCATGAAAAAGAATACTCGGCAGCAGACCGGAGAAACAAACCTGGAAGCAGTATTTGCGCTCTATTCTGACCTACAACGCTAGGCGAATCGGATCAGGTGCTGCTCGCGTATGAGCTCCGTCACGTTAGCACTGATTGCAGTCATATTCGGAATATCTATTTCCGTTGCCGTTCGCCTATTCGTGAGATCAAGAGGCGAAGATCCGGCCCGCCGTCTGGCGTATATCGTCCTTCCGATTGCCGCTGGCGTCACCTTGGTGTGTGTTGCACGGAGCGCTCTGTACTACTCTGTGTTTCCGAGTTGGGCCGCCGCTCGTCTCGCTGTGGCGTACTGGGTCAGGCAAGGCCATCCGCTCTACTATGACCAACAGAGCGGCCCGTTACTTGGCACTAACTATTCCCCTCTTTACTTTCTTTATTTCTTACCTGCGACATTTCTACCCGGCCCCACAATGGCGCTGATTGTTGCCTCTCTAATGGGAGCTGCCGCTGCGCTAATTCCTGCCTCTTGGGTCCATACGCAGTTGCCGCTTTCCGTTCCGGATAGGAACTTTTGGAAAGTTGCGGGAATAGTTACGTTTTCGGTCATCGCAATAAACCTCTTTCCAATTACCTATGCGATCTTCACTGTTCGCGGCGACGCGCTTGTCTTGGGGCTACTGGCCATTTCGGCGGGCGTCATCTACCGTTCTCAGAAGCCCAGCGCAGCCGCTCTCTGGGTTGCGGCAGCCTGTCTCGTCCTCGCGGAATGGTCCAAGCAAACGGCCGCGCCGGCATTTCTTGCGATTCCATTATTCATGCTGATAGCAGACGGGCTGATCGAAACTCTTTGGTTTCTGTTGCGATTAACACTTCTCGTGCTCGGCACAGCCGCTATAGCGCTTCTGGTATTTCCGTTCCGCGCACTCGTGTTCAATACGATTGAATTTCCGGCTCATCACCCATGGCAATACGTGAGTTGCTTTCAGGAAGGTCTTGCATGCCGAACCGCCGAGACGGCCAGCGATCGGATAGTGACAGCTTTTTGGATGACTCAGCACTATGTATCCGAGCACCTCGCTCTTCTCTCGGCCTTGCTCATCGTCCTTGGTCTGATCGCCATTATTTCCCCCCGCTCTGGCCTGCGCGCCTGGATGAACGAGCATAGGTGGATGATATTTCTCTTCATTGCAGTATTTATGCTGCCGCTGTCCGTTGCAAATCGGATTAAGACGGGAGGAGAAGATAGTGCAATGGCTCTGACCGGCTACTTCCTACTGCTTTCAATTACGCTGGGTCTTGTTAAATTAGCAACATCTTGGCGCCAGTTGAGCGGTGTCGTTGTCGTAATATCATGCGCGCTCACGATAACTTACATGTCTCAATCCACCAGCGCCATAGAATCACTGCCTCGTATTGCTCGCCATATTGGAAACAACCCGCAAGCAGTAGCCGTGAAGTATATGGAGCAGCATCCTAACCAGGTATATTTTCCGTGGAATCCGCTGGCATCCATCCTCACGGAACATGCCGCTTATCACTTCGATTACTTTGTCGACGAACGCAAGCGAGCTGGATTCGGACTCTCAGACTCTCACTACTTAGCCGACATTCCTAAGCAGTTTACGATGATAGCGTATCCTCCACCTTTCGGCGATGCGCAGCAGCGTGCGGCGCTCAACTATCTTCCGAATTTCAATCACGAAGTGAGAGTGCCGGAGCTCGATGGTTGGACGGTTTTGACATCCGGACAAAACACGTCTTTGACTTCCGCTAAGTGAAACGATCGCTCAATTCCACAGACGCGCGAGTGAATATTCCTAGAGGGAATAGTACGGCTGTATTCCTGTTTTCCAGTACTCAGGGTGGGGTTGCAGTATTCTGTGCCGATACGAATTGAACGAAACTGTCATCACATTGCCAAGGAGGGTGGCATTTATGCGCACACGGAGGATGCGCTGTCTGTTTGCGTTCGCTTTTGTATTCACGTTTCCGTCTTTCGGAGGCGTTTTCGACGAAGAATTCACGGATTTCAACACTTGGGAGCGTCAGGTATTGACGATCCAAGGCGTGTCAGAAACTGATCCCATTACGTTTGGTTCTGCCGGAATTTCCTCGCCAGTAGTGTCCGTCACAACGAGCAATGGACGGATTGCCGGCACCATATGGTCCGACTGCGTCGGGCAGTGCGGCAACTTGAACGGCTACTTCGGCAACGGAATCGGAGCGACGACTACCTGGACCTTCAGCAAACCAACGTTCGGATTCGGCGCAATCTTGGATTTTGAGGGCTTTGCCGGCAGCTTGGCCCTTATTCAAAACGGCTCCAACAACCAATGGGTACCCTTGCAGACTGGCGCGGATGGCATTCAGTCCGCGTACTATTCAGGCGATGGGTTTTTTGGGATTACTTCTCCAGTTTCTTTCAGCCAGATAGTCGTTTGGACGGATTTTGAAAACAACTCCACCGATCAGCAATACACTATGGCGGAGATGTTTATAGCGCCGGACCCCCCTCTCTCCACTCCTGAGCCGGAGAGTCTGGCGCTTGTATTTATCGGTTTGTCAGGAACTGCCCTGATCGCTTGTACCTCATTCCGGCGCAATCAAGGCAGGTGAACGGCGGCGCTTGGCTGTTTGTAATTGCGAGCTCGTGGCGAAGTCTCCGGAGTCCCAACGTCGGTCGCAGAATCAATATTTGGTGGCACAGTTGGAATGCGGATCGTGTCGTACTCACAGCCCTCAACCCCGGGGTGATCCTGGTCGCAAGGGATCAGCACGTAAGCGTGCTCGTCGCCGTTGGTAGCTACGCCATTTCCGGCGATCTCGCCACGATCATCGATGTAAATAGCCTGTGTCAACTGCAAGTCGGAACCGCCTACCGCCCGCGAATTGAGATCGATGATAGGGCCACCACTTTCAGAAAGGAATGCGTGTTTGGCAATGCCGCACAATCCGGAGGAGCCTACGATCTGACTCTTCGAATTGATCCCAAACGTTATGCTGCATTTATCCAGGGTTCCGAGATCAGTCATAACTCCCTGCTTTCAGAAAAACCCGTGATAAACCTGCGGACCTTGCTCGCAGCCCGGGCAAGGAATCGGAAGGCTCGCAACTCCCACGACTTCTCCATCTTCATTAAGCCAGGTCGCATATCCGAAATCACCGCCGAGCGTGCCTAAGTCTTTCATATGGCCGCGTTCCCAAAGAAAGGGATAGTGCGTGTGGTCTCCCGCTAGGTTCGATTGACCGATCACCTGGCCGCGGTTGTTGAGGCCAGCAACTAAGCCGAATGTGCCTCCGAGTGTACCGAGATCCAGCATTCTGCCATTTTTTCCAATGCCACTTTCACGGTCGCTGTTGTAATCGTTGTCCGAATAATCACGGTCGCATGGAAGCCAGAGAAACGGATCCTGCGTTGGAATTCCCGTCGTTGGGTTCGGGGTAAAGCTCAGAAAGGATTGTCCTGCCACTTCGCCGCGCTCATTCACGTACAAGGCAACACTATCTGGACCGCCCAAGCTGCCCAAGTCTTGCATTACGCCATCCTGCCAGAGAAATCCACGAGCTTCTGTTGTTCCGGGAAAGAGAAAGATCGAGGCAGAGTCAAATTGGGCGGCGAAAGGATCTGGGATCGCATTCAGGGCTCCCCCGACAACTTGACCGCGATCATTGATATCGAGCGCTACTCCCTGGGTTCCGCCGAGTGTTCCAAGACTATGGATTGTACCTTTCACCCAACGGACGGGATCGAGTTCAGGAAAGCCGGTCAGAGGATCAACGGTACCGTTCTCCGAAACGCCGATGACTACGTCGCGTTCATTTATGGCGAAGGGAAAGCTGGTGTTAACGCCCGGAAGCGCGCCCAATTTTGTCACGGCACCGTTTTGGAATTGGAAGCCGAGAGCCACAAAGCAGTCCGTAAGACAGTTTGGAAAATACGGATCGGGAGTAGACCTATCTGCTGCGCCCACGGCGATCCCGCGATTATTCATCAATTTGATATAGGGCGGATTGCCATCCGAAAATTGACTTCCCGGACCGCCGAACGCTCCCAAATCAAAGAGTTTGTATTTGTGGTGCACTTGCTGCTGTTTTTTCTGAGCAGCCAGTTGTGCCGGAATTGCTACTGCGACGAACGCCGTCGCGATGATACACCTCGAGCTTTTTAAGTTCATAAATGCTCCTTCTCTTTAGCCCTCGATTGCCTTCAAGAGCCACCTTCGCTGCGGATTGTGCAGCGATGTGGTTGAGCGATGGAATGCACCGGCGCTGATCTACCGATGAACTATCGCTGAACAGCTAAGTTGTTCAATGCGAAGCCAATTGAGTTCGCAAGAGTTGCGACAAATGGTGGTAAACTCGCTCCACGGTGTGGCCTGATGGAAGTGTCACCCCCAGATCGAGCGCGATTCGGGGCATTCGAATTGAACCTCAAGGCCGGAGAACTTCGCAAAGGGATGCGAAAGGTTCTGCTTCAGGAACAACCCTTCCAGATCCTTGTGATGCTACTGGAACATCGGGGAGAAGTGGTCACCAGGGCCGAGATCAAAAAGAAGGTCTGGCCGAACGACACGGTGGTGGAGTTCGACCACAGCATTCACACCGCGATCAAAAAGCTCCGGAAAGTCTTGGGAGACTCCGCTGAGAATCCGAAGTACGTCGAGACAGTCGCCAGGCGCGGTTACCGGCTGCTGGTGGCCGTAGAGTTCGTCGAGGCTAGCCCCGTCGGGCCTGCGGTCGCGGCTCCTGAAGATCAAGCGCCGCGACTGCAATCGGCCACGCGCGACCTGATTGGCAAGAGAGTCTCCCACTACCGTGTGCTAGAGATGCTGGGCGGCGGAGGCATGGAAGTTGTCTACAAAGCCGAGGACATCAAATTGGGGCGCCGTGTTGCCCTGAAGTTCCTGCCGGAGGAGTTGGCGAGTGACGACGCTGCAATCGAGCGCTTCGAACGGGAGGCCCGAGCTGCGTCAGCACTGAACCATCCCAACATCTGCACCATTTACGAAGTGGACGAATACGAGAGTCGACTCTTTATCGCGATGGAACTACTCGACGGGCAGCCCCTGGGCGAGTTGATTTCTGCGGTAGGGCAGCCCTCCGCTGGAACCGATGGTCAGAGAAAGTTCCTCAGGACAGAGACACTGCTTGACATTGCTGTTCAAATTGCCGAGGGGCTCGAGGCGGCACACAAGAAGGGCATCATCCATCGCGACATCAAACCGGCGAATATTTTTGTGACAACCAGCGGACAAGCTAAGATCCTGGATTTCGGCTTGGCCAAATTGCAGGAGTCCGAACCTTTGGAGCTGGCTGCGCACGTCGGCTGCGAACGCCAGCCGAACCCGGAACCGCACGTCAATCTGACGCGCACGGGAGTGGCGATTGGAACGGCGGGTTATATGTCGCCAGAGCAAGTGCGAGGCGAGAAGTTGGACGCCCGCACGGACCTGTTTTCCTTGGGTCTCGTGCTCTACGAAATGGCGGCGGGCAAACGCGCGTTTGCCGGAGAAACTGCGGCTGAAGTCCACGCCGCCATCCTGAACGAAGCACCACAGCCAGTTCGGGAGCTAAATCGAGATGTGTCGTACAACTTGGGACGGATCATCGATAAAACTCTTGTCAAAGACCGTGAGTCTCGATACCAGTCCGCAGCGGAGATGGCCGCCGATTTGAAAAGGGAAACCGACGCCTTCCGCTCCGAGAGCGTCGGCGGCGCGAAACTCTGGCGTGTCCTCGGTGCCGCAATGGTTGCCTTGCTCATGGTCACAGGTGTTATCTTGTGGAACCGGTCTTCTCACGTACGAACAGTGCCTGAGCTAAACCAGTGGCAACTCACGACCAACACGACTGACAATCCTGTTTGGGGCGGCGCGATTTCTCCCGACGGCAAATACCTGGCGCCTACTCTGACGACCAAGGGATTCACATCAAGCTCATGTCCACTGGCGAAGTGCATAAGCTTCCGGCCCCGCACACCCTCAAGAACAAGCACGTGGACTGGGGTTTTCGATGGTTTCCTGATAGCGTGAGATTCATCGCTAACGCGGGTGTCGCTGGACAGGGCGATAGCATTTGGACGCCTCGGTGATGGGTGGTCCTCCGCGCAAACTTCGAGATAATGCCTACGCCTGCGGTGTCTCGCCTAATGGAGGTGAGATCGCCTTTATCGCGAACGAGGGTAGATATGGTGATCGCGAGTTCTGGCTTATGGGTGCTGATGGTGAACGGGCACATGAGCTGTACGACGCAGGCCAAAATGCCGGATTCTGGAACTGCCGCTTGTCACCCGGTGGCCAACGGGTTTCCTACCATAAAATTCAGGGCGCGCAGGGCAGCGCCAAGGTGGTCATCGAAACTCGCGACTTGAAGGGGGGCTCTCCGACCCGAGTATTCGCAGTTCCACCCAAGAATCTTCTATGGGATTTCCTCTGGTTGCCGGGACGAATGATTTACTCGTTGGCTGAGCCAGACATCAACTTCTATACCTGCAACTACTGGGAACAGCCGGTTGACTCCAGGACGGGTGAATCTCGTGGACGTCCGCGGCGATTAACAGACTGGGCAGGCTTCTGCATGGATAATATGAGCGCGACTGCTGATGCTCAGCGACTTATGTTCAAACGATTTTGGACCCAGCGAAGTGTGTATGTCGCGGATCTCGACCGCCTGCACATTACCACCCCTCGCCGTCTTACGCAAAGCGAAGAAAACGAACGGCCCGTAGGATGGACGGCCGATAGCAGCGCTGTTTTTTTCTTGTCCAATCGCACTGGACCAACCGGAATTTTCAAGCAGGCACTGCACCAGGGTACGGCCGAAAGCGTCGTGTCGGATTTAGAGAACCTCGTGAGTCCGCCATTAGCCCGGACGGAAGATGGGTTCTCTATCTCAGCCGCTCGCAACAACATGGCGCTTCAGAACCGAATCAGCTGATGCGGGTTCCCGTGACTGGGGGTGCGCCCCAGCTAGTTTTGTCAGGGCGCATTGAAGGGTTGCGGTGCGCCAAGTCGCCAGCCGCCCTATGTGCGATCGCGGAGCGGACCTCAGATGAGAAACAACTTGTCTTGACCGCCTTCGACCCGATGAACGGTCGCGGCCGTGAGTTGGGCCGCTTCGGCATTAACCCAGACACTGCTTACATGTGGGATCTCTCCCCCGATGGAACACAGATCGCTCTTGCTCATTCAGGGAAAGGAGCAATTCACGTCTTAGCCTTCGCCGGTAGAGCCCCGCTAGAAATCACCCCAACCAGTTGGAATAGTCTCGAGACCTTGAACTGGGCGGCGGATGGGAAAGGGCTGTTCGCTGCTAGCCGAACAGAAGAAAGCGCGGTCCGCCTATACATCGATTTAAAGGGCAACATGCACACTGTATGGGAGAAGCAGGGAACGCTAGGAAATGAGTCAGCCGGATCTTTAGGCATTCCGTCCCCGGATGGCCGCCACCTGGCAATGATGAACTTTACCCATAACGCCAACATGTGGGCGATGGAGGACTTCTGAGCGCGAAAAAGAGGCGCTTGGTACGAGGTCCGTCCTTTGCTCTCCGCAAGGGTGGTTCAGGTGCCACCATGTCGGAGATGTTTATAGCGCCAGACCCTCCGCTCTCCACTCCTGAGCCGGAGAGCCTGGCGCTTGTATTTATCGGCCTGTCAGGAACTGTCCTGATCGGTTGTGTCCAGCGCAAGCCAGCGAGTAGAAGTAGCGAGTGCCCGCGCTCAAGCCGGTGATCAACGTAGTTCGGTCCGTATCTCCGCCGGTATCCGTGCCGGTGAAGATGGGGTTCGCGAAATCCGGCCTTGTACTTACAGCCACCGTGCAAGCCGTGGCGTCATAAGATGTGTAGGCGATCGAAGCCGACGTAAGTGACGCCATCAAGGAGCGAACTTTGAAATCGAGGAACGCGTTCGGGCTGCCTGTAAGAGCCTGCGCAGTCGACCAATTTACCTGGTCCACATCGGCGCCGGCTGAGCGACCATGGGCCCACCAACCCTGATACTGGCTGGAAGCGCTCAAATGGTAGTCGCCACCTGAATAGTTCACGAATCCAACATCGCTCGTGCCGCCGTTAGAAAAATACTTCAGGCTAGCGCACGACGCGCAAGGCACAAGCCCGCTGAAGGGTGGCTTGTCGCTGTGTACGAAGATGTTGTTCTGTACACCATTCGTACCTTCTTGATCGACAACTACGTTCTTAGTGAACGCACGGTTCAACTGCCAGTTGTTGTCAATCGCGTCCCAAAGGCTGCCGTGACCATGTTCGTCGTAGAATCCGGACTTGTTAAATGGAACGATATTCCCGACATATTCGATCTGCTGTAAGCCCGGGAAAGCGGGGATGGCCAGATCGGACGAAAATCCTGCTGTCGGTTGCGACCCGCTAACAGTGTTGTATTCGAATGAGTATTTGCCTTGATTTCCTAGCTGGATGACTTGAGCATCGCCCAACGATAGAGGCTCATTGCCGATATTCGTGAACAGGTTGTCGTGGATGTTTACATCATGGATCGGCAGGAAATAATTTCCGAGTACGCCATTCGATATGCCCCAGGGATCTTGATCCGCGCGGTTGTATAGCACGGTCACATTCGAAATAACTGCGGATGGCTCGCCGAAAGGCGGGAGCTTGTTGTTCGCGTTGTCAACTTGATTGAAGAGAAATGCTGCGCCGTGCTGATTGAGCGCAGTGGGTAACCACGATTGATGAAGGAAATTTCCTTCAACCAGAACCCGCTCCGCATTCTTAAGTTCGAAGTGGTTCTTTTGGTAATACCCTTGTCCAGTGGCTGCGATAAACGGCCCAATGGTGATGGACGCCCACGCGCTGCTGACGCATTGCCAGTAAGAGGGACCGGCGGTGTTCTTGTAGTAGCCGCTCGAGCAGGTTCCCGATGGATTTGTTGTTCCTGAACTAAGTCCGGCTTCCGGATAAACAGCTAAAAATGCAGTCTCTGTTGCCGTAACCCACGTATTCGAGGAGTTGCAGGTCCAGAGATTCCCTCCAGCTGAATTGTCCGCGTACCATTCCCCGCCCCGAGAATCATAGAGGCACGAACCAGTAGGAGCGCCACTGCCTTTCCTGAAGCGCCAGGCCCAAGGCCGGTAGAATTCGTTTCCAATGAAGGTCAAATCTTTGGCTCTAACCCCTTGCATGCTTGGCTGAGCGCCTCCAAACAGCGTCTCCATAGAGGAAGCTTCGAAATGATTGTTGCGAAAGTAAAAAGGCCCGATGTCGTTCCACGCTCCGATGTCCTGCGCCTCGGCGTTGGTGCCCTTAATTTCCGTGAAATAGGAATTCGTGACGCTCATCCGCCCGATATTGGCTCCTATGGCGCGATAGGGCCCGGCCAAGCCGGCCCATCCCGAAAAGACGCAGCGGTCGAAATCGATATCGTGTGGAAGCTGGGAGGGCTGGTTATCGAATGTCTTGCCTGCCACCACTCGCCCAAACTGGATCATGTTGGTGGGAGCGTCACCCTGCAGAATCGTGAACGTGATTCCTTCAAAGCGGTAATAGCCGGCAGTAGAATCCGCAAACATGGTCAGGTATGCATGAAAAGTGTAGGAGATCGTGGCGAGATTCGGATCTCCAGGTGAGACGCGCGTATTGGCTGGCAGATTATAAATCTTCGCGCTCCGGATTGTAATGTATAGGTGATTCGGGTTGTTTTTCGCCGGTAGCTCAAGCCCGGTGACGGTGCTGGCTCCGGTTGCCGGATCGATAGTGATAATATCCCCGGGATTCGCGTTGTTCACCGCTTGCTGGATCTGGGTCGGCGTGTACTGACAACCTGCTGAACAGATCGTGCGTACCGTCACTTGACCGAAACAGAGAGCCGTGAAGAATAGCCCGAACCCGATCCTTAGTGAGTGACCCATAGATAGCTCCCGCTCTGGTTTTGACAGATCTGAAGGCTTCCATTTGTTGTGCTGCTGCCCTTCGCGTACCAAAACCACCCTTCATTTGCGGCGTTACAAGTCGGCTGCGAGCCTGCGGGTACGAGAATGTAGCCACCGGTGAACGTATTGCTTCCCGTGAAGACGTTGCCTCCTGTAGTGCGCGCGACTGTGGTATCGACGGCTATGCTGGCTGAGCCGCCGGTATCTGTGACGGCGATGCCGAGGCCTGCCGTGATGCCGCGATTACTCATGAAACGTCGTTTATCACTTACAGCCGTAATCTGCCCCGCTGAAATAGTAAGAATCGCAATAGGCGAGGCGTCTGCGTCAAAGCTTGGCGAAGTAGCCTGATTAGTTATGCATGTTCCAGTGCAGGTCAGGATCAGACCAGCCGAAGAGGAATGATAAATACTGATATCACCGCTATCGTTTGCCTCGATGTAAGCGACGCCGTTACCCGACCCCGCCACTACACCGCCGCTAGTGTATGCTCCATTTCCAGCTGATCCTTGCAAGTCGATCTGGGTGCCGTTATCTACTGTGATAGTCCATGTGCCGTTTGCCGCGGTGTTCCCGGCCACTCCTGAAACCATCACGGTGTCACCGTTGTGAAGACCGGTTGTGGAGTTTACTGTCAAGGTGATCGGAGAGGAGTTGGAAGCGCCGCTGACGGTGAGAGAATTCACCGTCACCGTGACGCCAGAAACCGAATAGGTAGCATTCCCAACGCCCCAGGTGCCCGCTGCAATCGTCGCTGAACTACTCGTGGCAGTGGTGCTTAAATCCGTCAACTGGCTTGCGGTAGTAACGATCGCGACCGGTGTTTGACTTGTCACGAGACCTTTACCGTTGCTGGTGATCTGACATACGTGCGTCGAATCGCCGCATTGGCCCGCGGCGCTGTTCACAGTCGCCAAAGTGGCCGTGGCCGAGCCGGGTCCGGACGCCGTCACATCGCCGGTCAGCGCGGTCAGATAACTCCCCGCTGCTTGTTTAGAACTGAAGGTGTTCCAGTCCACTTGCGAAAGATATCCATCCGTCGAGGCGCTCGCTTCAGGCAGTGAGACGGTGGTCCCACTTAGCGAAAGCGGCGTGGAAAAGGTGTAGCCCGCGATCTGGCTCCAGATGTTCGTGGCGGTACAGGCAAAGAGATTGGCTCCTGCCGCCGCGGAACTGTTGAAATACACTTGCCCGGCCTGACAGGTGGAGGGAGAGGCGCTCGAGACGGCCCACGGGCGCGTGAATGAGAAGTTTGCAAAATCTGCGTTCCGGCTCTGAGTCGCGAGGTTCACCAGATTCTGGCCAAAGCACGGCGCCAATAAGGTGAGCGCACCAAAAAGATACCGGAGCGCCTGAAAACATATGGCCGGAATAACGGAAGAGTATTTTCTACAGGCGACATGGTTTCCCTCTGTGGCGCCAATTAATCTATACGCTGGATGACTCGGGGAACCGCTGTCTTGACTAAACTGCAGCAAGCTGTCTTGCTCCTTTCGGTTAAAAGGGAACCATGCTGCGGTTGGCGATAACTAGTTCTATTCGGCGGAATCTGCTGATTTCGGAGTCATCCCCCTGAAAGCACTGGACAAAAAAACTTTCAACAAAATCGCCAAAAGCGTGATTGAATCCGAGCTGAGGAGCTTCGAGTCTTACTTCACTATCTCAATGCTGCCGTTATTATTCGTCAGTCGCATTTCGCAACGGCCACCGCCGATCGTTCCCGTTACATTGTCGTTGGACAGCGATCCCGAAACGCTAAGAGGAAAATCGGTTCGAATCTTGCCGAAAGAGGTCCTCGCGTTGACGCGGTAGCTGGGGTTGCCCTGTAAATGAACCCGCAGCGTCGAAAAAGAAGTGCGAATGGTAATTGGCTCGCACGCCGATCCGGAACTGCTGGTAGCATCCACAGCGCCGTTCTGATTTTCAATCTGCAATGGGCCGGAGATTCCCTCGAGAATAACCGGAGCGAAACTGGTGATCACGTGCGCCCCGCGCGTGTTCATAACTTTAACGCCGCCGTTATTGTTCTCCACGCTCAAGGCGCCGCTGACATCCGATGCTTGGACCATCGCAAAACTGGTTCTGACATTGGCTCCCCCGTGAATACCGGTAATTGAGACACCACCGTTTCCGGAATGGATCTCAACCCCCTGTCGAATGTCACTCACGTTCACCGGGCCGAAGGAATTCTGCACAATAAGCGGTCCGCCCACCCGCTGACCCTCGACTTTCGAATTGCTGGCACGGATCGAAAGCTGGTGTCCAATATCGGAGAAGTGAACCGCTCCGAAGGTAGTGTTTAGTTCGGCGTTGCCGCTGACGTTGGTCGACTCGATAACGCCATTCGTATCATTCACGGTCAGATCGCCTCGGAATCCATGGACGGTAACGCTGCCGAACGACGTTCTGATATCGCCTAGGCCCCCACAATCAGTAACCTCGACTCCTCCATTGCCATTGCTGATCGTCACGCCGTTGCTAACGCTGGAAGCCGCCACGTTGCCAAAGCGGTTGCGTAAGGTCAGAGAACCCTTTACCCCTGTTACCTCGGCGCTTCCATTGTTTGTTTGTACGGCTACGTCGCCAACATTGTTGGAAACTTTGACACTGCCAAAAGAGTTCTCCAAATGTTGACTCCCACTGGCGTCCCGGAATTCCAGTGACCCGTGTGAGTTTGTAATATCGCTATTCGCCTTAATACCTGCGACGGAGACCGCGCCGAAGGAATTGCGCACCTGAAGAGGCGCCGTTTCAGGAACTGTTATCTCGTAGCGGACGTAGTAGGAGATATTGTGATTGCCGAAGAAAGAGCGCTCGGTCTCGGGATATCGAGTCCGAACGAACAGCCCGCTGGTGGACGGTTGAACAGCAATTTCGATGTTATTGGCGAAATTTTTGGCTCGATCCATGTCCTCGGCCGAAACGTGAATGTCTGCGTGGAGGACGACCTCCGGCTGCGCATGGGTGCGAATAATGATGTCCCCCAGGCGGTGTTCGACTGAAACGCTTTGTCCGGCGTGCAGCGGAACGGTCTTGTTGAAAGCGCGGGTGAACTCCTCGCGGGCAAAGGTGCTGCCCGCTAACGCCAGCATAAACAGCAGGCTAGTTCTTCTGACCACCGGTAAGTAACTCCTTTAACGTCTGCTGTTTCTCGCGGTACAGATCAGCCAGATCAGTTTGTAAACGGATATTGAATCGATTGTGCTCGAGGTTCGAACGCGTGTCCGATATTGCTGCGTCGAGCATCAGCAGTTTTTCCCTGTAACAAGCGGTAAGAGGAGAGTTCGTATTCTGGATTTTCGGCGCAGCCAGCCGCGACAGCTTCTCTATCGATTGCCGGTAGGCTTGCTCATTCCGCTCGACTTCCCCCAGAGCCTCTTCGGTCAGGAAATGCTGGTTAGTGGAGACAAGAGCAGTTGGAATGCTTGGTTGTGTGCCAGTTTTCACCACCCACTGCCACGGGCGGCCAATCAGAACCGCCGCAATTATCGCGGCTGCGGCGATAGCCCACAGCTTCCACCCCTGCCACCAGGGAGCTCTTTCCTTGGGCTCCGCCTCGATTTGCTTGCGAATGTTCGGCCAAAGAGCCGGGCTATCCCATTCCTCATGAAGCTCTTTCGCCGCGGATGAGATTTCATTCCAAAGCCGGTATTCACGACGGCATGCGGGGCACTCTTTCAGGTGTTCTCGTGCTTCGGGCATCAGCTCCGATGTTCTGAGTGCCCTTTCGAGATCGCCGCATTCAAACTTCATACGCTGCGCTCCATCAATAATCTCTTGAGCTCGCGTTTGGCTTCGAAGAGCCAACTGCGCGAGGTGCCTTCAGGGACTTCCAGTATCCCCGCGATTTCCGAGTGCTTAAGACCCTCCACTTCGAACATGAGGAACACAATCCGCTGCCGTTCGTTCAACAGCGCCAGCGCGCGCTCGAGTGCGATTTTAAGAGGAAGACTTGAATCGCTTCTCAAGTCCTTCTCGACCGGCTTTTCGGCCAATCGCTGCCGTTTGCGCATAGTGTCATGGCAGCAGTTGATCAGAATGCGGTAAATCCATGTCGACAGCGATGAATTGCCCTCGAATCCGCGAAGCGCCCGGTAGACCTTAAGAAACGCTTCCTGAACTGTGTCCTCAGCATCCGCATGGCTTCCGAGCATGTGAAAGGCGAGGCTCTTCATCCTTGGGGCGTGTAGCTCGTATAAACGCTCGTAGGCGCGCAGATTCCCCTGGCGGCAGCTCTTGATGAGCTCCGCGTCAGTTGGGTTATCTGGCAGACTGGCGGCGAAATGGAGCGGCAACCCGATCTCCCACACCATATTCTTCGTTGTTCACGCTTTGGACGGCCAAAACTTGGAAAACGTTGGCGAATCGGAAAAGTTCCCACGGATATGGACAGTAAAGATACGACTTTGACACTACCGAATGCGGGTTGCGGAGGCCGCAAGCCGTCAAAACACGAGGTTTTATATCTGAGATGCTATAAGCTATGCGCGCAGATCGTGTCGAGGTTTCGTGGGACCAAGCGAAGAGCAAGTGGCTGGTTCGAATTGAAGTGGGTGGAGAGGTGATTCGCCGGCATTCGAATGACCCGCGCGATGCCGACGAACCCAGACTCCGCGCCGCGGCCGAGAAAACGGCGCAGGAGGAGGGATATCAGGTCGAAAGCGCCAACGTGATCGTTAGGCGATGATCGAATATCGCACCGGGAATGACCTCGATTTAGATCAAGTCATTGATCTTTATCTGGCATCCACCCTAGGCGAAAGGCGCCCCGTGGGGGCTCGCGAGCGAATGTGCCGTATGCTGGCGAACGCGAATCTGGTCGTGTCGGCATGGGACCGCAGCTTCCTGGTGGGTATTGCCCGCTCGCTTACGGATTGGGCCTACTGTACCTATCTCTCTGATTTGGCGGTACGGGTTAGTCATCAGCGACAGGGCATCGGCAGAGAACTTATCCGGCAAACGAAGGAACTTTCTGGCCCGGATGCTTTTGTGGTCCTGCTCGCCGCTCCGAAGGCGGTAGAGTATTATCCCCGCGTCGGTTTCAAAAAGCACCCGTCCGCCTGGGTGCTCTAGAATCCGATCTTCGATTGTTAAGTGCATGAATTGGGCCGCATCCAATGGGCATGGGCGATTCGACGATTACCAAGGTGGATTCACACTTCTCTCCGAGGGGGAAGTTGGGGCAAAAGTACCTGGCATCCGGCAAGTTGGTTGCGATGCGGCTATGGGACGAAATGCCGGGCCAGCAACGGGAACAGCACGCCCGCCGCGAATATGAAACCGTTGGATACGTAATCGAGGGTTGGGCCGAACTGGAGATCGAGGGACAAAAGGTGAATCTAAAAGCCGGGGACTCGTGGGTTATTCCAAAGGGTGCCGAGCACACCTACCGGATAAAGGAACATTTCAAGGCGGTCGAAGCGACAGCTCCACCGGCTCAGGCGCACGGCCGCGATGAATAAACTCGAAAAAGCAAACCCGTTTAAGAGTTGTACTTCTTCAGCCAATCAGCGATTTCACGAAACACGTCGATCCGTTGTTCCCACAGAATTGGAAAATGCGGCGCGCCGGGGTATTCAACGAAACGAGTAGTCTTGTCGCGGGCGGCGAGAACTTCGTAATACTCTTGGCCCTGGTAGGTGGGCACGCGGCGGTCGGACGCTCCGTGGAGGATCAGTAGCGGTGTAGTTACTTTGGCCGCGAAGTCCACGGCCGAAAACTTGCGGAAAGCTTCCGGGAATTCATCCGGCCAGCGTCCGTCATAATCGATTTGCTGAATATCGCTGGTCCACATGAAACTGCCCCAATCGGTAATCCCGGCCCCTTCGATCGCGGCGCGATAGCGGTTTGTTTGTGTAACGGTCCAAGATGTCAGGAAGCCTCCGGCACTCCAGCCGAAAATTGCCAGTCGATTCGGATCAGCCCATCCTTGCGCGACGGCAAAGTCGGTCGCACTATCGACGTCCCGAAACGCTCGATCGCCGAAGTGTTGATAAATGGCATCGAGAAACTTGGTGCCGTATCCTGTCGAGCCACGGTATTCCGGCTGAAGAACGACATAACCGAGGCCCGCGATCATACGCGAGAACGGATCGAAGCCGAGAAGATCGCTTGCTTCCGGGCCGCCGTGAGGAAGTACCAGAAACGGATATTTCCTGCCTTCGATGTAACCGGCGGGAAACGTAACCATTCCTTCGAGAGCTATACCGTCCTTGCTGGTCCAATGCACCGCCCGTACTGGACCCAGATCAATCTTGGCAAGTTGCTCTTCGCCTTCGTTCGTGATCCGGTGCAACTGCTTGGACTCGGAAACGGCGACATTACTGGCGTGTTGTGGATCATCTACTGTGAACGCCAGCCGGTCAGATCCGGACGCATATTCTGAAAAAACGGGTGGACCGCTCACGAAGCCATCCGGCCACTTGAAGGTCGGGCTGAGGGCGTTGTCGCGGAACTCGTCGATTTCCGTCTGCAGCCCGCGGTTCAGTTGAACCCAGAGATGCCCGCGCGGGTCGTCAGCCAGTCCTACAACCGTGGCGTCAAGGGTGGGCGTGCGATCAACCGGCTTACCGCCGGAAGCGGCAATGGTCCAGACATGGTCGGGCGTGAGCACTGCGGTAGTTGTGCTAAGGAAGGCAATATCTTTGCCTCCGTTGGTCCATGCGATGTCGGCTGCGGAGTTCGGAATTTCAGCCAACCGTCGCGCCCCGGATGCGTAACAGACATCAATAAACGAGTGCACATACTGATAGCCGATTTTGGGTGTCATTGACAGCACAGCTAGCGAACCCCCGTCGGGCGCCCACGCAATTGCGGCATTGCCGCCGCCCGGCGCGATGCCGCCGGTGACGTCCTTCAGGCTGGAGCACCACCATTGGCCACTGGTGCCATCTGATTTCACCACGTAAATGCTCGTCCGATCAGGTTCGACAAGCGTGCGGACTTCTGGCCGTTCGTCGGCTGGTCGTGGATCGGCAAGAATAGCGAAGCGCGAGCCATCAGGCGAAGGAACCACCCCTCTGATGCCTCTGGGCAGCATCACGGTCGTAATAGGCGTCGACTTCGCATTGATGTTTTCGAGCAAAATGATTGCGAATTGAGGAACATTATTAAGCTTGTAGGACCCATACAGAGCTTTGCCGTCAACAGTAAAGCCTGAGGGAGTGAAATCGCCCGGCAGATCGAGCTTACGGGCGTCAGATCCGTCCGGATGGATTACATGCCATTCGTGATTCGTCTGGCCCTTTTCTGCTCCGAAATTAACCCGGTACAGGATCGAATTGCCATGGGGCGAAACGGCTATAGCTGAGGCGCTGCGAATGGTAGCCCAATCGTTCGCGGTGAAAGGATGCTTTGCTACCGGATTGGGAGAAGCTGAAGCGGTGGTCTGAGCCGGAGCAGGGATTAGGACGGTGAGCGCGAGGGCTATCGGGTACACGGCATGTCGCATATCGTCCATTATGATTTCCCTAAGTAACGTCTGGCCTGATAATTTAACTAGCTCCGTCTCGGCATGCGCAAAATCTTAGTTCTTGTTTTTCGGTACTTAAGCGTGCTTGCTGCGGTTGTAGCGTTAACCGTGATCGACTTTCGCGTTGCTCACATCAACAGCGCAACGGCGGCTTTCACGTACCTCCTGCTCATTCTTGGCTTAGCCGCCCGTCGCGGCCTGAGCGAGTCCGTCGTCGCGTCCCTCGCCAGCGTGCTGGCGTACAACTTCTTCTTTCTTCCGCCCATCGGCACGTTCACAATTTCCGACCCGCAGAACTGGGTGGCGCTGTTCGCGTTTCTTGCCACGGCAATTACGGCGAGCCAACTTTCAGCGAGTGCGCGCAGGAAAGCGGAAGAGGGGGAAGCACGGCGGCGGGAACTGGAACGTATGTACGAGTTCAGCCGGGCCTTAATGGTGGGTGATGACGAACATAGCCTGGGTACGCAGATAATTCAGCACGTCTCGTCTTTGTTTGATCTGGAGGATGTTTGGTTTTACGACGTTGCTACCGATTCAATCGCCAGAAGCAGCGCCGCCACGTCTCCATTGAGCGAAACGCTGCTTCGAGAAGCTGCCAGGAGCAGCGATCTCTGGAGAGAGACGCAATCGCATGCCCTAGTCGTACCGATTCGCTTAGGAGGGCAACGCTATGGAAGCCTGGGAGTCTCCGCGAACACAGCGCTTCCGGAAGCCGCATTACAGGCCATCGCTCAGTTGGTCGCAATTGCCATCGAACGGGCTCGTGTGCAGGCGCTTGCGAGCCGAATAGAGGCCACGCGGCAAAATGAGCAGCTCAAATCCACTCTGCTGGATGCGCTTGCGCACGAGTTCAAAACACCGCTCACAGCCATCAAGGCCTCGACTACGACCATGTTGTCGCGGAGCACGCTGAATTCGCTCACGCGCGAGCTGCTGAATGTTGTCGACGAGGAGGCGGACCATCTGACGAGCTTGGTATCCCATGCGATCGAACTGGCTCGCATCGGCTCCGGTCCGGTCCAGTTGCACCGTGAACCATGTTCGTTTTCGTTGCTTCTCTCATCAGGCATGGCGCAACTCCGCACGTCGCTCGAAGGCCGTGAGGTTGAGACGGAGTTGGAACCGGGCCTGCCGCTGATGGATGCCGATCCCAAGCTCAGCGAATTAGCGCTGCGGCAATTACTCAGTAATGCAGTCAAGTACTCGCCGGCCTGGTCAAAGATCGAGGTCCGGGCCAAGGAAGAGGGGGAATTCGTTGTAGTCGAGGTTGCAAACGCCGGACCCGGGATTCCAGCCGCAGAACAGGATGCGATTTTTGAAAAGTTCTATCGCGGGCGGGAAGCACGCTCGCGGATCGCCGGAAGCGGCATGGGATTGGCAATCACGCGCGAGATCGTCGAAGCGCATGCTGGCCGGCTTTGGGTGGAAAGCAAGCCAGGCCAAGGAGCACGCTTCTATTTCTCGCTGCCGGTTCTTCAATCCGAGCGCGTCAAGAAACAGACGGCCAGCAAACAGGTAGGATGACGCCGAAAATATTAGTTGTCGACGATGAACCGCAAATCCGGCGCGTGATGAAGGCGGCATTGGCAATAGAAGACTATTTCGTTGCCGATGCCAAGTCCGCCATGGAGGCACTGGAGAAATTGCGCCAGGATCGCTATGATCTCGTGCTCCTCGACATGAACATGCCGGGCATGAGTGGCTTAGAAGCCTGCACGGAGATCCGGAAGACCTCTGATGTAGGAATCATCATGCTGACCGTGCGGGACAGCGAAGCGAATAAAGTAGCGGCGCTTGATGCCGGAGCTGATGATTATGTCACGAAGCCCTTCAGCATGCCCGAGCTGCTGGCCCGAATTCGTGCGCATCTCCGCCGCGTTCCGTACTCCACCGCGAATGGACCCGCTTCAATCACCTTCGGCGACGTGGAGATGAATGTGGCCACACGTCACGTCTTCGTCAAGGGGAAAGACGTGCGAATGACCCCTAAGGAGTTTGACCTGCTTCATTACTTCGCGACTCATCCCAATATAACCATTCCGCACGGGAAGTTACTGCAAACTGTCTGGGGACCGGATTATGGCAATGAGATCGAATATCTTCATGTCTTCGTTAATCAGATAAGAAAGAAAATTGAAGCGAATCCTGCCAAACCGTGCCATTTGATTACTGAGTTGCGCGTCGGATATCGTTTCCGTTTAGGAGACGGGCGCTCGCCCACTTAGTCGAGCGCGTCAACGAGAGTCACGTATGCCAACTCTCCAGACCACTTGCTGCATAGTGGGCGGCGGGCCTGCTGGCGTAATGCTGGGTTTTCTGCTGGCGCGCGCCGGGGTGCCAGTGGTCGTAATTGAAAAGCACAAAGATTTCTTCCGTGATTTTCGCGGCGATACAGTGCATGCCTCAACCCTGGATCTGTTCTACGAGCTCGGGCTGCTGGACGAACTCCTGAAAGTACCGCACCAGAAGCTCACAAGTCTCGACGGAGTATTCGGTGACTTCACATTTCAAGCCGTCGACTTCAGCCGTGTGCCCACCCATTGCAAGTTTTGTAGCTCTAATGCCCCAATGGGATTTCTTGAACTTTGTCAGCTCGCAGGGGAAAAAGTTTCGAACATTCGACCTGCTCATGGAGCATGAAGCAGTCGGGCTAGTTCAAGAGAACGGCCGCATTCGAGGCGTCCAGGTAAAAACTGCAAATGGTAATTCAGAGATCCACGCCGATCTGGTAGTCGGTTGCGACGGCCGCCATTCGGCAATGAGAGAAGCGGCGGGACTTGCACTCGATGAGATCGGGGTGCCGATCGACGTACTCTGGTTTCGAATTAGCCGCAGACCAAATGAAGCGAACGCGGGGCTCGGAAACTTCAATTACGGCAAGGCTATCATCCTTATTAATCGCGGTGATTATTTTCAAGCCGGGATGATCATCGCGAAGGACTCGTTCGATTCGGTGAAGAGCCTGGGGCTGCCGGCATTTCGTGAGAATGTTCGTCGAATTGTGCCGTTTCTTGGGGATCGGGTCGATGAATTGACAGACTGGGCCCAGATCAAGCTGCTTTCGGTTCAGATTAACCGCTTACGGCAATGGTACCGGCCGGGGCTGCTCTGTATCGGCGATGCGGCGCATGCAATGTCTCCGGCGGGAGGAGTCGGTATCAATTTAGCAATTCAGGACGCGGTGGCGGCCGGGAATCTGCTCGCCCTTCCGCTGCGCCAAAAGCAAGTATCGGAAATGCTGCTTCGCCGCGTGCAGAAGCGCCGAGAATTCCCTGTCCGCGTGACCCAAATGTTACAGTGTGGAATCCACAATTTATTGCAGCGAGTATTTCGGAATCACTCTGCCGTAAGAGTTCCTACAGTCCTAAGAGCGCTTATGCGGTTACCCGGTCGCCAGCAACTCCTGGGACGAATGATTGGTGTAGGAGTGCGCCCCGAACACATTCGGACCGGGCTGGGATGATGCGTTTCCCTTGAACAATCTGGTAATGGCTTTCCGAAAGCCATCGTCCACAAAGCATGAGGAGGATGTCGGGCCATGCTTGAGCGCTCGGAGGCGCATGGAGGCACTCAGGCTGACGGACTGTTACGAACAAATGGGTGGGGCATTGACCTCAATTATTGTGACGCTCTCGGCCAATGGCACGATGTTCCCGAAGAAACTGTGCGTGCCATTCTGGCCGCAATGGACGCCGACCCCACCTCCGTAGCTGCTTCCTCCAATGATTCGTTGATGGTTATCTGCACAGGTCAGCAGTGTGAGCTTCCTCGTCCGGGGACCGTCGTGCTCGAAACAGGTGAAACCATTACCGCCGAAAAGCGTCTGCCGGGCGATTTGCCGTCCGGCTATCACCAGATGCAATTGGATGGCGCGGATGAGCCGGTCAGGCTGATCGTGAGTTCCGGAGAGTGCTGGCTACCGGACGCGCTCAAAACCTGGGGATGGTCGGTACAGTTATACGCCGCTCGGTCGCAAGATAGCTGGGGCATTGGGGATTTTGCAGATTTGGAGCGGTTGGCGAAGTGGTCGGGCACCGAGCTCGGCGCCGGAATGATTATGGTGAACCCGCTGAGTGCCTCAATGCCTGTGAACCCTCAGCAAGCCAGCCCGTATTACCCGACCTCCCGCTGTTTCTTTAGTCCTCTTTGGATCCACGTTGAGTGGGTACCCGGCGCAAACTCCGATTCCGTCCCGCAACTTAATGAGATCGCCAGCGCGGGTCGCGCCTTGAACGCAAACCGTCTCATCGACCGCGACGCCGTGTTCGATTTGAAAATGCGCGCACTCGAACTGTTGTGGTTACAGTTCCCGGGACATGCCGGCTTCGGCCGTTTCTGCCACAAGCATGGGGACGCGTTGCATCGATTCGCTATATTTTGCGCTCTCGCTGAAGAATTAAAATCGGGGTGGCATAGCTGGCCAGAGCAGTACCGCCATCCGGACAATAGCGCCGTGGCGCAGTTCGCGAACGACCATTTAGGTCGCGTTCAGTTTCACAAATGGCTGCAGTGGCTCTTGGATGTCCAGTTAGCGCGTTCTTCCTCCAGCCTGCCTCTTATGCAAGATCTGCCGATCGGTGTCGATCCGGACGGCGCCGATGCTTGGGCTTGGCAAGACGTTTTCACAGACGACGTGAGCGTCGGGGCCCCGCCGGACGAGTTCAATACGCAGGGCCAAAACTGGGGCTTGCCGCCCTTCGTGCCGCACAAATTGCGTGCTGCCGGCTATCTGCCTTTCATTCAGACAATTCGCGCAGCCCTTAGGAACGCGGGCGGCTTGCGAATCGATCACGTGATGGGATTGTTTCGGCTGTTCTGGATCCCAGCCGGGGCGGACGCCACCCACGGCGCCTACGTCCGGCACAACGCGAATGAGATGCTGGCGATACTCGCGCTGGAGAGCGAACGCGCAAAGGCGTATATTGTCGGAGAAGATTTGGGCACCGTCGAAGATCAGGCCAGAGAAAAACTGGCGCGTCATCGCGTCCTGTCTTACCGCCTCCTGTGGTTCGAGAAGGAAGATCCGGAGACTTACCCACTCGAATCGCTCGCGGCAGTAACTACGCATGATCTGCCGACCATAGCCGGACTCTGGACCGGCTCGGATCTCGAAACACAGCGCAAACTTCATTTGAGACCAAATGAGGGGAGCACAAGAGAGATACACGAGCGTCTGGAAAAGAGCGCTGGACTGGACGGAGATGCGCCCCTGGATCTTGTCATTAGCGGTGCCTACCAAGTGCTGGCGAGGGCTCCCTCGCGCATCTTGACTGCCACGCTGGAAGACGCTGCGGCGGTCGAAGTGCGGCCGAACATGCCCGCTACTCAAGCGGATCAGCATCCGAACTGGTCCCGAGCCTTGCCGGTGACACTCGAGGAATTACAGAACAGCGATTTGCCTCGCAAAATCGCGGCGGCGTTGGGGCGCAGTAGCGAGGCCCATGCCGCGGAAGCGTGACGCACTCTAGTGCCGAATGGCTATTCGGCTTGAACAAACTTTAACGAGTCCGGCGTTAAACCCCCAAGCACCGCATTCGTCTCTCTAGGTGGAGACAAAAAGCTCTCCACCTAGGAGAAAAAACACATGAAGAGACAAATGATGGTACTTGCCCTTTCGTCAATTTTTGGGCTTGGCGCCGCGCTAGCTGCGCCTCAAACTCAGGATCCAACACAAGATCCGAACACCGCGCCTCAGGCAAACGTCGAACGCCACGGGCACAGGCCTGACCTGAATCGCGAGGTACAGATGCTCACGAAGCGGCTGAACTTGACGCAGGATCAGCAGACTCAGATTTTGCCGATTTTGACGGCTAGACAGCAGCAAATGGAGAGTATTTGGAAGGACAGCTCTCTTTCAAAGAAAGACCGTCACGACAAGATGGCTGCCGTTCGCGAACAGACTGATTCGCAATTAAAAGCTGTGTTGAATGATACTCAAAAGGCGCAGTATGACCAGTTGCGGCAACAGCAGCACGAGCGCATGCAGCAGCGCCATCAGGAGAAGCAGAACGGTGGTACTCAGGGTACCGCCTCCAATAGCTGATCGCCCCCTAACCATCGAGGGTGGAGGAGCAAAACGATGAAAAAACTAATTTCAATGACGTTGTTCGGCATCGCCCTCGCTGTTGGTTCGGCGAATGCGCAGGTGTACGTGCGGATTGGACCACCCGCGCCGCGCAGAGAAGTGATTACCGTCCGGCCAGGACCCAGGCATGTTTGGGTGAACGGCTACTGGCGCTGGCATCACGGGCGATATGTCTGGGTACCGGGCTACTGGGTAGTGCCGCCGAGGCCGCGTGCTGTCTGGGTCGATGGGCGCTGGGTGCACCAACCAGGCGGTTGGTTCTGGGTGGAAGGCCACTGGCGCGGGTAACTCTTCATCACCGGATTGCAAGTCGGGGAGCGGGTCCACCGCTCCCCTTCTTATTGATGATCCCGTTTGACAATCCTTCGATTCACCTTGCTTTGTCTCGTTCTACTTGAAAATCAGTACGTAAGCGTTTAAACTGATGCGGGCCGTTAGTTTTGGTCAGTTTACGGCCTTGAATTTTCGGAGGCGGATCAGTTGGGCGTGAGCATTAAAGATGTGGCCGCAAAAGCAGGCGTTTCTATTGCCACTGTTTCTCACGTCCTGAACGGAACCCGCGTCACTCGTCCGCATACCCGCGATCGCGTCCTTGAGGCCGTACGCGAACTCCAGTACGAGCAGAATCAAGCGGCGCGCAATCTGGCACGGGGCAAAAGTTCGCTCTTGGGCCTGATTGTTTCCGACGTCCGTAACCCGTTTTTCCCCGACATCATTGCCGGATTTCAGGATCACGCGCTCGCGCATGGAATGGATGCGTTGGTCTTGAATACGAACTACGATTCGGAGCGCACCCTGAATTCAGTCCGGCGGCTCATGGGATTGCAAGTTCCCGGAGTCGCCATCCTCACCTCCCAGATTGACCGCTCCGTCATCGACATGCTCGCCAATCGCCGTGTTGCTGCGGTGTACCTTGATCTCGGGCGTGTCGGTCAGAGCATCAGCAACATTCTCATCGATTACGAGCACGGCATTGTCGAAGCTCTCGAGCATCTGAGCGCTCTGGGACATAAAAGTATCGCTTACATAGGCGGCCCGCTCAGCCTCAAATCCGCGCAACGCCGCAAACGAGCGTTCACACGAACGGCGGAACGGTTGGGCCTCAATCGAACCCAAGCCATTGATGCGGATTTTACCGTCAAAGGCGGTTATGCTGCGTCCTCTAAACTGCTCAACGGCGAATGCCCGACCGCCATTCTGGCGGGCAACGATCTGACTGCCATCGGCGTTTTGCATGGGGCCTACGACGCCGGACTCCGCGTTCCGCATGATCTCTCAGTCGTAGGGTTCGACGATATTCTGTTCGCGGAATTCACTCAACCGGCTCTCACCACAGTCTCAGTGCCGAGAACCGAGATCGGCAAAGTTGCATTCCAAGCCTTGTGGGGCATGTTATCCGATCCCAATCTCGCAGGAAAAGAGTTTCGCGTGCCAACGCAACTCGTCCTTCGGGAATCCGCCAAGGCCTGGGCCAGTGCCCAGGATTAGAATCTGAAGATCATATGAAACACTCCCTTGTTCCAATGGCGTATGCCGTTTTCGCTTCTTCGATCTACGCGGCCAATCTAACCGGTCACTGGGTCGCCAGCTTTCACGCGGACGGCACCGTTCGCGAGACACATCTCTATCTAAAGGCAGATGAAAACCTGTTGACCGGCTGGATGTCTTCGAATGCCGGAAACGAAAAAATTCAGGACGGAAAGATCACCGGAGACGCGTTCACCTTCACGATTGTCCAAGACCGTTTTGGCGAGGAGCAACGGCTCGAATTCACCGGTAAATTGACCGGGCAGGAATTGACGCTCACCTATCCGCATCCGAGCGACCGGCCCGGACGCCAAGTGCAATTCAAGCAGGTTTCCTCCGCCGCTCCTCCTGAAATGCCGCCCAATCCAGCGAAAATTTCCTTGCCCGCTGCCGCTCCCGTCGCCTACAACGAGCTCGCCAAGGCCCCCCCGATGGGCTGGAACAGTTGGAACAAGTTCGCGAACAAAGTGTCAGACCAGCTCGTGCGCGAAACCGCCGATCAAATGGCGAGCAACGGCATGAAGGATGCGGGATACGTTTACATCAATATCGACGATACCTGGGAAGCGAACCGCGATGCGAACGGGAACATTCAGACCAACAGCAAGTTCCCCGACATGAAAGCGCTCACCGCATATGTGCACAGCAAGGGTTTCAAAATCGGAATCTATTCTTCACCAGGCCCAAAGACTTGCGCCGGCTATGAAGGCAGCTTCCAGCACGAAGAGCAGGACGCCAAAAGCTACGCCGAATGGGGCTTCGACTATCTGAAATACGATTGGTGCAGCGCCACGCAGGTGTACGACTATCACTCAATGCCCGCTGTCTACGCCAAGATGGGCGAAGCCCTTCTGCACTCCGGCCGGCCCATCCTATTCAGTTTGTGTCAATATGGCGTGCTGCACGTCGAAAAATGGGGCGAAAAGGTCGGCGGCAATGCCTGGCGGACTACCGGCGACATCAGCGATAACTGGAAATCGATGTCGCACATTGGCTTCGATCTGCAACTGGAACTGGCGCCCTATGCTGGACCAGGGCACTGGAACGATCCGGATATGCTCGAGATCGGCAACGGCGGCATGACGGATACGGAATACCGGACCCATATGAGCCTCTGGTGCCTCCTTGCCGCCCCGTTGTTGGCTGGGAACGATCAGCGAAACATGACGCCCGCCATTCGCGACATCTTAGAAAACCGGGAACTGATCGCAGTGGATCAGGACCGCCTCGGTAAACAGGCCACGCGGGTTGCCAAAGACGGCGATCTGGAAGTGTGGGCGCGTCAGCTTCAGGACGGTTCTCATGCGGTCGGTCTATTCAATCGCGGCGGCGCGCAGGCGAAAGTCACAGCGCGATGGAGCGACCTCGGAATCAGCGGCAAAGCGCACGTGAGAGATCTCTGGGCTCACGCCGATCGCGGTGAAGTCCCCAACGAGTATTCAACGGACGTACAATCGCATGGCGTGGTGATGATTAAGGTGAGCCAGTAGCTGGAGAAGCCGAGATCGCCAATCGATTCACCAGCGCCGTTTCCACTCGCGCCACCAGTCGGTAGTGCCGAAGCCAAGAGCGTTCCAGCAGGCATTCAGCGTTTCCGGGTCGCCTGCCGCGATTTTCTCCTCCGTAACGGTCGCTGGGAGCGGAACCAGTTCGGCAAATCGAGCAAAGACTTTCAGGCGCTCAGGGCCTTGCGTGCGGGTCATCAGGTGCCATAGAGTTAGCGCATCATGCGGTTGCGCCGAGGAGAGAATGTGGCCGACCGCGTCCGGATCATTGCTTTCATCGAAGCGAGCCAACTCGTGTTTCAACGTGTCACTCGCATCGAGGAAATACGGCGTTCCTGGCCCGCGTCCTGAGCGCGTACGGCAGGCCGCCCCCGCAGGTATGAACGATTCCAGATTTTTCCACTGAAAGGCCACCCAACCCATCTCTACCTTGAGCACTCCCGTCCCGTCCGGCGCAACCTGCAGCGTGTACTCACAGCCCAAGTCCACTGTGGTCGCTGAAGGCGTATCCACGACGAACTGCCGTGGCGGCGCCCAGATGAACGCGTGGATGGTGCCGTGGTCAAGAGCGAGCGTGTGGTTGGCGTTCGTTGCGTTCACCAGCCGTATCCGCGATTGCGGATCTATGTGCACTTCGCCAATCGTGCTCGATTCCAGGCGCGCGCTCGATTTCGGCCCTGTCTCAATCACCTGTCCGCGCCGCAGCACTCGTGGCGACGCATCGCTCGTGTAAATTGTCCAGCCCGAAAGGTTGTGCGCGGTGCGCGTCCGCCAAGCAATCGAAGCCGCGGTTAGAATCAAAGCCGCCGCCGCTAAGGCAACCGGCATCCGCCAGCTTTGCCGCGTTTTCCTCTGAAACGGCGCCTTGTGGGATGCCGGCTGGTATTGAAACGGTGCTAGCGCGCGTTCGAGACGGGCGATCTCCGGATCAACTTCTCCTTGGCCATCCCACAAATAATCGTCATTCATCGGTCTTACCCTCCAGCGCGCTACGAAGAAGCTTCATCCCGCGGCAAAGATTCACTCGCACTGAGTCCGGTTTCAGTCCTGTCCGAATGGCGATCTCCGGCCCGGTCATTCCCTCGAGTAACCGCAGGATGAGTGTTTCGCGGTACGTATCAGGCAACTTGCGGAGCGCGCCCATAATTGCAAACCCTTCGCTATTAGCAGTGACCGTCCTCGCTATGTCGTTAATCGGTCGGATGCGCCAAGCCTTGCGATGAAGATCCGTGGCCGCGCGGCGCGCGATCGCAACCAGCCAGCCGCCGAAAGCGCCCGGAGCGCGCAAGGACTCGAGTTGCTCCAGAGCGCGCAGAAACACATCCTGGACCAGGTCTTCGGCGTCGGCATACGAAACATGGGCCAGCAGAACGCCATGCACCATTCGTGCGTACCGTTCATAGAGCTGCCCAAAGGCCGAACGGTCGCCGGCCTTTGAAGCCCAGACCAGTTCGGCCTCTGTAGAATCGAGCTCGGGAGTAATAGAAACCGCCACTCGTTCAGTTATGAGCGTACTCGTTTTTGTTCATCGTGAAGCGACCGCGGTCGTGTGGAGCGCGGCCTCAATTTCCCCTGCTGTCGGGGCATGGCTCAATGTCTGCGTATTCGCGAAATCGGCCGAATCGCCTTGTACATGGACAATCTCGGCTGGTTGCCATTGAAATCTCGGGTTTGATGCTACTAAAGTCAGAACCCATTCCCCCTGCGCCGGCCATTGGCGCGTAATCGCATAAGTGCTTTGGCCGGAGAGCGAGATCAGTTTCAGTGGGATCGTCTCGCGCTTGCCGTTCGTGATTCCCTCGGCGGTTGCTTTAACAGTCGTCTTTTCCGGATTCGCGCAGGCGTACCCGCGAATTACCAGAACTGCATGCCGCGCCTTAGCCTCAGGATTTGCGGACGGATTGCCGATTTGGAGGACAAACCCACCAGCAACCAACACATTGCTCGTCACCACGACTGCGGCCAACGTCAGAAATTTGCTTGCGTATTGCATGACCTGTCTCCTTCGGAACTCGCTTCTCACTGCTGGAGTTCCGTGGACAGGACGGAGGAGGATGGTCGACTGTTAACGCAAGAAGAGGCGAGGCAGATGATCTCGGCCTCGCCTCTGGAACCGGTAAAGCACGCCTATTTACCGGCGCCAATAGCCCGGATAGTACCGATGTCCGTAATAGCGTGGCGCCACCCAGTACGCGCCCGCATACGGCCGGCGTCCCCAGTATCCGCCGCGCCAATACCAGCGCGGTCCCGATGGATACCAATAGCCGCCTATCCAGGTGTAGCCAGGAGCCGCCACATATGGCGCAGGCGCGTAGCTAACAACCGGCGAGGGCGGGGGAGCCGCCACGTAATACCCGCCGTATCCAGGGCCAACCCCAACTCCAAACCCGAAAAATACGCGAGGTCCGGCGAACAGCGATGAACCAGCTAGCAAAAATAGCGCAAGCAATTTCGTCTTCATAAAGGCTTCAATCTTCTTTCTCGCCTCGTTCACGGGCGATTTCTGCCCCTTATGAATGCAACTCTCTTGCCAGTTGTATGTGGTTGAAAACGCGAGCGCACGTTCGCCCGAGCGGTGACTCTCGCGCACTGGTGGTGGTTTTCGAACAGGGCATGCTCAACGCCGCCGCGATGAGATGGCATCCTGAATTAATGGACAAATCGCGACTTGATGCGCCCGCTCTGCTGCTGGCCTTAGCCGTTGGCGGAGTATTGTTGTTCCTTGCAGCCCCGGCGAATTTCGGTTTCGTGACTACCATCGCAGGTGTCATTCTGCTCATCGTTCTCTTTGGTTACGATCAGGAAGGCACCCGGTCCGTTCTTCAAAGCCTAGCTTTTGCGGCAGTGGCCGGATTCGCGCTGATGCTCGCCTTGGGCATGCTCTATGAGTACACTCTCGCTCACGCCAATGTGGCTGGCCCGGCTGCGCGCGAGGGTTACCTGCAAACGCGATTCGCTCTCACCTGGCTGTTCGCCAGCATCCTGTTCTGGGTAATTGATCGAGCTCGCATGAGCGGCCGCGTGGCGAGTGAGGCGCGACTTGTTGTGCCAGGGCGGTCGGCTAGCCGGGCCTTCCTCCCCGACCTCGCAACCCCGTCCGCACCGCCGCCGTCCTATGCCCCGGCCCCTCCCCAAGCCGCGCCCGCTCCTCCGCCATCCTATGCCACGCCGCCTCGGCCGGCTCCACAAGCTGCGCCCGCTCCTCCGCCTCCCGTCAGACAGGCTCCACTGCATCAGGAGCACACAGTTTCTTCCGCGCCGACACCAATCTATTTCGCTACCCAGATTTCCGCCCCAACTGGTATTCCTCCGCAGCGGCCCATGTTTGAAGAGTCGACCGCGCGCATACCAGTTGCTGCGCCGAAACAGGAGACCGTATCTCCCCCTCCCAGCGTCCCAGCACCTCAACCAATCCCGGTAACCGGCAAAGTAACTCCCATTTACGTCAATCTTGTAGGTGAAGGTCTGAACGTCCTGCGCTCGGTCCAAGCCGAGCATCTCGGCCATGACTTTTATCGCATCGTCGATAACATGCCCGAAGGCGAAGAGTGGGCCTTCAAACCCGGTCAAGTGGTTCGTTGCCGGAAACAGAAGCTTTCGAGCGGCAAAGCGCTAGTGGCTTACGAAGAGGCTCCCCGCGCGCAATAAGCCCTTGCCTTTGTTTTTGAGCTGGCCAGGCATTCGGAGGGTGCGGTAACAATCGCAACTCGAAATTGATCTAACCATCGGACTCGATGGACCCCTGGAAATGGATCGCTGCTGCACTGTTCGTTCTGGGTATTGTGCTTTTACCCTTTTGGCCTTATAGCCAGAACTGGACGCTCTACCCAAGTATTTTTTGCTGGTTCCTTATGGTCCTAACTCTTCTCGTAAGCATCTTTTCGAAGCGCGGCAGCAGCATCTGGCGTCACAAGGGCCAAGGCTAATCTAACCACCGTAATTATTCCCGTCGGAGGTCGCTGAAACTTCTATGATCCTCACCGCAATCTTATAAGTGAGGAGAAAACAAGTTATGCGAAAGATACTCGGTTCTGTGCTCACCGCCGGTCTTCTGTTAGCGCCCGCGCTACTGACTGCGGGCCAGAAAAACCACGACGATGCGTTTATACCGGGGCCTTCCAGCGAAGGAAAACTCATTAAAAACGTGCGTCATCAACTGGTGATGCTTCCGTACTACACGATTTTCGACGATCTGGGATTCAAAGTCGACGGAAGCACTGTAACGCTAGAAGGCGCGGTCACCAACCCCGTGTTGAAATCCGATGCCCAGAACGTTGTGAAAAGCGTAGAAGGTGTTTCACAGGTAGTGAACAATATTAAGGTTCTTCCGCTCTCGCCGATGGATAACCAAATCCGTCGGGCTGAATTCCGCGCGATCTATGGTGATCCCCAAATCGGCGACCGCTACGGGCACCAGGCTCTACCGCCGATCCACATCATCGTCGAAAACGGCCATGTGACGCTCGAGGGTGTTGTAGCAAACCAAGGAGACAAGAACCTGATCGGCATCCGTGCCAATACTGTTCCCAACGTGTTCAGCGTCCAGAACAACCTCCAGGTTGTCGGGGCGTAAGCGCTTCGCTTTTTACTTCCGCGAGGCCTGGCTAACGTTGGCTTGGCCTCCGATGCATTCTTTAGTCCCCTTATTCCCCTTATTCCCCTGTTAACACCACCGGTGGGTGCTGACCTGCGCCCCGGGAAGGCGTAACAAAGGCGAATAGAACGACTTACAGAAATTTCCTTAAACAAATCTATTGCATTCAGATAGGGGTCGTGCCACTATCGATCAGGTGGCCTGAAATGGCCAAAACTGGTTCAAGGTGGAAGAAAACGGCAATGATCAGCCCGAGTCGCCAGCCGGGGTGGAAGCCCCGCGCGGCACGCGGAGCGGTCGTGTAGACGAAAAAGGCCGGCTTAAGCTTCCTGCCGTCGTAGTGCAGTATCTGGAATCGCTCGGGGAACGAAGGGTTTTCGTCACGACCTTAAATACCTCGACAGCCTTAATCTACCCGATTTCGGTCTGGCGCGATACGGAAAAGATGCTGCAGGAGCCGGGCGAGGACGCCGACATACGGGCCGACATCGCTTTCATCGCGAATCATTACGGTGAGGACATGGAGATTGATGCGCAGGGCCGGGTGCTGATGCCGACGACTCTCCGGCGTGATTTGCACCTTGAGAACGGGGATGTCTATCTGAACGCCTACAAGCAGCGTATCGAGATATTCCCGAGCGGTACCTACGAGAAGAAATTGGAAGCGGCAAAGTCGAATTTGGACGAGAAACTTCGGGCGCTGCAGAAGAAGGGATTACGTTAGAGGCCGCCATGTATGCAGGACGAGGCTGGCCCTCGCCATTATTCGGTGCTGTTGCGCGAATCGCTCGAGTTTCTGGCGATTCGACCGAACGGAGTGTACGTGGACATGACCGCTGGGTTGGGCGGTCACACGCGGGCGATTGCGGAGCGGCTCGCGGAGGGCGTTGTGATTGCGTGCGATCAGGACGCGGAGTCGCTCGAACTGGCTCGAGTGAACAGCGGGGCACTGGCGGATCGGATACGGTTCTTTCATGGCGCCTTCTCGAAGGTGCCTGAGGCGCTGGCCGCGAACGAGATAGCGAGTGTGGACGGTGTGTTGGCGGATCTAGGTGTGAGCCGGTATCAATTGAATACGGCGGAACGCGGGTTTTCGGTCATGGAAGATGGCCCGCTCGATATGCGAATGGATCGCACTCAGCAGTTGACCGCCGCGGATCTTGTGAATGAACTGCCTGAAAAGGCGCTCGCCGATCTGATTTATCAGCTTGGCGAAGAAAGGAGGTCGCGAAGAATCTCCAGAGCAATCGTTCGCGCGCGGCCCCTTCGTACGACGGGACAGTTGGCCCGGCTGATCGAAGAGGCCGTGCCGCGAACGGGGAGACTCCACCCGGCCACCCAAACGTTCATGGCTCTGCGGCTGAAAGTAAACAGCGAGTTGGAGGAGCTGGATGCATTGCTCCGGATTGCGCCGGAGCGGTTGAAAGCAGGAGGGCGGTTCGTGATCCTGACGTTCATGTCGATCGAGGACCGCAAGGTGAAGCGGTCATTCCAGCAACTGGCGCGAGCGGGAAAGGCGAAAATCCTGACCAAGCATGTAGTCAAGCCGTCGGAGCACGAGGTTTCGAAAAATGCGGCGTCTCGCAGCGCAAAACTGCGAGCTTTAGAGCGGATTTGAGAGGGGATTGAGCAATGGCGTCATTCGCAACATTCGTAAATCGTTTTGTAGGGGTAAGAGAGCTGGAGCTGGCAGATGCGCCGCCCGCTGTCTGGGCGCGCACAGAATGCCCTCGTTTGCGGCCTATCGCAAACGAAGATGTCTATCTTTTCGTAAAGAAGATCGACAATAGCGGCGTGATTCGCGCAGTTGATCCGGCGGCGCGCCGAGCGCGGAGCCGATCGATGGCGACAGGCTTCCTTGCCGCCATGCTGGTCATCGCCGGTCTCGTTCCCACCGCTTACAACACCACTGCAGGTTTTACGATGCAGCATCTGCGAGAAGAGCAGGTACGGCTGGAACAGCAAAGAGCGAAATTGGATGCGCAAGAGGCCGAGCTCGTCAGCGTGGCTCGCCTGGAGCAGTTAGCGAAGACGCTGAACATGTCCGAACCCGAGCCACAGCAGGTCCAGATGCTTCAAGGATCGCAATCGAAAGCCGCGGAGGCGCGCAATTCGCTGCCGCTTCAGGCGAGCGATTTGAAAGCGCGTTAGCGTCGGCCTCCGCTCGCCGGCTTTAGCATGCCAGACCGCCATACGAATTTCGTGCGTGATGGAAACGGAAAAACAGACCCTCGCGCCACTCACGAAGTCCACTGAACGGGCACTGATTATAGGGCTCATCCTTCTTGGGTGGGCCCTCATTGTTACATTTCGGCTCTTCCAACTGCAGGTCCTCGCGCATGACGACTATGTCACACGCGCCACCCGGCAGCAGCAGAAGGTTGAACCCATCGATGCCCCTCGCGGCTCGATTTATGATCGCAACGGGCAACTGCTCGCTATCAGTTCCGTTTCGCATTTCGCCGTCGTAGATCCAAAACGCATTCCAAACAAGGAACTTGCGGCGGCGCTGCTCGCCAGAATTCTCGGCCTCGACGCCCGGAAACTCCAACTCGCTATCGAAACCGCGGCTCAGTCCCGCCGACATAACGGCTACTTCGTGGTCGATCAGCGCGTGAATGCCGAGCAGGCAGCCACCCTGAAGGCGATGGATCTTGACTGGCTCGAAATCCGTGAGGGCAGTGTTCGCACGTATCCACAGAATGATGTCGCCGCGCACGTGATTGGGAATGTAAACGGCGATGGTCGGGGCGCCGCTGGTGTCGAGCTGAAGCTTGATAAAGAACTGGCGGGGACGCCGGGCCTGATGCGCGTCGAACGGGACGGCCGTCAAACATCGTACGCTTCCGAAATCGTCAAGCAGCCAGTGATGGGCAAGAGCATCGGGCTCACCGTTGACCGTGAAGTCCAGTTTGTCGCCAAAGAAGCCTTGCGCGATGCCGTGATTCAAAATCACGCCGAGCACGGCAGTGTGGTGGCGATGATCCCGACGACAGGCGAAATTCTGGTGCTTGAAAACTATCCGACTTACGATCTCAACGAACACCTCCTGCCAGGCGAAAGAGCGAACGGACGTGAGGATCTGGCGGTTGTCGCGCCGTTTGAACCCGGCTCTGTATTTAAGGTCATTACCTTGTCGGCGGCGCTTGAGACCACCAATCTCAGGCCCGAAACGATCATCAACTGCGGAAACGGCAGCATCACGATCTTCGGACGCGTTGTGCACGATCACAAACCCTATCCGGCGCTATCGATGGAGGACGTGCTCGCGTTTTCCAGTAATATCGGCGCCATCCGAATCGGAATGCAGGTTGGCAATAAGAACCTGTACGACTACATCCGCCGCTTCGGCTTCGGTGACCGGACGGGAATCGAGCTTCCTGCCGAAGCTCCAGGACTGCTTCGTCCTTTAAAGAGATGGCAGCCGACCTCGATCGGCTCCGTGCCCATGGGTCACGAGATCGCCGTAACCTCCGTTCAGTTGGCCCAAGCGGGTAGCGTGATCGCGAACGGCGGTTTTCTCGTGCATCCTCACCTCGTGGCTTGGAGGCAGGCACCCGGAGAGGAGCCAGTCCGCACCCAACTCCCCAGCCCCCCGCCCACTCAAGTCTTAAACCCGGAAACAGTCATGACCATGCGCACGATGATGCGGCGCGTAGTCACGGAACCGGGAGGCACGGGCCACCGACTTCACCTAGCGGGCTACACCATCGCGGGAAAAACCGGAACGGCGCAGATTTACGACTACGCCCACCACGTCTACACGCACAAATACAACGCTTCCTTTATGGGCTTCGCGCCGCTGGAAAACCCGGCCGTCGTGGTGGTTGTAACTATTACCGGCACGACCGGTGAAGCGGGCTATGGCGGTTCCGCGGCAGGGCCGGTTTGGACGAAGGTGATGTCGACCGCTCTGCGCAGGGTAGGCGTAATCCGGGATGTCCCCGAGGAGATTGAGCTCCTCATGGCAAAGGAGAAAGCTGCCGAAGACAAGCTGCATAAGAAGGATTCCGACGCTGATACAGTCGCCGCCCTGAGCAACCCGCCCTCGCTCGAGGAGATGCGGCAGGCCTCCGGAGAAGCGGAGACAGTCGTGGCGGAAAACACCGACCCGAACGCGCCCAAAGTACCGAATTTCGTTGGCAAAACCGTCAAAGATGTAATGGAAGAAGCTGCGGAAACCGGAATCGAAATTGATATGTCGGGCGATGGCTTGGCCCGGGCACAGAGCCCGTCGGCAGGCTCTTTGCTGCTTCCCGGTGAGCACATCCAGGTGAGGTTTGCGCGATGAGGTTTCGCCTCTCATGGAACTGAAACGCGTGCTCGAGGGCGTTCCGCTGATGCGCCCTGCGCCTTCAGTCGTACTCGCGTCCGATGTGCGAGGCCTGGCCTACGACAGCCGCAAAATTGAGCGCGGATATGTGTTTTTTGTGTTTTCGGGCTCCAAGATAGACGGAGCGCAGTTTGCCAGCGCTGCCATTCAGAAGGGCGCGATCGCGGTGGTCAGTGAGCGGCCCAGCCCTGGCGGGTTCAGCGGTAGTTGGCTTCACGTTTCCCACGGCCGCGAAGCTCTCGCGATCGCCGCGCGAAATTTCTACAACAAGCCCGATACCCGAATTGCTGTCACAGCGATTACCGGCACAAACGGCAAAACCACCACCACTCTGCTGATCGATTCTATTTTGCGTGCCGCCGGTAAGGTGACAGCGCTGGTCGGCACTATCGAATATCATCTAGCTGGCCGTGTGTTGCCCGCCGTCAACACGACTCCGGAATCGCTCGATCTGTTTCGGATGTTCCATGAGCTCGAAGAGCTGGGCGGCACTCACGCGACGCTCGAAGCCTCTTCCCACGCGCTCGATCTTGGACGCATCTACGCGATGGACGTCCACACGGCCGGATTTACGAACTTCACTCGCGACCATCTGGACTATCACCACACGATGGAAGCTTACTTTAGCGCTAAGCAGTTGCTGTTCACGCCACGCAGCGGTCCTCCCCCCCGCTTCGCGGTTTTGAATGCCGACGACGAAAGCGCACACCGCTTGGCTCTTTCGGCCGAGACAACTGTCCTTTGGTACAGCATGCAGCAAGACCCGTCCTGCAAAGGCGGGCAAGTCTTCCTGCGCGCTACCGACATGGACTCATCCTTTGAAGGACTGCGGTTCACTGTGATAGCGGGAGAGCGTCAGTTTCCTGTGGTTTCGCCCCTTGTTGGGCACATCAATATCCAAAACATTCTGCTTGCCTGCGCGGTAGGGCTCACTTACGGCTTGGATGAGCAGCAAATTCAGAAAGGAATAGAGGAGTTGCAAAGAGTACCGGGGAGATTTGAGCGCGTGGAAGAAGGCCAGCCGTTCACCGTGGTTGTCGATTACGCGCACACCGACGATGCTTTGCGGAATGTCATTTCCGTCGCGCGAGGCATGAAGCCGAGAAAGGTGATCACATTATTTGGTTGCGGCGGAGACCGCGACCGTTCGAAACGCCCCTTGATGGGAATGGCGGCCGCTGAGCTGAGCGATTACGTGGTGCTGACATCGGACAATCCCCGCAGCGAAGATCCGCTCGCCATTATGAATGATGCGATGGTCGGTCTGAGCCGCTACGATACGCCTCACTTGACCGAGCCCGACCGCGAGCGCGCCATCCAAAAGGCGATAGAGACCGCGGATGCAGGCGATGTGGTAATTCTTGCGGGCAAGGGCCACGAGACGTATCAAATCTTGCGAGACGGTCCGATTCCGTTTGACGATCGCGAGGTCGCTCGCCGCGTCCTTCGCTCATTTGGATACGGGCGCGATAGAAGGAATCACACCGCTACTACAAACGCCGGGAACTCATAAGAGTCGAATGGAATGTTGTCTTGCGCAGGTTCGCGATGTGACCGGAGCGTTGCTCTCGGGTGCGCACGCCAACCTCGCGAATTTGCGTGTTCGCGGTTGGAGCGTTGACTCCCGCACAACTAATCCGGGCGATCTGTTTTTCGCGATTCAAGGCGAGCGCCTCGACGGGAATGTCTTCGCGTCAGCCGCGCTCGCGCGAGGCGCGGTCTCTGCCGTCGTAAACGAGCCTGTTTCCTTCGATAATGCACCGGTCCTTCTAGTTGGCGACACCGTGCAAGCTTTGCAAAGCACGGCGCATTGGGCACGCCGCACCTGGGGCCGTCCGGTGGTCGCGATTACCGGCAGTGCCGGCAAGACCAGCACCAAGGACATTGTTGCGGAAATTCTTGGTGTCCGCTTCCGGGTAGGCAAAACGGCGGGCAATCTGAACAATCACATCGGGCTTCCGTTGAGCCTTCTTCGTATTCCGAATGATGCCGAGATCGGGGTGGTCGAGATCGGCATGAACCACGCTGGCGAAATTCGCCGCCTCTGCCGCGTCTGTGAGCCGCAGGTCGGCGTTGTGACCAATGTCGGTTACGCGCATATCGAATTCTTTGATTCGATAGAGGGCATCGCCGCAGCCAAACGCGAGCTGGTCGAATCGCTCCCGCCCGGAGGCACCGCCGTTCTAAGTGCGGACGACGAGCGCGTCCGAACCTTCAAGACTGCGCACGCTGGGCGCTCCATCACTTATGGGGTTTCACCCTGTGCCGAGATCCGCGCGAAGAAGCTTGAATCTAATTCCGCGGGTTCGCGTTTCACGGTGAACGGCATTCATTTTCAAACCCGGCTCACCGGACGCCACAGCGTATCGAACATACTCGCCGGGCTTGCCGTTGCAATCGTTTTCGGGATCGACCTCAACGATCTCACCGAGACAGTGGCCCAGCTCTCCGCGCCTAAAATGCGCGGGGAACGTCACGTTTGGCAAAACGTCACGGTCCTGAACGATTCCTATAATTCGAATCCCGAGGCGGCGCGCAGCATGCTGGATGTTCTGCGTGACGAGCCGGCGCAGCGTCGCATCGCGGTTCTCGGAGAAATGCTCGAGTTAGGCCACATGGCCGAAAACCTGCATCGCGAAGTGGGCGCTTACGCGGCCCATTCTGGTGTGGATGTGCTGATTGGGGTGCGCGGCGCCAGCCGGTTCCTGGTGGAGGAAGGCAGGCGAGCCGGTCTCGCTGACAGCGCCGCGCTTTTTTTTGAGACCCCGGAGTTGGCTGGTGAGTTTCTTCGGCACTCAGTTCGGCCGGGTGATGCCGTCCTTTTTAAAGGCTCGCGCGGTACTCGCATCGAACTCGCTCTGGCGGCTATGGAAGGATAGAAGATGCTGTACTGGCTGCTTTATCAAGTCCTCCATAGATACATTCCGGCTTTTCGAGTCTTCAGTTACATCACCACCCGAAGCGCTCTTGCCAGCCTGACCGCGCTTGGGCTCACCCTTGCGCTGGGCCCCTGGCTGATTGCCAAATTGCGCGAGTGGAGCTTCGGCCAGCACATACGAGACGACGGTCCTCAGTCCCATAAAAGAAAAGCCGGAACTCCGACCATGGGAGGGCTGCTCATCGTGATCGCGATCGTCATCCCGACCCTACTTTGGGCCGATCTTTCGAATCCATATGTCTGGCTCGCTCTGCTCGGATTGCTCGGGTTCGGAGTGATCGGCTTTGTTGATGACTACGCCAAAATCGCAAGAAAACGCAATCTCGGCCTCACTGTGCGCCGGAAATTTTGGGCACAGGTCTTCGTGGCTATGCTCATCGGCTTCTTCCTGCTGCTGCTACACGCCAAACAGGCCTATTCGACCGCTATCAATTTCCCGTTTTTTAAGCAATACAAGCCGGATTTGCTGGTCGAATCCCTGACCAGGAACTTCTGGACGTATCCGCTTGCGTTCGTGTTCTTTTACTTGTTCATCGTCATCGTAATGGTCGGTTCGTCGAATGCCGTCAATTTGACGGACGGGCTCGACGGCCTTGCCATTGGTCTGATGATCATCGCTTCCGGCGCAATGACTGCCCTTACCTACGTTTCGAGCAACGCGGATCTCTCCTCCTATCTCGATCTCGCGCGCTTGCCACGCTCGCAGGAACTGACGATTTTCTGCGCGGCCATGGTGGGCGCCAGCCTCGGCTTTCTTTGGTATAACTGCCATCCGGCCCAGGTGTTCATGGGCGATATCGGATCCCTTGCGCTCGGCGGTGGCCTGGGTATTGTCGCCGTGCTGATTAAGCAGGAGATTCTGCTGTTCCTTATCGGTGGCGTCTATGTCATTGAAGCTCTATCCGTGATCCTCCAGGTCGGCAGCTATAAGCTTCGGCACGGCAAACGAATTTTCAAAATGGCGCCGATACACCATCATTTCGAGGCGCTCGGCTGGACCGAATCAACCGTAATCGTGCGCTTCTGGATCGCCGGACTCGTGATGGCGTTATTCGCGCTCACCACTCTGAAGCTGAGGTAAAGGTGCAACTGGGCGGCAAGAATGTCGTGGTCGTGGGCACGAAGCGCTCCGGACTAGCCGCTGCCAAACTGTTGCGCGAACGTGGCGCTTGCGTCCGAGCGATGGAGGAACGCCCGCTCACGCCCGAGGAGCGGGCTCCCTTCGATGCGCTCGGCGTCCCCGTTGTATCGCAGGAGCCGGCCAATCTTGCGGGTGACGGCAAGACACCAGATCTGATTGTCCTCTCGCCCGCGGTACCCTACGACCTGCCGCTGTTAGCGGACGTGCGGGCTCGCCAAATACCCACCATCGGCGAAGTCGAGCTCTCGTCGTATTTTCTCAAAGGACCGGTCGCCGGCATCACCGGATCGAACGGCAAGACCACGACCACCGCTCTGACCGGTCATCTCCTAAAGCAGTGCGGCATCGAGTGTCAGGTGGGCGGGAATATCGGAACCGCCGTTGCCTCGCTCGTCAAGTCATCTTCCGAGAATCAGTGGAACGTACTCGAGCTCTCCAGTTTCCAGCTTGAATCCATTTCCCATTTCCGCGCTGAGATTGCCTCGTGCCTGAATATCACGCCGGATCATCTCGATCGGCATCATACTTTCGAGAATTACATTTCCGCCAAGACACGGTTATTCGAGATGCAGCAGGCCGACGACTGCGCCGTCTTGAACTATGCCGATGCTGGCTGCCGCGGCTTCGCCTCGAAGACTAAAGCGCAAGTTTTCTGGTTTAGCGCGTCGCAGCCGGTCCCATCGGGCGTTTCCTTGCAGCACTCCGACCTCTGCTGGAACGGCGTGCCCTTCATGAGCCGCTCTCAAATCAAACTCCGCGGGATTCACAACCTGGAGAACGTGATGGCGGCATCTGCGATTGCTTATCTCGCCGGAGCCAATCTCGAAATGCTTGGTCCGGCGGTAGAGTCCTTCCCCGGCGTGGAGCACCGCATAGAATTCGTACGTACGCTTGATGGCGTCGAATACTACAACGATTCGAAGGCGACCAATGTAGATGCCGCTCTTAAAGCGATCGACGCATTTCCACGAAATCTGTGGATCATTTTGGGAGGCAAGGATAAGGGCAGCGACTATGCTCCTCTCCGTTCGCCGCTGCATGCTCGCGCCCGAGCTGCACTCCTCATCGGCGCCGAACCGCCTTATCTCTACGCTGCCGCCCCGCTCATCCGAAAAGCTCTGGACGGCGCGGTCCCGCTAATCGATTGCGGCACGCTCGATCGCGCTATCCAGTATGCCCGCAGCCATGCAGAGCCGGGCGACACCGTGCTGCTTGCGCCTGCCTGCGCCAGCTTCGATCAGTTCCAAGATTATGAGCAACGTGGAAGATCGTTCAAACATTTAGTGGCAGAATTGTCTTAATCGAAATGGCGCAACGCCTCAAAACAGACTGGATACTCTTTCTTACCGTGCTGACACTGGTGTGCTTCGGGCTGGTGATGGTTTATAGCGCCTCCTCCTTCATAGCCGAGCTCAAATATCACGTCTCCAGCACACACTTTTTTGTCCGCCAGCTTGGCTGGGCCGCTTTTTCGTTCATTGCTCTGCTGGTTTGCATGCGCCGCGACTACCGTCAGTGGAACAGTCCCAGATTCGCCTTCGCCGGTCTAGGCGTGGTCCTCTTGCTGCTGGTTGTCGTGTATATCACCGATTCGGGCAGCCATCGCTGGCTGCATGCCGGGCCATTCACGCTTCAGCCGTCTGAGCTGGCCAAGCCGGCTCTGGCGCTCTTCCTCGCCTTCTTCCTCTGCCGTCGTATGGGTGCTGTCAACGAGAAGCACACGCTCGGGCCGATTGCCATCGTAATCTCATTCATGGCGCTTGCCGTCGCCTTCGCCGACTTCGGCACTGCGGTAGTTCTGGTAACGACCACGATTGCCGTGATCTTTGTTGCCGGCATCGAATATCGATATCTGATCCCGTGCGGGATACTTGGTCTTATTCTCGGCCTCGGCTTCATTGCCATGAAGCCGTATCGCCTGGCGCGCGCCATTGATTTCCTCGATAAGGATCACAAACTGCTCGCCAGGATCGATCCCGGTAACCACATCCTGAACTACGCGCGTAAGACCGCCTCCACCAGCGATCCAGGTTACCAGCAGCTCCAGTCGAAGATCGCCGTCGGCTCGGGTGGTTTCTTTGGAGTCGGCTTGATGGAGAGTAAGCAGAAAATGCTCTATCTTCCTGAAGCACATACCGACTTCATCTACGGCGTCATCGGGGAAGAGACCGGCTTTTTCGGAGCAGCCCTGCTGCTCTTAGGATTTGTCGTCGTGCTTTGGCGCGGCATACGCACCTACGTTCGCGCCACAGATAATTTCGGCAAGTATCTGGCCTTGAGCGTGACCGTATGTGTCGTCGTGCAGGCCTTCATAAATATCAGCGTGGCGCTCGATCTCGTTCCCAATAAGGGCATTCCGCTGCCGTTCATCAGCTACGGAGGAAGTTCACTGCTCAGCACGCTCCTGCTTTTGGGCATGCTGCTGAGCGTGAGTGAGCACGCCGCCTAAGCAGTAAAGCAATGCCGTATTCTTTCGTACTTACGGGCGGCGGTTCCGGGGGGCATGTCTTTCCGGCGCTGGCCGTGGGGCGCGTCCTGCGCGATCGCGGTCACCACCTTTTATTTATCGGCACCCGTGAAGGTATGGAGGCACGCCTCGTTCCCGAAGTTGGCTACGATATCGAGTTCATACGCATCGGAGCGCTCAATCGCGCCGGCGCTCGCCGGCAAATCCATACGTCCCTGCAACTGCCCGCCAGCATCTTAGCGGCTCGAAGACTTCTCAATCGGTTTCGGCCCCGCGCTGTTTTCAGCATGGGTGGGTTCGTAGCCGGCCCGGTTATGCTTGCCGCAGTCGTGTCCCGGATTCCGCTCGTCATCATGGAACCGAACGCCACTCCAGGATTCGCCAATCGAAGAATGGGCAAGCGGGTCTATCGGGCGCTCCTCGGCTTCGAGTCCACAAAAGCCTGGTTTCCGTTCGACAAGTCCGAAGTCACCGGTCTGCCTGTGCGACCCGAATTTTTCGCCTTGCAGCCGAAGGTGAGCGGCCCTTTCACGGTGCTGATCACCGGTGGCAGTCAAGGCTCACGTACTCTGAACCGGGCGTCACGCGAAAGCTGGCCTCTGTTCCGTAACCGACAGGTTCCCATCCATATCGTTCACCAAAGCGGTGTTGCCGAACATGCCGCGCTAGCGGCTGAATTCGCCGAAACTGGCCTCGAGGGCGAAATCGTCCCCTTTATCCGGGACATGCCGAACGCCTTTGCGGCAGCGGATCTGGTGATCGGGCGGTCCGGCGCGGGTGGGTTGAGCGAAATCGCCGCCGCGGGCATGGCGTCTGTTCTGGTTCCTTTCCCGTTTGCCGCTGATGATCATCAACGAAAGAACGCCGAAGCGCTCCTTCATGCTAAAGCCGTCCGCATGATTCTCGACGCGGAAACCACCGGCGAGCGCCTCTTTCAAGAGATCGAATCCCTGCGCCAGAACCCTGCCGAACTGAGCGCGATGCGCGACCACGTTCGCAAGTTCGCAAACCCGGGCGCCGCCGAGCGTGCTGCCGACGTCATGGAGGAAGCCGCGCAGCGTCCGCAAGAGGTACTCCAACACGGAATCGCAAAAAATTTGTCGTGAATCACTGGATATCCGGTTTTCCGCATTGACACTACCGATGAAAGCCGAAACAATACTTTTGAAGAATGTTTTTTAAGCCCCAACACGTGCACTTCGTGGGAATAGGGGGCATCGGAATGAGCGCGATCGCGGAAGTCCTGCTCACCCTCGGGTATCAGGTGTCCGGATCCGATCTCAAGCCCAGCGCCATCACAGACCGCCTGTCGAGGCTCGGCGCAACAGTCCACCTCGGCCACAAAGCAGAGAACGTTACTGGCGCCAGGGCGATTGTGGTCACCTCTGCCCTCGATCCAGGCAATCCGGAAGTGGCGGAGGCGCGCCGCCTGCAAGTCCCTGTGATCCCGCGAGGCGAACTGCTTGCCGAGTTGATGCGCTTAAAATTCGGCATCGCCGTCGGAGGTAGCCATGGCAAGACCACCACCACCTCCATGGTCGCCTCTATTCTGAATGCGGCGAAGCTTGATCCCACAGTTGTGGTGGGCGGCCGTGTCGCGGGTCTCGAAGGTTCGAACGCTCGTGTCGGAAAGAGCAGCATCCTCGTGGTGGAATCCGACGAGAGCGACGGATCCTTTCTGAAGCTCGCGCCTATCGTCGCTGTCGTGACGAATATCGACCGCGAGCACCTCGACCATTACGCCTCGCTCGAAGACATCCGATCGGCTTTCATCGAATTCGTGAACAAAGTTCCGTTCTACGGGGCCGTGGTCTTGTGCATGGAAGACGAGAACATCCAGCAGATCTTCCCTGCCGTTCGCCGTCGCACGATCACTTACGGCCGTTCCGCGCAAGTAGATCTTGAAATCCAGAATGTGGACCTGACGCCCGTCGGGAGCAGCTTTTCCATTCGCCGCCGCGCAGGCGAACTCGGGGTTTTTCGTCTTGCGGTTCCCGGACTGCACAATGTTCTGAATGCCACCGCTGCCATCGCCGTCTGCTTGGAGATGGAGGTGCCGGTGCTTGAAATCCGCGAGGGCCTCGCCGCATTCAGTGGTGTCGATCGCCGTTTTTCGATCCGTGGCGTACAGGGTGGCGTTACTGTAATCGACGATTACGGCCACCATCCAACTGAGATAAAGGCAACGCTCGCCGCCGCCCGGCTGTGCCCGTATAACCGCATTCACGTCCTTTTTCAACCTCACAGGTATTCGCGCACCCAGCACCTTCTCGATGAGTTCGGGACGGCTTTTCATCAGGCCGACAATCTCTTTCTCCTCGACATTTACGCTGCCTCCGAACCTGCCATTGAAGGTGTCAGCTCTGAAGCGCTGCTGGACAAGATCAGTTCCTACGGCCATCGTTCCGTTCACTACGTGCCCTCGCTGGAGGATGGTGTTGCTGCCATTAGTGCCGCCGTTCAACGCGGTGATCTGATCATCACCCTTGGGGCGGGGAATGTCTCTCAGGCCGCGGACAGGATTCTCGACAAGCTACGGGAGGCGGCCGCCTGATGGCGCGCTACGAACAGCCTGTCGAGCGTTTCCGCTGGGCGAAATTCGCATTTTGGCTGATCGCCGGTGTGCTGCTGATGGTGAGCACCATGTTCGCCTGGCGCAGTACCGAAGAGTTCTTAATCAAGGACGATCGCTTCCGCATCCCAGAGGCGGAGGAGTTCGCGAGACAGAGCCCAAATCTTATCGTGGAGGGAATTCATTATGCGTCGGCGTCCCAAATCCGTCACCTGTTCGCGGAGGACTTTGGCCGCAGTCTTTATCTGGTACCGCTCCAGACCCGCCGTCTTCAGCTTCTGGAGATCGACTGGGTGGAAGACGCGACGGTTACGAAGATCTGGCCCAACACGCTGAAGGTACAGATTCATGAACGAATCCCCGTCGCTTTTGTTCGTTTGCCGCCGAATCATAAGGACGGCATGTCCCGCTTTGCGTTAATCGATCGCGACGGCTACATTTTGCGTCCTCGGGTTCCAGCAAAGTTTACCCTTCCTGTCATTGCCGGAATCCGAGAAAGCGAATCGATAGAGAATCGCCGCGCTCGCGTTCGCCGTGTTCTGGGGATGCTCCGGGAAGTCGGCACGCTGGCCGGACAGATCTCTGAAATCAACGTCGCCGATCCGAATGATCTGATTGTTGCCGAACACGTCGACAACACCGTTGTGAATTTAATGCTAGGAGACGAGAACTACTCCGATCGCCTCCAGAACTTCCTAGCAAATTATTCGGAGATCAAACAGAAACGCCCCGATGCGGGCACGCTCGACCTGCGCGTCGACGGCGTCATCACCGCAGTAGGAGATCAGTAGGTGGGCAGTAAAACTAAATTAGCCGTAGGTGTTGACCTGGGTAGCATCAGCACCCGCGTGGTAATCTGCGCGCTCGAAGAAGAATCCCTTCGCTTCCTGGGCTACGGCGAAGCACCTGTTCAAGCATGGAATCGCGGGCGTCTCACCGACCAGGAAGCCCTTGCCGAAAGCATCCGCTTTGCCCTTCATGAGGCTGAAGTTCGCGCCCAAGTCTCGCCCGAATCGGCTGTCATCGGTATGGGCGGCTGTGTCTCGGGAGTGAACAGCCGGGGACTCTACGAGTTCGGCCGGCGCCGCGAAATCGAACCAGACGACCTCCGCTATGCCATCGAGCTGGCCGCTCGCGTCCGGCTCGAGGAGGATCGGCAGGTCTTACAGATTTGTCCCCAGGATTTTACGCTCGATGGCCGGGCCGGTTACCGCAATCCGAAAGGCATTCTCTGCGCGCGTTTGGAAGCGAACGTACACGTTGTGACCGTTTCCATGCAGGATCATCAGGGCCTGATCACGGCTCTGCAT
>JAFATG010000090.1 GCA_019244055.1 Acidobacteriaceae bacterium | reverse complement strand
CATGCTGCGGGCCTCACTGGCACGTGCGCCTCAGCGAGCGCGCGTTTTAGATCGGTCACCGTGTACTTCCCGTAATGGAAAACTGAAGCGGCCAAGGCAGCATCCGCTCGCCCGGCCGTCAGTACCGTCACAAAGTCCTCCGGACTTCCCGCGCCACCCGATGCAATCACCGGAATGGTCGTCGCGTCGACAACCGCTCGTGTCAGCTCGCAATCGAAGCCCGTCTGCACGCCGTCCGTGTCCATTGAAGTGAGTAGAATCTCTCCGGCGCCCAACTCCTCGCTGCGCCTTGCCCACTCAATCGCATCCATCCCTTCGTCGTGCCGTCCGCCCTTCGTGTAGACATTCCATTTGCCGCGGCCCGAGCGGCGAGCATCTATGGCGAGCACCACCGCCTGAGCGCCGAATTCAAAGCTCAACTCATGAATCAGCTCTGGCCGGCGGACCGCTGCCGTATTCACGCTCACCTTGTCCGCGCCTGCCAGGATAATCTTCCGCGCATCGGCCACACTGCGAATTCCGCCCCCTACGGTTAAGGGAATGAAAACGCGCCGGGCGGTGCGCGCTACCAGGTCGGCCATGATCTCCCGTGCGTCGCTCGAGGCCGTAATGTCCAGAAAGACCAACTCATCTGCACCCTGCACGTTGTATCGTTCGGCTAATTCCACCGGATCACCCGCATCCCGCAGATCGACAAAGTTGACGCCCTTCACGACGCGCCCGCCCGTCACGTCCAGGCAGGGGATAATGCGCTTCGCCAACATCTTAAATCTCGAGAAAGTTCCGCATCACATGCAATCCCACTGGCCCCGATTTCTCGGGATGAAATTGCACCCCGTGAACATTGTCCCGTTCCAGAACCGCCGTGTACGGATGCATGTAGGTGCATGTCGCGGCGGTGGCGTCTATTACAGGCGCGTAATAGCTGTGCGCAAAATACGTGAAGGTTTCATCATCCAGCCCGCGCAGCAGCTTCGTAGGCTTCGTTTTCATCAAGGAATTCCAACCCATGTGCGGAATCCGCACGCTGCCCACGAACCGCTTGATCGTCCCGGAAAATATGCCCAGCCCGCGATTCCCTGGCGCTTCTTCACTGTTCTCAAACAGGCACTGCAAGCCGATGCAAATGCCCAAGAATGAAACTCCGCTCTCGATTCGTTCGATCAAGGGCTCTCGCAGCCCAAGCTTCTCGATCGCATGCATCATCTGCCCAAAATGGCCGACCCCCGGCAGAATTAGCTTCGACGCGCTCCGCACCGCCTCCGGCTTATTTGTGACGCGATAACTCGCCCCAAGCTCATCGAGGGTGTTCTGCACGGATCGGAGATTGCCCGCTCCGTAATCGACAATAGTGGTCACAGCAGTCCCTTTGTCGATGGCAACTGATCCTTCAATCGTTCGTCCGTCGAACAGGCGTACCGCATGGCACGCGCAAAACATTTAAACGCTGCTTCGATCTTATGGTGATTTGAGCGGCCATACATCACCTTCACATGCAGATTTGCTCCCGCGTGATTCACGAAGCCCAAAAAGAAATCCTCGAGAAGCTCTGTTTGCAAGTCGCCAACGTGCACGACCGTCACCTGCTGGTCGTAAACGAGCGCCGGCCTTCCGCCGAGATCCACCGCCGCCAGCGCCAGCGTCTCATCCATCGGCTGCAGGAAGTAACCGGCCCGATTAATGCCGCGCCTGTCTCCGAGCGCCTTCGAAAACAGCTCTCCCAGCACGATACCCATATCTTCTACCGTGTGGTGCTGATCCACATCGAGATCGCCGCGCGCGTTCAATGCCAGATCAAACGCTCCGTGTTTGCTGAAAAGCTCCAGCATGTGATCCAGAAACCGAATCCCCGTCGAGATCTCGTATCGTCCCTCGCCTTCAATGCGGAGCTTCCCCGAAATCTGCGTCTCTTTCGTATTCCGCTCGACCGACGCTTCTCTCATGCCGGTTGCGGAACGCCGCGGTCCACCAGCGCTTCCAGTTCATTAATGTCCGACAGCACAGCGAAAGCACCGTACCCTCGCAGAAGATTCGCATTCTCCACGGGCCGCAAACCGCTCGGCATGGCGACTCCAACAAAGGGTACGCCGGCAGTCTGCGCACTGCGCGCGTCATCCACCGTATCGCCCAGATACCAAATCGCTCGCCCCGGATACTCCTGCTTGATCAATTCCAGTCCGTCCGGCGCCGGTTTGGGATTCGCGACTGATTCATCCGTCACGATCGGATGAAAAGCAACATCGGCCGCATATCGCTCGAGCGTGACATCCGCTTCGTATTTCGCCCGGCCGGTGAAGATCGCCAGAGTTGCTCGTTCGGCGAGCCGCTTCAACAGCTCTGGCCGCGGCATCCACTTCTCATTCCGAATCAAACCATTGCCATTCTCGCCGAGAAAGATCCGGTTAAAGTACTCCACCACATCTCCGTACTCTGCCCGACCGCCACGATCCGTGATCAGCCGGTGTGATAGGAGCCAGTCGTTATTCCAACCACCCTGCTCTTTGAAATTCTGGATCAACTCATGCGTCACAGTCTCGCCCGTGAAGTGCCGCACGGTTTCGCGGATCGCTTCGCGATACGATTGGGTGACTTCGACGAGCACCCCGTCCATATCGAAGACGATGACAGTCGGCGGCGCGGCGGCCCCTACCAAATCTGCTCCAATTCGTCCAGGAACCGCCCGATCTGATCGCGAGTTCCCACGGTCACCCGCACGCAACCCGGCAGTTCGTAGCTTCTGTCTCTGACCAGTATTCCGCGCTCCCGCAATGCGTCCCGAATCTCAAGTGCCCGATCACCCGCTTGAAACAGTACGAAATTCGCCTGGCTCTCGACATAGGGAATCTTCAGCTTTTCCAACCCGACGCACAGCAGCTCGCGCGCAGTCAGGACTTCGAGAACATAATCCTCGACGAAACCCTGATCCTGCACCGCAATCCGTGCCGCCATCGCCGCCATCGCATTCACGCTATACGGAGATTGCGCCTTTCTGAGATAGCTCATGTTCGCCGCCTGCGAAAAGAGGCAACCACAACGCATCCCCGCCATTCCGTACACCTTAGAAAAAGTACGGCTGACAAACAGATTCGGGTATTCCGGGAGCAGCGGAAGCACTGTCACCCCGCTGAACTCGTAATAGGCTTCATCAATCAACACCGCAGCATCGCTCGCTTTCGCAAGGATCTCCTCAATTCCATTCCTGCTTGTGCCCGTGCCTGTGGGGTTGTTCGGATTGCTGATCAGAACGGCTCTCGTCGAAGGCGTAAGCCGTTCAACCAGCTCTTCCAGCGGAAATGCCAGCGTCTCCGGCCGGTAATCGATCTCTTCCACAACGGCGCCCGCGAGCTGTGCATAGAACCGGTACATCGCATACGACGGCCGCAGAATGAGTAGTTCATGGCCGTCATCGACATACGTATTCATGAGGAGCTGAATCGCCTCGTCCGTCCCATTCGTCACCGTTAGCTCATCGATTCCGACACCGAAATGGCACGAAAGATCCTCGATTGCGTGGTCATACTCCGGATAAATGCTGAGATCAGCGGCCGTGAGATAGCGCTTGATGAAATCGATCACATGCGCCGGGGCGCCGACTGTGTTTTCGTTGAAATCGAGCCGCAGTTTATTTCTGCGGCCTGCCGTTGGCGGATGATAGGGAGCCATCCGCAGCACCGCCTCGCGGGGCTTCAGGATCTTGGCTTCATCCGAAGCGGGCGCTGACGCTTCTAGGTCTAGATCTGGATTAGCTGGCAGAACGAACCTCCACGGCGCGTGCGTGCGCCTCTAAACCCTCCGCTCGCGCGAGAGTTGTGATTGCCGGAGCGAGCTCCCGCAAGCCTTGCGAAGAAAATTCCTGTATAGCAATTATTTTTACGAAATCCGTTACGGATAAACCGCCGCGCAGCCGGGCCGCGCCGCCCGTCGGCAGAACATGGCTGGGCCCAGCCGCGTAATCCCCAGCCGATTCCGGCGAGTGCGGCCCCAAAAACACAGTGCCCGCGTTGGTAATCTTCGGCAGCAGCGCCGCATCGTGCAGGCTGAGATGTTCCGGGGCGACCATGTTGGCGCACACCAAGGCATGTTCTATGTCGCAAAACACCATGATCGCGCTGCTGTTCTCAATCGATTGACGCGCCACCTCCGCCGTAGGCAACGTTCCGAGCTGCCGATCGATTTCAGCCGCGACGCCATCGGCCAACCCGCGAGATGTCGTAAAGAGTAGCGCCCTCGCACTCACGTCGTGCTCCGCCTGCGCCAGCATGTCCGCAGCAATCAGCCTCGGATCGCCTTTCTCGGCCAAAATCAAAATCTCAGTTGGCCCCGCGAGGAAATCGATACCAGCGTCTCCCGCCACTATTTTCTTTGCCGCCGCAACATACGCGTTTCCCGGACCCACAATTCGGTCGACGCGCGGAATCGTCTCGGTACCGTAGGCCATCGCCGCAATCGCCTGCGCCCCGCCAACGCGGTACACCTCTTGTATCCCCAACATTCGTGCGCAACCAAGTATTTCGACCGACGGATGCGGCGACGTGACGCAAATTCTTCCAACGCCGGCCGTCTGCGCCAGCACCGCCGTCATCAACAGCGTCGAAGGCAACGGATATCGGCCGGACGGCACATAGCACCCGACTGCTCCCAGCGGCCGAACTATCCAACCCAGCTTCCGTCCTGGTGAAAACTCTTCGAACCGCTCACGCGGCAACTGCGCCTCAGCAAATTGCCGGATGTTTTCGATCGCTTTTTTCGCGGCTAGGCAAACCTCCGGACTCATCAAAGCCGCGGCAGTAACGAGCTCTTCCTCTGAAACCTTCAGGGGCAGATCGCCGATCCCATCCAACTCCCGCGCGTATCGCAGCAGAGCCGCGTCTTTCTCCTGCCGCACGGCATCGATAATCGGCCGTACAGCCGCCTCACATTCCGCGCCAGTCTTCTTGCGTCCTAGGATGAACCCCCGCGGAGCACCATCCGGCATCCCATGGCTTTGCAAGTCGTTCAGATAGTGGATCGGAATCATCGTTACATCACGATCTTGTTCAGCGGGTATTCGACAATGCCCTGCGCGCCTGCTTCCTTCAAACGCGGGATGATGTGCCGCACCGCCGACTCCTCCACAATCGTGTTCACCGCAACCCAGTTATCGTCGCTGAGTTGAGAAACCGTTGGATTTTTCAGAGCCGGAAGCACATTCAACACCGCGGACAGGCGGTCCTTACGAACGTTCAACATCAGACCGACCCTGCCCAGCGCGTTCATTGCGCCTTCGAGCAGCATCTTCATGTCTTCCAGCTTGCGCCGCTTCCAACCGTCTGCCCACGATTCGATGTTGGCGATAAGTTGCGTGTTCGATTCGAGCACCGTTTCGAGAATCCTCAGCTTATTCGCTCGCAGCGAAGATCCCGTCTCGGTGACTTCCACAATTGCATCGGCCAGTTCGGGTGGCTTGACCTCCGTTGCGCCCCAACTGAACTCCACCTTCGCGCGCACGTTGCGGTGGGCGAAAAACTTCTCGGTCATGTTCACGAGTTCGGTTGCGATAATTCGCCCCTGCAGGTCCTGGACGCTGCGGAATGGTGACGCGTCCGGCACTGCCAGCACCCACCTGACTTTCCCAAAACTCTGCTTCGCATAGATCAGGTCCGCAATCGTTTCTACGTTGGCTTCGTTCTCTTCCACCCAGTCGCGGCCCGTCAACCCTGCATCGAGCACCCCGTCCTCGACGTAGCGCGCCATCTCCTGGGCGCGAATCAGCATGCAGTCAATCTCCGGGTCATCAATCGCGGGAAAATAACTGCGGCTGCTCGTCGTAATGATGAACCCGGCTCTCCGGAATAGATCGATGGTGGCCGCCTCGAGGCTTCCCTTAGGGATGCCAAGCTTGAGCTTCACTGCTGGACTCCGTACACCGCGGCTGCATCGTAGACGGGCGCTTCCGTCTTCACCCAATCTCCATCTTTGAAAGTTCGATAGAAGCAGCTCTCAAAACCGTTATGGCAAACGCCCGGTCCCAGTGGCTCGGCTTGCACCAGCAAAGCATCTCCATCACAGTCGGTCGCGATGGATTGCAGCAGCAGATAGTGCCCGGAACTCTCGCCCTTTGTCCAAAGCCTCTGCCGGGAGCGGCTGAAAAAAGTCACGTGCCGCGTGCCAATCGTCTTATCGAACGCCTCACGATTCATATATCCGACCATCAGCACGCGGTGCGTCTTCGCATCCTGCACAACTGCTGTAATCAGCCCGTCTTGCTTATCGAAATCGAGAACCTTGCTCATCTTCATCCTGGTGCCGCTAACAAAAAAGCCCGCCAAGCCTGGCGGGCCCCTTTCGAAACTTCAGTATATCAGTCTGTCAAGGGAACCCATCACCTTCCACCTCCACAAACGTTCGAAACAAAGTTAGGCGAAAATGTACTAGGAAAGGTTGTGGAAATGCGGTTGACAAAATTTTTCTCCTGCTGGCCGGCGCATTCTCCCCTGTGGAACACCGGTCATTCTCGATCTTCGCCATTGAAGCCTAGTACTTCTCTCAGTAAAGTAACCGTGTCCCGCTGTCATGGCCGTACGCGACATTAGTCTCGATCATCCGCTGCCCGACAACCTCGACGCCGAGCGATTTGTCCTCGGCGCCATTATGAGCAGCGACAACGCGTTTCTCCAGGTCGCCGGCACTCTCACCGCGGACGACTTCAGTCTGGAGAAGCATCGCCGCATTTTCCTGCGCATGACCGAGCTGCACGAGCGTGGAGAAAAGATCGACCGCGTCACGCTCGCCAACGAGCTGATGAAGCAGGGTCAACTCCAGTCTGTTGATGGCCTCAGCTATCTCGTGTCGCTCGACGACGGTCTGCCTCAGTTGCACAATGTCGAGAGCTATGTCGCGATCGTCAAAGAGAAAGCGCTTCTTCGGCTCATCATTACCGTTTCTCAGGACACAATCAATCGCTGCATGGGGTGCGAAGAGGATCCCAAGCAGATCCTTGGCGCGGTCGAAGACGCCTTCATCAGAATAGGCGACACGCAATCGAGAAGCGCACTTGCCAGTCCGGCGCAGATCGTCACTGAATACGAAGGCGGCATCAACGCCTTCCTCGATGCCAGCAAGCGCATCAAGGGAATCAGTACCGGCTTCCTCAAGTTTGATGAGATGACCGGCGGTCTGCGCGAAGGCGAGCTCTTCATTCTCGCCGCGAGACCGGCAATGGGCAAGACCGCACTTGCGCTCAATATCGCCCAGCACGTCGCCTGCAATCCGAAGAACCCGAAAGCCGTCGCGGTCTTCTCACTCGAAATGTCGAAAGAGTCTTTGCTGACGCGCATCATTTGCGCGTCCGCCCGTGTCGATCAGCAACGCTTTCGCGCCGGTTATCTCAACCAGGACGAACGGCGTTCGCTCCAGGACGCGCTCTATCGCATCGTTGAATCGCCGCTATTTCTGGATGACACCGCCGGCACGAACCTGATGGACGTCCACTCGAAACTGCGGCGCTTACAAGCCGAGCAGGATCTCGGGCTGGTCATTGTCGACTATCTCCAGCTCATGCAAGGCCGCGGACGGTTCGAGAATCGCGTCCAGGAGATCAGCTCGCTTTCCCGCGGCTTCAAATTGATGTCGAAAGAACTGCGCGTTCCTTTCCTGGTCCTCTCCCAGCTCAGCCGCGCGCCGGAAACGCGCACTGGTGATCATCGTCCGATGTTGAGCGATCTGCGCGAATCCGGATCCATCGAGCAGGACGCCGATATGGTCGCCTTTATCTTTCGTGAAGAAGTGTACCGCCCAGACAAAGAAAGCCTGAAGGGGTTGGCCGAACTAATTCTCGCTAAGCAGCGCAACGGTCCCACCGGCCGCGTCAAGCTCGCTTTTCTGAACCGCTACACGAAATTCGAGAATCTCGCTTCCGACACCGGCGAAGACGACGCGCCATTCGAATAGGCTTCTCAGAATCGCAAGCAGATCTTCCCGAAATGCTGCTGCGTCTCCATGTAGCGCAGTGCTTCCTTGATTTCCGTCCAATCAAACGTCCGGTCGATCACCGGCTTTATGCGATGAAACTCTATCGCGCGGTTCATGCGCTGGAACATCGCGCGCGAACCCACGTAAATGCCCTGCACCCGCACGCTGTTCATCAGGATGGAAACAGGACTGACGGTAGGTTCGGCGCCGCTCAGTACGCCGATCACGCTGACGAGCCCATAGGTCCGCACGGCCCGCAAGCTGTGAGGCATCGTCTCACTTCCTCCGACCTCAATAACATGATCGACACCCTCATTACCCGTCAGCTTGCGAGCAATCTTCTCCCAATCCGGAGTGGCCTTGTAGTTGATCGTTTCGCTGGCGCCCATCTGGCGCGCTCGCGCCAGTTTTTCATCGCTGCTGGACGTAACAATCGCGCGCAATCCCGCGGCAGCTGCAAACTGCAGCGCGAAAACCGATACGCCCCCCGTTCCCTGAATCACTACGCTGTCGCCAGGCGCGCCCGCCACATTCTCAAACAGCGCGTGCCAGGCGGTCAGCGCCGCGCAAGGCAATGTGGCAGCTTCTTCGTCGCTCAAGCTGCTGGGGACAGCAACCAATCCGGTCTGCGAGAACACTGCATACTCGCGCAGGACTCCATCCACCCCGCCACCCAACGCTGCCTCGAGTTTCTCCTTCGCAGGCGGCCCGTCTTGCCATCCTTGGAAAAAGCAGGAAGCCACGCGATCCCCTTTCTTGAACTGCATGACTCCCGGGCCAATCTCTTCCACCACGCCCGCCCCATCGGATAACGGAATCATCGGACGCCTGAGCCTTGGGTTGTAAACTCCCTTCGCGGCCATATAGTCGCGATAATTCAGCGATGCCGCCCTCATCTTGACCAGAACTTCGCCCGCGCCCGGACGCGGCACATCCCGCTCCACGAGCGCGAGATTTTCTACTCCGAACTCCTGAATTTCAAACTGTTTCATGGATCAGAGTAGCCGTGTATTCAATTAGCTGATTGAGCTTTTGCTTGGCCGCTCCGCTGTCGATAGACTCCGCCGCGACCGCGACCGCGGTCTTCAAGTCGGTCGCTCGACCCGCTACCAGCAGAGCCGCCGCCGCATTCGCCACCACGATGTCCCTCTGTGGCCCCTGATTGCCCTCTAGCACCGCGCGAATGATTTCGGCGTTCACTTTCGGATCCCCGCCTTTCAGATCCTCCATCGAAGATTTTGGAAGTCCGAAATCACCGGGCGTCCATCCGCCTTTTTGCACCTTTCCGTCCTCTACCAGGAACACCGTCGTCGGACCCGCCGTGCTGATCTCATCCAACCCTTCGGCGCCGTGAACCACAAAAGCGCGCTGAATCCCAAGCCGCGCCGACGCGTGCGCCAGCATCTCGGCCGCGCGTACCGTAAATGCTCCAATCAGTTGCACTCTCGCTCGCATCGGATTCGTAAGCGGTCCCAGCATATTGAATATCGTTCGCCCTTTGAGCAGGACGCGCGCTTCCTGGGCATGCTTCACGGCCGGATGCAGAAGCGGCGCATACAGAAATCCGATGCCCGTATGGCGGATGCACTCCGCCACTTTCTCGGCCGTCAATTTCACCGGAATTCCCAGCGCTTCCACCACATCCGCGCTCCCCGACTCACTGGAGATCCGCCGGTTCCCATGCTTTGCCACTCGCGCCCCGGCCCCGGCCGCGACAAATGCAACTGCGGTGGACACATTGAACGTGCCTGATTGGTCTCCGCCGGTCCCGCACGTATCGAGCAGCGGGTCTTCGCTCTGATCGAGTTCCACCGGCTCGTTCATTTCCCGAATTGCGGTAGCAAATCCGACCAGCTCCGCGATGGTTTCCCCCTTGCGTCGCAGAAAGCCCAACACCTCGGCGATGCCTTCGGTCGTCATCTCCCCCGAAAGCATTCTGCACATCAGATCGTGCGCCTCCGTCTGCGTGAGATGCACAAAATTGCGGTAAGGAAGATGCGACAGGCTTCTGGAATGGCCCCTCGATTCAGCCATCGCTGTCCCGGCCCCCATTACCGTTTGCCCACCACACTGCCTTCCAACAGAACCGTGCCATAACCCATGGCGACACTCCCAGACTCATAAAGCAAGTTCAATTCTCCGTCGGCCACAACACAAAGATATCGCCCCATCACACAAACTATCCATTTTGAATTAGACTTGTTCCAAGCCAGCTCCGCGAATACTTCGTCCGTTCGGCTACCCTGAAAGGCAAGAGGAACCCCGAGTTGCTGGTCGTCATGAAGGCCCACGCTGGCCCCGCCGAGATCGCGCGTGTCTGCGAGCGCATCGAAAGCCTCGGTTTCAAGCCGCACATCATCCCCGGCGAACAGCGCACCGCAATTGGCATTACGGGCAACAATAGCCCCATCGACCCCGCCGACTTCGAAGATCTCCCCGGCGTGGCCGAGGCAATCCGCGTATCGAAACCATACAAATTGGTCAGCCGCGAGACAAAACGTGAGAATACCGCAGTCACTGTGAACGGCGTGCGCGTGGGTTGCGGCGATCTCGTCCTCTGTGGCGGTCCATGCTCGGTCGAAAGCCGCGATCAAATCCTCGAGTGCGCCCACGCCGTCAAAGCTGCAGGCGCTCAGCTACTTCGCGGTGGCGCATATAAGCCCCGCACTTCCCCCTACAGTTTTCAGGGACTCGGCGAAGCAGGACTCCGCTATCTCGCCGAGGCTCGCGAAGCAACCGGCCTGGGCATCGTGACCGAGGCGATCGACGTTGAAACCTTCGACCTTGTCGAAAGCTATGCGGACTGCGTTCAGATCGGTGCCCGCAACATGCAGAATTTTTCGCTTCTGCGCCGTGCCGGCCGTTCGCGCAAACCCATTCTCTTGAAGCGCGGCATGTCTTCCACGCTCGAAGAATTCCTTATGGCCGCCGAATACATCCTCGCCGACGGAAATTACAACGTTATCCTCTGCGAGCGAGGCGTACGCACCTTCGCCGACCACACGCGCAACACGCTGGACCTCAGTGTCGTTCCGGCGGTGCAGTCGCTCAGCCACTTGCCGATCATCGTCGATCCCAGCCACGGCACTGGAAAGCGCGACAAGGTTCTTCCAATGGCTCTTGCGGCTCTCGCAGCAGGCGCCGCAGGATTGATCGTCGAAGTTCATCCGAATCCCGAGAAGGCTCTTTCGGATGGCTACCAATCCCTCGACCCCGCTCAATTCGCCGAGCTTGCCGAGGACTGTCGCGCCATTTCCGCGCTTCTGACCTCACGCCGCCGCGTTCCCGTTCTCGCAAACTAAGCCAATGGTCACGCTAAACTAGCGTTGGACCTTGCATGCACGGACTCCCGCCTGCGAGTACCGCTCTGAACTATGAAGATTCACGAGTATCAGGCGAAGGCCATCCTCGCCAAGTACGACGTTCCTGTGCCGCGTGGAGAAGTCGCCTATACCGTCGAAGAAGCGGAAGCGGCCGCTAAGAAACTCGGCGGCAGCGTGGTTGTAAAAGCACAGATTCACGCTGGCGGTCGCGGAAAAGGCGGTGGGGTAAAAGTCGCAAAGAACGCCGAAGAGGCGGCCGAAATCGCGAAGAAAATGATCGGCATGACCCTGGTCACGCATCAAACCGGGCCCGAGGGCCGGGTCGTTCAGCGCCTTCTCATTGAAGAGACTTTGCCGATTGAACGCGAGCTATACCTCGGTCTCGTTCTCGATCGCGCGCTCGGCGAAACCGTGTTTATGGCTTCTAAAGCGGGCGGCGTGGAAATCGAAGAAGTCGCCGCCAAAACACCCGAGCTCATCCTTCGCGAGCCCTTAACCGACGGACAGCCGATGCAGCCGTTTCAAGCCCGTAAGCTCGCCTTTGGCATGGGCATTCCAGCAGGCAGTGCGAACACGGCCGCAGCGGCAATGATCGCTTTGTCGAAATCATACCTCGCCATCGATGGATCGCTTGCTGAAATCAATCCGTTCATCCTCACCAAAGACGGTAAGGTCTACGCCCTGGATGCGAAGATCAACCTCGATGACAATGCGCTCTATCGCCACAAGGATCTGCTCGAACTGCGCGATCTGAACGAAGAAGATCCACTCGAAGTCGAGGCCTCGCGCTTCGGCCTGAACTACATCAAGCTCGAGGGCAATATCGCCTGCATGGTCAATGGCGCCGGTCTCGCGATGGCAACTATGGACATCATCAAATACGCCGGAGGACAGCCGGCTAACTTCCTCGATGTCGGCGGAGGCGCCAGCGCGGAGCAAGTCAAGAACGCCTTCCGCATTCTGCTCTCCGATCCCAGCGTGAAGGCTGTGCTGATCAATATTTTCGGCGGTATTCTGCGCTGCGATACTTTGGCCAACGGCGTCGTCTCCGCTGCGCGAGAGCTCGAAATCAAAATACCGGTCGTTGTCCGCATGGAAGGCACTAACGTCGAGCTTGGGCAGAAGATCCTGACCGAATCGGGTTTCAACTTCACCGTCGCCGATGGCATGAAGGACGCCGCGGAAAAAGTCGTGAGGCTGGCACAATGAGCGTTCTCATTGATGAATACACTAGAGTTCTCTTTCAAGGCTTCACCGGCCGTGAGGGCAGTTTTCACGCCGATCAGGCCATCAAATACGGCACTAATGTGGTCGGAGGCACAACTCCCGGCAAAGGCGGCCAAACGCATCTCGACCGTCCGGTTTTCAACACCGTCGCCGAAGCGGTGAACGCAACCGGAGCGAACGCGTCCGTCATTTTTGTTCCACCTCCCTTTGCTGCCGACGCGATTATGGAAGCCGCCGACGCCGGTCTCCCTCTGGTCGTTTGCATCACGGAAGGCATTCCCGCCGCTGACATGGTCCGCGTCTGGGCTTATCTAAAGACGCGGCCCACGACGCGTCTGGTGGGCCCCAACTGCCCCGGTGTCATCACTCCCGGCAAATGCAAAATTGGCATCATGCCCGGCCACATTCACAAGCCTGGAAACGTTGGAATCGTTTCGCGCTCTGGCACTTTGACTTACGAAGCTGTCGGTCAATTGACGAAATTAGGCATCGGGCAATCCACCTGTATCGGCATCGGCGGTGATCCCATCATTGGCACCAGCTTCACTGAAGCCATTCGTCTCTTCAACGAAGATCCCGATACTCACGCCATCATCATGATCGGCGAGATCGGCGGAACTGCGGAAGAAACGGCTGCCGCTTACGTCAAAGCGCACGTCAAGAAGCCCGTGGTGGGCTTCATCGCCGGCCAGACCGCACCTCCAGGCCGCCGCATGGGCCATGCCGGCGCTATCATTTCGGGCGGTTCCGGCAAAGCTGAAGACAAGTTAGCCGCAATGGCTGCTGCCGGCATTACCGTCTGCCCCTCGCCCGCGCTCATGGGCGAAAAGATGCAGCAGGCGCTCGCCAACAGCAAAACTAAATAAACGTCAAAGGATTGCGTGCATGCCCCTGGATCGGACTCTTGCGATCATCAAACCCGACGCAGTGAAAAACCGCCATGTTGGCGAGATCCTGACGATTATCGAGCAGAATGGCTTTCGAATTGCCGCCATGAAGCTGCTCCGCATCGCCAAGCCTGAAGCGGAAGCTTTCTACGCGGTTCACAGGGAGCGGCCGTTCTTCCCAGGCCTGGTCACATTCATGACCGAAGGTCCCGTCATCGTGATGGTGCTCGAACGCGTAGACGCAATCACAAAGTGGCGCGATGTGATGGGAGCGACTAATCCGGCGAATGCGGCGGAAGGCACCATCCGCAAGCGCTTCGCTGAAAACATCGAGCGCAACTGCGTTCACGGCTCCGACGCACCCGAAACAGCGGCGCAGGAAATCCCGTTCTTCTTTAGTACCGCGGAGCTGCTCTAAGGGTCAGCCAAGCCGTCGGTTTTAAGCCGGAGTGGTAGCAGGCGCCGGCGGAGCCTGTTGTTTGGCCTTCTCAGTCTTTTCCTTCGCGGGAATCGTCGCCTTCACCGGACTGATGATGACGTGAGCGTTGCGGCCCTCCAGTCGAGGCTGGCCCTCAATGGCTCCTATTCCCGCCAGGTCCTCCGCAAATTGCAGTAGCAGCTTCTTGCCCAGATCCGTGTGCGCGATCTCGCGCCCGCGGAACTGCACGACCGCCTTCACGCGATTACCCTCCTTTAGGAAGCGAATCGCATGATTCTTCTTGAATTCGTAATCGTGATCATCCGTGTTCGGCCGGAACTTCAGTTCCTTCACCTGGATCACGTGCTGCTTCTTCTTGGCCTCGTGCTGCTTTTTCTTCTGCTCGTACTGCCACTGTCCGAAATCCATGGCCTTTGCCACGGGCGGCTCAGCCGTGGGAGCGATCAGAATCAGATCGAGCCCCATGTCCTGCGCTTTGCGCACAGCCGCTGGTGTTGGCATGATCTCGACCGATCCGTCCGGGAACACAGCTCGGACCTCCCGTACGCGGATCGCTTCGTTTACGTTTTCTCGGATTTTAGGCCGGCGAGGAGGAAGGTTTCTCGGTGGATACATGCCGGACTAATGCAGATCGGCGCTGACCCGCGCCCGGGGTTCGGAAAGGAAAAAAGTCAAATGTTATACCTCCACCCAGTTTACACGGATTTCAGCCTCGGGGAGAGGATCTTCGGCCGATCTCATAAGCACGGCGACCTGGACAGGGAGTGGAACTCTCCTCACAACCCCGAGGAAACGGCTCGCAAGCGGTAGGCGTACAATAACCCGGGGGAGAGGCGATGAACAAAGCCGTTTTGACTCTCTTATTGTTCGCAGCTGTAGTCGTGGCGGACTCACCCGGCATTCGGCCGAGAGCGGATGCTCAAAGCTACCCCGCACACTACGAACAGCCCGACTACTCGATTGGGGCCGTTCTGATCCCGCCGGAGCAGGCAAAGAAGATGTTTAAACTAGACCTGAACCATGCTGGATACATCGTGGTCGAGGTGGGTTTTTTTCCCGCTCCCGGTAAAGATGTTGACCTGTACCCGACCGATTTCACCCTCTTTGTTGGAGACAAATTAGCAACCTTGCGGCCGGTTTCCGCGGACACCGTCGCAGACCTCGCGGTGGGCAACAGACCCACCCCCGCGCATACAAGCGGTCCCCACGACGTCAATACCTCCGCAGGCGCCTCGGTGGGCCACGTATCTTATCCCGACCCCGTCACGGGACATCGAACCAGTGGAACCGTCGCGGAAACCGATGCGGGAGTGGGAATTGGCGGTCCAGCACCTCAACCGTGCCGCGGATACGATTGCGATTCGACCGGGTCGGTTCCATCAATCTCGCAACCTTCACCCGTGCAAACTGCCAATACGATCTCACAAGACGTCTGGGAGAAATCGCTGCCCGACGGGAAGACGGCACACGCAGTTGCCGGCTACCTCTATTTCCCAAAACCGTCCCGCAAAGCCAAGGACGCAGCGTGGGAGTTGCGCTATGAGAACGCGGACGGCAAAGCGCGCTTGCCACTACCGAGATGACGATCTGCGTGGCCAAGCGCGAATAGATTACCCGTCCTTCCTGTTCGTTGGTGAATCAACGCTTCCCATACCCGAACAGGGCGATCTAGGGTAACATTCACCGACAAGGAGAGGATCTGGTCGGCGGAGTGCATAACTTTATGCACTCTCATGCACACCATTTCAGTGAAATACGCCCTGCTGGCCGCGCTGACAGTTGCGTGCGGATTCGGACAGGCGACCGCGACCATACAGACATTTCCACTTCAAGACACGAACGGATTGATACCGACGCGAAACGTGAAAGCGGAGGCAGTTGAATATCAAGGACGCAGAGCAGTTCGTCTCGCTTATGAAGGACATGAAGACGGCTTTGCAGTGTTGCCGGGCACGGATTTTCAAGACGGCGTCATCGAAGCCGAAATCGCACTCAAGGTCACGACACCGCCGGGAGTGAGAAACCCGGGATTCCTTGGGATTGCATTTCGCGCCCGCCCCGACGCATCCCATTACGAACTGTTCTATCTGCGGCCAGGGAATGCGGTCGCGCAGGATCAGGCGATGCGAAATCATGCGGTCCAATATGTCGCCGCGCCGGACTTCGGCTGGTATCAACTGCGCCGAGCCTGGCCCTGGGTTTACGAATCGCACGCCGACCTGAAACCGGAGACTTGGACCAAGGTAAAGATCGAGGTAGCTGGCCGGATGGCCAAGCTTTATGTCAACGGCTCGGACAGTCCGGCTTTGGTAGTCGACGGGCTGAAGGGAGAGGATCTGCGCGGAGTCGTCGCCCTTTGGGGTTACGCGAATGAAGAGGCTTATTTTTCGAACGTGCGAATCACTCCGGCTGCTCCACTGAATATCAAAAACGGTTCGGATATCACAGGCACATGGAATCTGCGGTACTCGAGTGACGCCGGCGTTTTAGAGGGCTCCTTGAAATTGAATCGCGACGCAACCAAGGTGAGTGGTACTTGGTCAGGGGCACTGGGACAGAACTGCGCAGTAACAGGCACATGGCGCGACGGCTACATAGAGCTGTCGTTTCCCGGTGAGTGGCCCAAAGATGTCGGATTGGGAGTTCCCGGCCCGGTGACTGCTTGTCTTGCTGGATGGATAGACGGCAATGCCGGCAAAGGACGCATGCGAGTCGAGGCTCACTCCGACGGGCAGTGGACGGCAACGCGGAAAGAATAGCCTCCGTTCCGTACACGCGCTTCGCATCAGTACAAGATTGATGGCAAATACGCCCCTGTCGGCTCGTTATAGAGTCCGATCGTCATCAGCGTCATGGGATAGAGCACGCGGAGTCCGTGCTCCAAACACCATCGGAAGAGCTCTGAGTTGCGAGTCGGTACGAGGATTCCGGGCCCGCTGAACGCATCTGCGGCTCCGATCAAAGCCTGCAAGTCCAGATTCGATTCGCCGACTGCGTGCCCAAAAAATCCGAACTCAGAAGCGTAGCCCGTGATCCTGCCCTGCCGCTCCACCACGAACGCTTTCTTCTGGAGGATCCCATCTCTTAATTCGCCCGTGCGGTTGTGACCGTGTACTCTTTCGCATACCTTGGCTGCTGCTTCGAGGTCCCTTTCGCCCGCTGGCCGCACCGTCCATCCTTCCGGTATCCGCTTGATAGCCGGTCCCTGCATCGCCGAGATCGGCTCACGAGCATCGAATCCCAACTTTGCATACAGGGAGAGTGATCGATTGTGGAATGCAGCTTGAAGCAGCCGGATTCCCGCAAAGCCTCGTTCGTGTGCGCGATCCATTACAGCCCGCATCAGCATTCGTCCGATGCCCCGATTTTGCACGCCTGGGTCGATAGTGATCGGGCCGAGGCCGGCGATTGTGGAGCGCTCGTCCAGGCAGTTGCTGCCGGCGATCTGTCCATCCGCTTCCGCAACCACGCAATAGAAATGCGGGTGAGAGAACAGCATTCGCAATAAACCGACCCCCACTTCGGGAGAGGGAAGATCAGGAGGAAACCGGTGCTGATCGTTGATCGCGGCGAAGGCCTCGTAACAAATACGGCCGCAAACATCGGCGTCTTCGGGCACTGCGCGCCGCACTTTTATGGCGGAAGCGATACTTGAAACGGACATTGGGCACGGGCATCGTATCACGACCTCGCCTCGCCGTCTGGGCTTCAGCCCCGGGCGTGGCTGCCCCTCCGCATAACGGTGCAAATGGCAGTCGCTAATGAGTCATCGCGTATACGACGTAGTTAATTCCGATGCGAAAGCCCAATGCCGAGAACTGTTCCGGATACTCAGGATTATCGGCATGCTCCCACGAATCACCCAGATCCATGTTGTGACAGATCGCCACGACAACCCGGCCATGGTCGTCGTAAATGCCGCGCCACCTCGGCTCTATACCGTCCTTCTCATACCTGAGGTGAGTGTGCACGAACTGCTCGCCCGGAACCTGGTACCGCTCGTGAAGATCGTAAACGGTGTGAAAAATGGGATCACTGTCTGGCAGTTCCACAATCGGCCGGTCGGGAAATACCTTCTTCATGCTGGCCACAAAGGTTTGCCACTCGATGGTGCCGTGGAAATCATCACACATGAAGAACCCGCCGCGATCCACGTAGTCACGCAACTTAGCGGCCTGGAGATCTGTGAGCTCCCAGTGCCCTACTTCGACTCCGTAGAGCCACGGCCAATTGTAGATGTCATCCTCGTCTTCCGCTGCGATGGGTTGTTCAACAGAGCGTGCGTCGATCCGGGTGAGCCGACGAACAGCAGCGGACAAGTGGCGATCTGATCGCGGGTAGTCGATGGTCCAGTTCGCCATGCGCTCGCCGTGCCAAGAGCGAACTGCCCGATACATGAACCGCGCAAACACCCACTCGCCAGGAACCACATAGTCGTCCGGGACAGGATAATCTTCGTACTCGACCCCATAATATTGGCGGAAGGCGTGCGGCTGTTGTGCTTTCCGAGCGCTGAGCTTCCCGACCTGACTCGCATCATTCGGCAGCAGTTCCTGATCAGGCGGATGCATCGAGGGAAAAACGGCGGCAAGCAGGACCACGCTCGAAAAGGAAGCTACGAGGATGTTCCGAATTGGGTCCATCGGGCCCATAGGCATAGGATGACAGGAATCCCGACTCGCCGCCGACCATTCGGAATCCTGAGCGACCAGCGAGTGGCCTCTTCTCGCCTAGATCCCTCGCCTAATGATTCGTGTCTTTGTTATCGTGATTGGTGTCTTTGTTATCGCCTGTGACGGCGTTCTTCGCACCTTTCGCCGCATTCTTGGCCGCATGGCCTGTAGCGACGCCCATCTTCTCTGTGCCGTGACCGACGCCCTTGCCCATGTCTTTCGCACCTTCAACGGGATGGCCCGTGGCGACATCATGCGCCATCTCTTTACTGCCGCGCCCGATGTCCTTACCGCCCTGACCATATCCGGTCTTGAGATTCGTGCCAGCCTCCTTCATGTCAGTGCTGGCCGACCCAGGCTTGAGGCCTAAAGCATCACGCGTTTGGGGCCCCAGAGTCCCGTCTTCCTTTAGGTTTTGCTTCGTCTGGAACTCACGGAGCGCCGCCTGAGTCCTCGGACCATCAATTCCATCGACCGGACCGGGGTCGAAACCCTTGTCTTTCAAAGCTTGCTGCTCAGCCCGAACATCATCTGAGCCCTGTGCGAGCAAACTCGGACTAATCAGAAGTGCAATTGCAAACGCCGAACCGATAATTATCGTTCGCATGGTGCCCCCCGAAGAATTAGATACGTTACACCTGAGTCGGTTTCGGAAAGGGAACGATGCCCTCCATGTGCTCACTTTCGGCTTTAGCGCCCGGGGACTTACCGGACTCTTTGCGTATCCAAAACCAACCAATACTTCCTTTTCAGGCGCCTGACTTCTCCTCACCTCTGAAGAACCAGTGGACCCCATACTTGTCGGCGAGATGTCCATACGCCCCAAACGGCATGTCTCGCAAATCGTCAAGGAGCGCCGGGTCGGCTCCCACTGCAAGTTTGTCGAAGACGGGTTTGAGTTCGCGATATGTCTTGCCGGTCAGGTACATGCAAACGGTGTTCCCTTGTGTGGGTGTTCTCGTCGGGTGCAACCAGTCTGTGGCCGAAAACTCGATGGAGTCATTTTTGAGGTGCGCGTAAGCAACCTTGCCGTGCTTTTGCGGCGGCAGGTGTTCCTTCATGGGCGTGTCACCCACCTTGTGAACGGTCAAATCACCGCCCAAGCAGGATTTGTAAAATTCCATGGCTTCAGCACAGTAGCCGTCGAATAGCAGAAAGGGCATTGTGGTCAACATGGTTGCCTCCGATTCGTAAGGTTCCCTGGTTCGATGGGGAAATTTTAATCTATTCCACCCAAGCGATGAACTGCCCGCCACTCGCGTGGCGATAGTCAACTACAAGTCCGGGCCCGTGCCGCGCGACTTGATCGAGAGATAACTGGATTGGCTCCGGGTCGAATTCCGTGTCATCGAGAAAGGTCAATTGGCCTAGCCACCGGAACCCATTACGTCCGAACAAACGTCCGAAACGGTAAGGCACGGTAACGCGGACTAGGCGTTCGCCGCTCCGCGTGTCGAATATTACCGTGTGGAACGCATGCAGTGGACCAGCTATCGGCTGGGCGCTGGTGTCAACAGACACGCGTCGATCGCCCATGTCGAGGAGCGGTTTCTGACCTGCGAAGCGAGCGCGGAGCCGCTCGAATTCCTCTTCAGCTCTCTGTGCCGAAGCGCGCTCGCTGTGATGATGTGCAAAGTAGAAGAATGCGGCGCCGGCCAAAGAAACCATTCCTGCCAATGCCGTCCCCACTACGATCCATCTGGTAATCTGCATCGTTGCTGCTCCTTTCAAAACGTTCCGGGGAATCCCACCAACCTGGATTCAGGTCTTCCAAGAGAGCGTCAAATTCCTCACCATAGCGTTGCTTCCAGCTTCGCGGGTACAGCCTAGCCAGCAACAGAAGGATACGTCTCATGTTTCTCGCAGCCTTCGCAATCCGGTACGCACCACTTGGTTGAGCTGCGCAAGCTGTTCTTGCAAATAACGCTTCCCTACCGCCGTGATCCGGTAAGGCTGGCGACGATCGTGCGAGCCAACCGGCGCGATACAGTTGTGTTGTTCGAGCCGAGTGATTGCCCCATATAACGTTCCTGGGCCGAGGCGAACGCCGGCGAATCGATGAATGTCTTCCATCATCGCGTAGCCATGCTTGTCGCCGTCTGCGAGGCTCGCCAGAATCAGCAGGGAGGGGTCCGTCATAAGGCGCCGAGCTGCTCTATTACGTATTACGTAGTATCGTATCGCGTAATATCAATGTCGTCAAGCCGCGATTTCTGTGGGTGGGGGCCAACACGGAAACAATCGGCACACTGCTCTCGCGCTAACTCAATTCGGAGCGCGCGATTCGTGAGGAATCAGGGTCATGCGGCGGCTTCGGCCTCCGCAGACCGCAAAAAGCGACCGCCTATACCTACCGCAGACGACGAAAGGCGATCGTCCGCGCCACCTGCGGGGGCTTGTTGCTTACGGAGCTTCGCTGAATGGATGAGAACCGTCCATTCGTGCCGTTCCTGCTGGCGTTTTTCGCGGGCTTCGCGGCGGACTTGGTCTGCTTTTTTGTGCTGCTGCGAAACAAACCCATTTTGCTCTTTGCGCCTTTCTGCTCTGAACTTGAGCAGGTCATTGAGGCATTTATGGAAGGCCCGCTCGTGGGTGGTTTGGTAGCGGAGATAGAGCGCGAGATGGGCGTCGCTGTCGCAAGCGCCGTATTCGTTGAAGCAGACGCCTTGGAGATAGAGAGCACGCTGGGTCAGCCAGTAATGCTGGGCCATGCGATCAACGAGTAGGTGCTCGGTGGGAGTGGAAGGACGATGCTCGTCTCGAAGGCCGTCGAGGAACTCTTCGTAGTCTTGTTCGCTTTCGTAGGGCATGATTTTGAAGCGTCCGGTGAGGCCATGGCGGAAGGCGTTGAAGGAGACGGTTTCCTTACCCGCGGATGATCTTGGCCCGCAGGATAGCTGGGCATTGGCGCGGTTAGCGGCGACTTGGGCGGGAGAAATACATCCACTCGCTGTCGCTAGTGGTTCTGAATGAGGTTGGGCGCGGGAGATGCGGCCGCTCGCTAGTGGTCGTGGTTGCCAATCGAGTTGAGTCGTGGCGCCGGTATCGGTCGCTGACGTTTCCGGCTCGGAATCGGGTGATGGTTCCGAATGAAGGAGGCCGGCTTTGCGTTCGATCTTTTCGCGGAGTGCGTTGGCCTCAGCGATGAATTCGGGAGTGAATTCCTCGAGGAGTTCGGGATTGGATTCGGCGGGGGAAATGCTTCCACCTCCGCTTACTAACGTGCGCGGTTCCGAAATGGCTTTGCGGGCCAGCTTTCTGAGTTTGCGTTCTTGCGCGCGGCGGATCGATCGAACGGTCATGAGATCTCCTTACGCGACGAAGTTACATGCCGATGGTTTTTCGGGAATCGTCAGATCGCTGTAACGCGCTGTGGAAGTGGAAGAAGAAAGTTTTCAGGCGGTTGTGATCCATCGGGAGGCGGGCTCGGCACCAATCTGTGGGTAGGCGAAGGCAAGCGCATTTGTCAGTACGTAACGTCTAGTTCTGTCCGGATTGCCCGTATTTACCGGCCAGAATCGCGGATTGGACCTGGTAAATCCCCGCGAGCAGCGCTTCAAGCACGGGCACCTTGATTGTGCTGCACGTCGGTCCGCCGTGGCAGATGCGCCCATAAGCCGCGCGCCGAGAGGATGACGGAGAAGAGCGCGGTCACGCCGAGCGCGATGAGTGTCCAGATAAAGAAGAAGGCTCCGCTGGACTTGGCCATCGTGCCGCCCACTCCCGCGCCCTTCATGTGGATGACAGGGACGACCAACCCAAGGAGCGACCCGAGGAGGATGATGACATACCCCGATCGTCTTTCGGCCAGCACCAGCGTTCCGTACAGCCAGACGACTAGGATTGGCACCGCAATGAGGTTTGAAAGCGTTCCTGGCTCCATCCCGCGGACGATGTCGTCCGTCAGGTGAAACGTCATGAAGAGGATCGAGAGCAGAGACGCAATGATTAACATAACGTTGTGTTTCATGGGATATTCTCCTCATTAGATTGAAGCGCCCTGGTCTTGCATTGCGCGGAGGATACCACTTTTAACCCTAGATCAGTGCGCTGCTCGTCAGCAAGTGCATCGCCTCAGGTGCGCCACATCGAACGAAGTAGCCCTGGATCGAGCGTCGCCCTTTCGGAGTTCTATTAGCGGTATGTCCGTGCCATATAGCCGCGTTAAAGATGATCATCGAGCCAGCGTCTCCACATGCCAGAACCTCGCCTCCGCACTCTAAACGAGGATCTGCGAGTCGATCAGATCGAACATCCGGGAAACGGTGAGAGCCCCGAATGAAACGGGTTGCCCCATTCGCCGGAGTGAAGGCATCGAGCATGAAGATAAACCCGGCCATAGGTGCATCGATAGAATCCCGAGCTATATCGGTGTGAAGAACTTGGGCTGGACTGCCCGGCCTGAGAGTCCTCCCCAGCAGCGAACTCAGCTTCAATGGTTGACCGATTAGCTGGGCACAGGCCATAAGCAGAGAAGAGTGTTGATAGACGTCGTCGAAATCGATCCTGCTATCGACGAAGAACCGTCGATCCGTTGTGGTTCCTGCTTTGAAATCCGGGCTAGAACCCGGTACCATAAGTTCGTCGTAAGCCATGCCGATCTCGGCTACGCGCCTCGCTGGGATAGCACCTGAAACAACGACAAAACCAAAGTCCATCAGATCCCGCACGAAGTGCATTGTATGCGGCTCATCCAGCGTGACTCTCTGAAAGTTCACCGGCTGAGTTTATCAAGTGACGGTAAGGCCAAACGATTCGCATCCAAGGGTTCACTTAGCGAACGGTCGGCCATTTTGGAAATAAGACTTCAGACATTTCAGCTCGATTTTTTCTGAATTGTTTTCCGCTGAGGGTGGGGCAAAAGCAGGGGTGCGGGGACACGTTGTGATTCTTCGACCGTAATTCCCGAACTGCCGCATCTCTGCGAAAGTGACAGTTCTGTTACACTTCTGTGACGGGGTGGGCCGAGCGCCACGGAAATGGCGGGAAGTGAAGACGTCTCCTTTCTGGACCGTGAAGCCTTAGCCAAAGCAGTCCAAAAAGAGCTGGATCAGGTACTGGCAAGTGAGTTTTTTACTTCGTCGCCGCGGCATCAGCTTCTATTACGGACGATCGTTAACGAGTCCTTGGCCCGCCGAACTGAGGCGCTCAAGGAAATCGTGCTGGCAAGGGATGTCTTTGGACGTACCGATTACGACCCGAAGCGCCACACGCTGGTGCGTGTTGAAGTAAACGCCGTTCGCCGCAAGCTTGCGGAATACTACAGAAAATCCAATTCAGAAGGCCATGTCCATATCGACATTCCCGTCGGTCGCTATGTGGCTGTGTTTTCGTCTCCACCGGCGAAGCCTCAAGAGCATCGCCGGCGCACACGTTGGTACGTCTTTGCTGGGTGCGTTGCGGCGCTCCTTGTTGTTGCGGTCGTTCTGTTCGGAACGCGGCGACCCTCAGCACCCGCAGGCGTTCCGGTTCAAATCACGTTCGATACCGGTTGGACGGCCCAACCCGCCGTTTCACGCGATGGCTCTGGGCTCGTCTATAGTTCCGATCGCGGACCGCACGGCAATGCGGACATTTGGATACAGCAAGCCGGCAAAGCACCGCGGCAATTGACCTACGATCCTGCCCACGACATTACTCCTGATATTTCGCCCGACGGAAAGCGCGTTGTATTTCGTTCGTGGCGAAAAGAGGAAGGCGTCTGGTCGATTTCTGCTGAGGGCGGGAACGCCAAACTGCTGGCGAAGGGAGGATACGCGCCGAGATTCTCGCCAGATGGCAAATGGATCGCATTTTCTGGAATGGCAACGGACGAGGCTGGACACATTTTCACTGTTCCGGCGGACGGCGGTGTACCAGAGCAGTTGGATTATGGAACCGAGGGGTCAGACTGTCCGGTGTGGTCTCCGGATGGCAGCAAAGTCGTATTCGTGGCTCGAGATACAACCGGAGCCAGATACGATCTCTGGATCGCAAAAGCAAAAGCGCCCCGCAATGAACCGGCTCGCCCACTAGGCATCGAGACGCAGTTGCACGCTCTGAACCTGCCAGCTTTGTACGATTGCGCGCAGGATTGGATCGACGATCGGTTGTTATTCGTTACGAACCAACATGACACCGGCTTCCTTTTTCAGGTCCCTTCAGGACCATCCGACAGATTAGGCCAGATCCGGGCGGTTCCTTCTGCGATCGGCGCCAGAGGAGCCCGATTTCTTCGTGGGCCCGGAGGCCAGATGTCGATTCTCTTCGCAACGGAACGGCGGCAAACCAATATCTGGGGATACGAGCTAAGTGGTGCCGGGCGACTCGAGCAATTAACTCACGACGACACATTGAAGCCGGGGAATAACGGTACTTGGCCAGCCCTATCGGGCGATGGAAACGTTTTGGCGTTCATCACCGAACGTACGGGATCTCCCGACATTTGCTTGAAAGACTTGCGTACGGGTGCCGAGCAATTGCTGGCCGCAGCGCCATCCTCAAGAAGTCCGCTCTTTCTTGATCACAACGGCAGCCGGGTCGTATTTCTGCGGGAGCATGGCGCCGCGATCGCAGTTCTTCTCCGGAACGTTGCAGAAAAAACAGATCGCCTCCTGACGACGGAGTGCCCCGTTCTGCATGACTGGTCCAGCAACGGCGAATTCTTGCTTTGCTCCCGTGGCAACAATCTCTTTCAGCTCCGCCTTGGCCAATCTGTAGAGAAACCGTTGCTGTATCTAACACACGAACCCGTACAGGCGAGATTTTCACCCGATGCGCGATGGATCGCTTTGAGCACAACCGGCAAAGGCCAAATTGTGGAGGGATTTCTCGCCCCGCTTGATGGCTCGAACAGGACAATACCAATTTGTCAGGAAGTCTATGTTCTCTCGTTGCACTGGGCTCCCGACGGTAATGCGGTCTATTACTGGAGCATGCGCGACGGGTTCCGCTGCCTGTATATGCAGCCCCTTCAATCAGACAGTAAGGTCCCGCAAGGCGATCCAATAGCCGTCCTGCATCGGCACGGAGTGCAATCTTATCCCTGGTCAGGGGGCACACTGGCGGTCGGCTCAGGCCGAATGGTGATGACTCTGATGGAGGAGCTGGCGAACATCTGGAAAGTCGATCTGCCCCGTTAACACGTTAATCAACGCTCAGTTAACGTGCTCACCATTGATTCCATGCGGCAAACCCTCCAAAGTAAAGCGACAAAAGAAGTCGAAAAGGAGTCAGGTGATGATATCTCGTTCAAGGACAGTGCGGCTTTGTTCCTGCCCGTCGCAAGGCCGCGCAGTGCGTCTCGGCCTCGCCACCGTCAGCCTGGCGCTTTGTGCGGTACCCTGTCTTGCAACGCCAGTAATAACGTCGGTTAACCAAATTTCGACTCAGCAACTTCAACGTATCGTGATCGCCGGGAAGAGCTTTGGGAACCAAAGCCCTTATACAGGGAACTCCAGTTATATTGCACTTTTTGATTTAGACAATCATGCGCCGGATGGTTGGTCGGCTGGCTTTGACGGCATTTTCCCTGGAGGTTTTCTTCCTGGCGTTCCTGCGTCGACTCCCGTTTTCGATGCGGTCACTCTAATCGTGAATTCGTGGTCAGATTCGAGTATCGTACTCGGAGGATTTTCCGGTGCCTTTGGATTTGATGGTTGGACGCTCTCTCATGGTGATGAGATAGAGATCTTTGTGTGGAATGCCCAAACAGGAATCGGACCCGCCTCTATCGTGTGCTTCGTTGATGGAGCTTGCGCCAGCACTGCGACTCAGACTCCGGAGCCGGGCAGCTTGGCTCTTGTGGGCGCTGCCATTGGCTTATTGGGAACATTGCGTCTCCGACCACGCCCGCGCCAGAAGCATTTTTGACTCGCCTGTTTGATGCGCGCCAACCTCGGTATTGCCTGCTGATCGAACAGAAGTACAAATCTACCGACGATTTTCGTTTGGAGGGTCGATTTGCTGCGTTAACACGTTAATCAACGGTTCAGCTAACCTCCGCAATGTTGATTCTCGATCGCAAAGCCTCTGCAAACGATGGCGAAGCGTTCTTAGCCGCGTAACCTACCTTCAGAACGGAGTAAGAGCATGTTCCGTCAGCGGTTCCGATTTGGTTCGTTCCCGTTCTGCGCAGCGCTGTTGGTATGCACACCCGCACGCGCGCAAATGCTCACGCAGCAGGGCAGCAAGCTAGTGGGCAGCGGAGCAGTTGGCCCCGCACCGGCAGAAGGCGCTTCCGTGGCGGTTTCCGCTGATGGGAGTACGGCTCTCATAGGCGGCGTTGGCGATAACAACGCCATCGGTGCGGCTTGGGTCTTCACGCGGGACGGCAATGGTAATTGGAATCAGCAGGGAAGCAAGCTGGTCGGCAGCGGCGCCATGGGCATCGCCACTCAAGGCACGGTGGCGCTTTCCGCTGATGGGAACACCGCAGTTCTGGGCGGGCTTAGCGACAACAGCAATACCGGCGCAGTGTGGGTCTTCACACGAGATGGTAATGGCAATTGGAGCCAGCAGGGAAGCAAGCTGGTCGGTAGCGGCGCGGTCGGTGCCGCGTACCAAGGCACGTCGGTGGCGCTTGCTGGTGATGGCAATACGGCTCTGGTGGGTGGCCCCCGCGATAATTCTAATAACTCCACTAACGGATTCGGTATTGGGGCGGCGTGGGTCTTCACGCGAGACAGCAGTGGCAATTGGAGCCAGCAAGGCAGCAAGCTGGTGGGCAGCGGCGCCATTGGCGCGGCGGCTCAAGGAGTGTCCGTCGCCCTTTCCGGGGATGCGAACACGGCTCTCGTCGGAGGTGCCGGCGATAATAACGCTCTCGGCGCGGTGTGGGTCTTCACCCGCGACAGCAACGGCAATTGGAGCCAGCAAGGAAGCAAGCTGGTCGGCAGCGGTACCGGCGGCCAAGCCGAAGAAGGCGAGTCGGTGGCCCTCTCGGCGGACGGGAACACGGCTCTGCTTGGCGGCCCTCTTGATAACAACAACGCCGGCGCGGTGTGGGTCTTCACACGAGATAGCAACGGTAACTGGTCTCAGCAGGGAAGTAAATTGGTGGGCAGCGGCGGGGTTGGCGCACCGTATCAAGGCTCTTCGGTGGCGCTTTCCGGTGATGGCAATACGGCTGTCGAGGGAGGCCCTTTCGATGACAGCCACATCGGCGCGGTGTGGGTGTTCACAAGGGACAGCAACGGCAACTGGAGCCAGCAAGGAAGCAAGCTGGTCGGCAGCGGTGCTGTCAATGGCCAGTCAGGTGCGTGGCAAGGCTCGTCTGTCGCACTCTCCTTGGATGGGAACACGGCTCTGGAGGGCGGCCCTTTTGATAACAACAACTCGGGCGCGGCCTGGGTGTTCGTGCGAGCGCCGTCGATATCGGAGCCGCTACAGTTTGTGCCGGTCACGCCGTGTCGTGTCGTGGATACGCGCAACCTGGATGGGCCATTCGGCGGTCCGGAGCTGGTTGCCGGCACCCCGCGCACATTTAACATCCCGGCGAGCGCGTGTAACATCCCGTCCTCCGCGGCGGCCTACTCGCTGAACGTCACAGTCGTGCCCGATGCTCAGCTCGGATATTTGACCGTCTGGCCCTCCGGGCAGAGCCAGCCCGTGGTTTCGACGCTCAACTCCGATGGGCGCATCAAGGCCAATGCGGCCATCGTGCCCGCCGGGAGCGGCGGCGGCATTGATGTCTACGCGACCGATCCCACTCAACTGATCCTCGATATTGACGGCTACTTCGTTCCCGCCGGAAGCTCCACGCTGGCCTTTTATCCGGTGACGCCCTGCCGCGTTTCCGACACGCGGAAT
>JAFATG010000059.1 GCA_019244055.1 Acidobacteriaceae bacterium | reverse complement strand
CGGGAGTTTGATCTCGAACCGGTGGCCGACGTCAAATCCCGGGTTTCTGAAATTGCCGAACTGGCGGCCGCCGTCGGGGCGGCTCGTAGGACGATATCAGCCTTCAGTCTCTACGTGCCCCGGGAAATAGTGCGGCGCATCATCGCCTCAAGCGAATTCGCTGGCCGATCCGGCGACCGACAGACCGTCACCGCGCTGTTCAGCGACATTAGGGATTTCACGACGATTTGCGAGCGTTACCCCGCCGAGCAGGTTGTCTCGATGCTGTCTCAGTATTTCGACCTGTTCAGCCGGGTTATCGAGCGGCACCACGGCGTCATTGTCCAGTTTTCTGGGGATGGCGTGTTTGCACTATGGAATACGCCGCAGCCCGACGAACAGCACCGCGACCATGCCTGCCGATGCGCGCTGGAACTCAAATCGGCTCTCGACGCCTTTAATGAACAGCGGCGACGCGTCGGTGCGCCCCGAGTGCACCAGACGATTTGGGGTCCATACCGGAAGTGTGATCGTCGGCAGCGTTGGCGCGGCCGATCGTCTGCAATACACCGCGATGGGCGATGCGATTAACGTTGCCTCCCGCCTCGAAGGGCTCAACAAGGAATTCGGGACGTCGATCCTGGTGAGCGGCGAAATGGTTCATAGTGTCGAGGTCGATCTCACATTTCGCGCGCTGGGTAGTGTCCAAGTCAAGGGTCGTGGAGAACGTCTTACCGTCTTCGAACTAGCTTGATCGCCACCGCAGCGGCTGCCTTGAGCGCTGGCGAATGACCGAGATGGACAATGCCGGAAAATATCGCTGGACTCGTTGATTAATAAATCCGTCGGGGAATGCTGGGCCTGGTATCCGTTCACTGCACGCCGGCCCCGGCAGCCGCCGTTACGCATGGATTCGAGCGCTTGGTCAACGCTGAATGATGTCGGCTTTTGACGAGACGGGAACTCCCGGAAGCTGGGCAAGAAATTGCACTACCCCGCTTGCGCTGGAACTGGCAGGGCGCTTCGGCGGCGACTTCTGTGGCCTGACGCTGCCCCCGCTATATTTGCTGCAGCAGGTCACGCGCCAAACCTACCTTGCGGGTCGCGCTTAGCCGGATCTTCTCATTTAAACTGGCCTAGCTTTCCGGGAGGAGCTCCTAGGAATTAACCCAGATTTTTCGTGATCTTCTACAATTTCGCTGATACCGAATTTCCAACAGAAACTCATTGGGACAAGGGGAGCGCCCTCAGGGTTTTTGATGGCCTAATTGGCAAGGTCCGCCCGTCGATGGAAGAATTTCGGGAAGGCCAGAAATGGATCATGGCCGATCCCATTCACGGGACCTTTTATGGAGAGGTGATCGAAGTGTCCGACGAAGGCGCAGTGGGCACCGTGATTGTCACCGATGATCAGGGCAACATCGTAGACTCGTTCAAGGGAAGCGCTTTCGCATTCCAGTCATCCGGCGAATGGCGGCTTCTGCCATAATGAGGGTAAATGAGCCGAAGCCTGCCTCACCTACGCGGGACGAATATCGTCAGCGCGCATCCAGAACCGTTCCAAGCGACGCAAGGTGGTGGCGACGCTCTGTAGATCGGCATCGGTGATCTGGGTCTAGCCGAGCAGCTCGATATGCCGCCGGATGCATGCCGTCTAGCTGGTCACGCAAGCTACGGCCCTTTCGGGTGAGTCGCACGTGAACTGACCGTCGGTCATGAACTGAGCGCTCCTGCGTCATATACCGATTCTCTGTCATTTTCTTTACGTTATAGGACACATTCGAACCGAGATAGTACCCGCGTAACGTCAGCTCACCAACTGTGATCTCGGCATCCCCGATATTGAACAACATCATGGCCTGAACATTATTAATATCGTGAATTCCTAGTGCGTCTAGCTCCAGCTTCACCACTTCGAGAAAGTGTCGATGAAGCCGCTCAATGAGCGAGATAACTTCGAAATAAATTTCGGCCATTTGCTCCTCGAAGCTAACAATTGATCGGACTGTAATCGCGCCGTTAAGTTTGGCACGGGTTTCTTCTTTGGCGAAGCACGCAAAGGGGAAAATTTAGCGGTCTATAACGTTTGAATGTGGGTACCTGAGTGCACCCGGATCGCTGCATGGACCGCTCGCGCGGCGGGCTGACGACCAAGATCGCGCGCATTAACCGATGCACTCGGCTTGCCCCTCGAGTTGGTGCTGGCGCCGGCCCAGGCCGGCGATTCGCCGGTTGCCGAACAGCTGCTGGCTGCGACGCGGCATCGAAGGCGCCGGTGCTGGGCGAAACATCCCGGTAATGGTGGACCGCGCGCTAGGGGCTTGCTTCAGCCCGGTGCTCTACCGCACACGCAACCGCATGGAGCGGTTCTTCAACA
>JAFATG010000018.1 GCA_019244055.1 Acidobacteriaceae bacterium | reverse complement strand
GGAGCTATGAATCGATATCCGCGCCGCGCCTGCGTTTCAATAAATCGAGGGTTATCGGCCGAGTCGCCTAAGGCCTGGCGCACCTTCGCCATCGCCGCGTTGAGGCCACGGTCGAAATCAACGAATGTATCCGCCGTCCAGAGCGCTTGTCTGAGTTGTTCTCGGGTGACAGTCTCGCCCGGGCATTTCACTAACATCGAGAGCAGGCGGAACGGCTGCTCCTGCAGCTTGATTCGGTGACCGCCTTTGATCAGCAGACCTTCCGTCAAGTCCAGCTCGAACACGCCGAACCTTACAATCTCCGGACGCACGGGCATTGCTGTACGAGAAAGTCTAGCAGAAATCGCATCTCTCGGTGCGCCTCAACTCAGATCACACGAAGCAATATCCAGCGCCGAATCAACCAAATAGGAAATAAGAATCTGATTGCATCCGGATATTACCCGGCGCATGGAAGCACGCCCGTGCTTCCGGCACCTTTGCGCTTACGGAGTGCGCAATGGTTGGCAAGAAATCGTGGAGAACGGGCCTTCTTTTGTATCTGCTGTCGGCAGCAGCGTTGGGCCAGGGATGGCCGCAGACAAAGCTTTCGATCGTGGTCTACGACGCCGCCCATGTCGGGCCTAAAACAGTGGAGCGCGCCGAAGGACTCGCTGGAACGATCTTATTGACGGCGGCCATGCAGTCAAGATGGCAGGCCGCACCGGTGGAGGAGTTACGGAATCTCGGCATGGACTTCACGGCTTATACCGCGAAAGCCTGCCAAGCGGACCCGGTCTCAGCGGTTTTACGACTCCAGATTCTTCCGCGCGCTCCGGCCGGCCTTTCGCCTAACGCGCTCGGGTTTTCTCTACCCTGCGCCAGATCAGGTGTGCAAGTCACGATTTACGCGGATCACGTAGCCAAGGTAAGTGAGAGGGGAGGGCCTACTTTCGGCCGCGTGCTGGGATACGCGATTGCGCACGAATTGGGTCACGTGTTGCTTCAATCGGACGCTCATGCAACGGCAGGGCTGATGAAGGGCATCTGGTCAAAAAGCGATTGGCAGCGGGCGGCGGTCAGCATCGTTTCATTTAGCCCGGCGGATGTGCGGCAAATCGCTACACTGCACAAACGGACGCCTGATGAGAACGCGACTCAATTAGCTTCCCTAAAGCCATATTGACTTCGATGGATCGCCTTGCAGACGATGGCTTTTTGGCAAGCGTTGTTCTGTACCTGTACCGAAGCGACTCCAAGCTACGTTGAAGTAGATCAACCACCGCTGGAATTCGTTCCCCCCGCCCACACAGAGCAGAGTGCCACGTTGCCAAATGCAGGAAGACTGCCCGCGAAGCGACGTGTCCGGTTCAGGCCATCACTGCAGAATTGCCGGAAGTTGAGGGGCGAGACTCGCTGCCCCGGTCTGGCGAGAACGCTTTCGCTTGCGCTGATCTAGCCGCGACATTATTCGCGACGAGTATGCTGTGGAGGTTGGCACTGCCGACTGTGCTGGCTTTCGCCTGCGATTTCTTGTTCTTTAAGTTCACTTAGCCGCAAAGTGATGTTACGGCCGCGCTGGGCTAATCAGATGTGAATCTTCCCCGCGTTTTCGATGTCCGGCAACGAAGCCTACGACTTTCCCTTCATCCACAGCGACGAAGGCTGAACGATCTACAATATCAGCGGCATCACTCGTGATGCTCTCGGGCAGTACTGCTTTCGGCCACAAGCCTAGCCATTTCTTCGCTTATTCCTTCATGCTGCAGACCTTCTTGGACGCCCTGACGATCGGCGGCAGATCGGTTCTGGCTTACTTTCCACTTTCCTTCGATAGTCAAGATCGGGATTTCGAACCCAACGATCGCCTTGATCTGGCCGAGGATGAACGCCTCCGGCGCATCACTCACCTTCCACGGTCTCGGACGCTGATTTTCTTGGCTGGACGTTAACTCATCGATCTGTGCTCTTAGCCAGGCAGGATCGTCAATGACGCGTGGTGTCCCCCGGACCTGCACGACCACATAATTCCACGTGGGAACCACGCGTCCGTGTTCTCTCTTCGATGCGTACCAGGACGGCGTGATATATGCTTCTGGTCCATGAAAGACGACCAGAGTTTCAGCTCCGGCTCTCAATGCATCTACCTGATCATTCGCTTTAGCGATGTGGGCGCGAAGCGTTCCCTTCTCGCCAGTGTCGGCCAAAGTAAAGGGTACGAGGTTGGCAGTGAGGCCGCCGGCGCCGGCTGTGATAAGCGTGCCTAGGGGATGAGTGCGGATCAGCGCGTGTAAGGTCTCCAAGCGTTCCTCTCGGAAGGCGGCTGGCTGATACATGGAATGTCACTCAAACGTGGCGAGCGTCAAAACCGCTCTCACGTCCTATTCGAACACATGGACAGGCGATACGTCCCAGGACCAGTGAGTGCATCGCGTCTCGCGCTTCCGAAGCGGGTTCGCCGGCTCCTCTAACCGCAATGAACACCGATTCCATTAAGGGCATGCGAAACGCCCTGCTGAGGCAGCAGGGCCAACCCAGATCATCTCTGGCAAGGACATCAGACCAACAAATGACCGGGTGTGCCGCCGTCGCCCTTTCAGGTGCCGCACTGATCGTTCGGCAGGACCAACTTCCGGATAAGCAGCCGGGCGGCAACATCCTGGACTTCGACACGGCTTGAAATGCACCGAATGCGAGAGGTTGGCTTACGGCGATTAGGACGGAAGTGAATGACCCTCATTAGGAAGGCTGGAACCAACTCCAACAACTCCCAGACAAGGGCTTTTTACGGCCAAACGATCCCGTGAACCTGGTTTAGCTCTGCCTCAGGTCGATCCATTTTTCAACCAGGGGAGGCTCGTATTCGAGCAGGCGGCTGACCAGGGATTCCGGGCGACTATCGGAGAGTAGCATTTGCCGATGAACTGGTTGTAGAAACTGTTCGTCCACTGCGTGGTCGAACAACGACAATAGCTGATCGTAGTAGCCGTCGACGTTCAGAATTCCGCATGGTTTTCGTTGTAGGCCAAGTTGTGTCCAGGTCAGAACTTCACAAAACTCCTCGAAGGTACCGTAGCCTCCCGGAAGCGCAATGAACGCATCCGACAGCTCAGCCATGTGCGCCTTTCGCTCGTGCATTGACTCAACTACCCGCAAGTCGGACAGACGTGTGTGCGCCAGTTCCTTTTCGACAAGAGATCGCGGCATAACTCCAATGACCTCACCTCCTGCGCCGAGCGCTTCGTCGGCGAGCTTTCCCATCAGCCCGACCTTCCCTCCTCCGTAAACGATCGCAATCCCGTTCCCGGCAACGTACCGTGCCAATGATGTTGCTGCTGTTGCGTAGCTCTCGCGAGCACCTGAACTCGAACCACAAAATACACAGACTCGCCTGGCCATTTGAAGTTCAGGATACCGGGCGGCCCTTTGGCCAGTCGTGGATGTACTCCGGTACCCGACGCCCGGTGTCGGTCGAATCACGGCTAACCTCTATAACGGCTCTCCCGATGTCAAGAGTAAACTTCGGCGTGGGATTGGCGCTTGCGTCAAGGGCCGCCAGCCTAAAATCATGCGGGAGGCCGTCGGCGATGGTTAGCGAGTCCGATTGAAAACCGCCAGCAGGAACGTCACAAATGGCGCTTCTGCTGGACGCAGCCAATCTCGATTGCCAGAAATTGCGAAGCAGGCAGCTTCCCGGCGCGGAAAAACTCTTGAATAATGCCGCCTAGCGAAGACTTGTGGCAAGAACCTTCGCATGATCCGGATTCACCACCATGGGCGAGAGATGGTGAACCCGTTCAATTTCCGGTTCCGGGATGACCAGTCCCAAGATCGCGCAAGCTTCGATGTCTTCCTGAATCGCTGCGATACAGGCGCGCTTGGGTTAACGGCCCACTTGTGCTAACGCGCTATTCTCTTCAGTTACCAGCCACAGCAAGGCTGCTGATCTCTCGCTTCGAAACTTCTACGCGATGGCTTGTCTTGGGGACCGAGAATGTAAATGTTTTCCCCGATGGTCCGAACGAAAGTTCGCGTACGAAATAGTCGCCATCAAGCTTCCAGAGTATGAGGTGACTGGAGCTGGACGTCTTCTGCTCATCCGTAATCAGCGGAAGCTCAAATACGGTCTTGCTAGGGCCTGTGACCAGAAATCCATCCGCAGGGCAGAAGGAGCGGGCAAACTCAGTTTGTAATCCCCAGGTTCCAGCACTGCATGTCCCCAATGCGCTGTGAACGGCAAGTGGAACGTAGCTTGCTCCGCACCCTGCATCAACCCTGCGCCGACAAACGCCGCGAGTGCGGCGAACTTGACGATGCGACCCATTGAAACGCTCATGTCTGATCTCCTTCTCGACGGATCTTTCTTAGCAACCGCTCAGGCTGACGATCCGTACAATTCAAAGACGAATCGTTTTCGCGGTGAGCGGCTCAAGAAAACATCAAGAAGCGGCAAGCAAATGTGACGTGCCCGTTTACGTTCTGTAGATGTCAGGAAGAAAAGCTAGGTTCGATGATTATGAAGTTGACTTTGTCCGCCGCGAGTTGCGCAAGTGTGGAATCAGGATAAGACTACAGCGCAAGCCATTCCGTGTTCTTGAACTCCTGCTTCGCCGCCCCGGCGAACTGGTAACCCGCGAGGAGCTTTTTGGATTTCTCTGGCCCGATTCACACGTGAGCTTCGAGCACAGTTTGAATACCGCGGTCAATTCATTGCGGCGCGTCTTAGGAGACTCGTCTCGCGAATGTCACTTTATTGAAACTCGTCCTGGCCTTGGCTATCGTTTTAGCTCCCCAGTTGAAGAAATGACAGACGCCGATTCGAGCCCAACCCCGCCGGGCAGCCTTGGCAAGAATCGCGATGCGTATGAAGACTATTTGAAGGGCCGCTACTTCTTGGACACAATGGCGGAGGAAGAAGAAATTTACAAGGCTATCGCCTTTTTCAACTCAGCGGCAATAGATGAGACGTGCTGTTCTCTGGCCCATGCAGGAATCGCGGAGGCCTATGGCCAACTTGCCTTGTTCGGCTCGGTGTGCTCGTCTAGAGTCGTTTCCCACGCTCGATCCTCGGTTGAATCTGCTCTCAGGAACGATCCTGATCTGCCCCAAGCGCATGTCTCGGCCGGGCGAGTGAAAATGATTTTTGATTGGGACTGGAAGGGCACACAGGAATCCGTGGATCGGGCCCGGACGCTCGATGCCAACTCGGTACCAGCACACACACTTCAGGGATCGCTACTGTGTACGTTAGGTAGTTACGAAGAAGCGCTCCAAGTCTGCCGGCACGCGCTTGCCCTCGACCCATTATCTTTTCCGGCTAACTTGCAGTTCGCGGCGTGCCTTTACGCCACTCGTGATTTCGAAGGCGTGATTGATCAGTGTTGGAAAATGCTGACTCTCAGGTCCGGCTTCGCACCCGCTCAGATCCTGCTGGCGCTTGCTTATCAGCAGCTTGGGATGTATGAAGAAGCCGTTGTTGAATTTCAGAACGCTCAACGCTGCACCGGACTTCAAGCAGCCGCCACAAGCGGTCTGGGACACGTATTCGCAGTAGCGGGTCTTGAAGATAACGCGGAACAAGCCTTTCGTGAATTATCTACGCAGGCTCAAAGTAGATATGTACCCTACTATTGGTACGCCGTAATTTGTGCCGGTCGGCGGCAAAAAGATCAAGCGCTTTCCTTTCTGGAGGAGTCTTTTCGACAGCGTGACCCTGCCCTGCTGTCCTTGAAAGCGGATGCAAGATTCGATAACATGCGAACGGACGATCGCTTTCAAGTCTTGCTTCGTCGGCTTGATATCCAGACTTCGGCGCCGATGCGGATCTAGTTCAGCCTGCTGAGAGCGAACCGCATACTCGATCCAAATCGAACGACTCGCCCCGGTTCACCGTAAGTGCTCTCGAGTACGAATAGTCGGCCTCCACCGCGGGATCGGGATCGCGCAAGATCGGAACACCTGGCCGCCCGAGGTCGCCTGAGAACAGAATCCTTGTTCTCTTACCGTTCTGGACACATTCCAGGAGAGCGAATGCTGAGCCCAAGATATGCCCGGCATTGTTGAATTCGACTTGGATGCCATCTCCGATCGTTTTTCTTTCATGCAGGGCGCATCGTTCGAAGTGTCTCGTAACGTTCTCCGCGTCCGTGACGGTATAGAGCGGCGGAACCGGCGTATTTCGATCTTCCAGCCGAAGTCCGCATTTGAGGAGGTGCGTCTCGTTCTCAATCGAGATCGCGTGCATCGATCCCGTTACCGCCTGCGCGGCACCCCAAAACGTAATTCTTATGGGCAAGATCTTGCCAATTTATCTCAGTTCCCCAAGCCAGCGTTCTAGCTGCGGATCGACAAAGTCCTTCACGTGCAGATCCACGCCCTCAAACTGCGTCGGTGTAGTCTCGATGCCGACGACCCGCATACCAGCAGCACGCGCCGCATCCACTCCCGTCGGCGAATCTTCAAAAACAATGCAATCCCCTGGTTGCATCTTGAGCTGCGCCGCTGCTTCTAGATAGACATCGGGAAACGGTTTGGGCCGGCTCACTTGCAATCCGTTCACAATGACCGGGAAGAACTGGCGCAATCCGAGCTCGTCCAGCACGAAGTCAATATTCGCCAGCTCCGCGTTCGAGCCGATCGCTTTCGGCACATCCGCATGGCGCTCCAAGAAGGCACGTAAGCCCGGCACGCTGTACTGTTCCGCTCCGGCCTGGAGCATCAGATCGCGAAAGAGCCGCTCCTTCGCGGCCCCGTGTTCGAACACAACATCGTCCGCCAGATGCGTACCCATCAAATCCCGAACCAGCTCGGAATTTCGCTTCCCATGCATCCGCCTCTCCATGTTGTCGACCTGGACTCCGAGCGTAGTCAAGTACTGCTCCCACGCAGTGACATGCAACGGCATCGAATGAACCAATACGCCATCGAGATCGAAAATCATTGCGAGCTGGCGATTTCCCTCTGTTCCCACGGCGATGAGAGTAACACGACAAGCGCGCCACCTTCGCCTTCTTTCAGAAGCTATAATTAATGCGGCGGGGAGTTGTCCCCATTCACGTCTGTTTGCGGGCTTCTCCGCGACTAGGTACCTCGTATTCAAGAACTTGCGACATCTAAAGCTACGCCTTCAGCGCGCCTCTTCTGGCGCATAACTTTTGCTGGTCTGCTCGCAATCCTCGTCCTCGGTATTGCTGCTCCGTTCGTAAACGCCGGCCGGTTCAGCGGGCGCGTGCGGGCCGCCCTCGAATCTTCGCTCGGCCGCACCGTTCATTTCTCGGCCCTCCACTTCACTCTTTTTTTCGGCCCCGGTTTCTCGCTCGAAAACGTGATCATCAGCGAAGATCCTCGGTATGGTCTCGAACCCTTCGCCTATGTGCCGACGCTGAAGGTTCGGCTCCGGCTCGATAAGCTTCTGTTCGGGAAAATTCGGCTGTCCGGGTTACGCCTGATCGATCCTTCGCTCAACCTGGTGAAGCGCGATGACGGGACCTGGAACGTCGTTGAACTCATCCATCGCCTGAGCGCGCCGCTAGGTGGCCCTCTCAATTTATTCCCAGCCCTGACCGTTGCCGATGGCCGCATCGACTTCAAATTCGGAACCCGCAAAACCACGCTCTACATCGCGGAAGCCGGCCTGAGTATCTATCCCGAACGCTCCGGGAAAATCTACATTCAATTTTCGGGATCACCGGCACGTACAGATCGTGCTGGGAACACCTTTAGTCACTTCCGTGGCCGCGCCGACTGGGATCTGAAGGCCGCCAACACAAACCGGCTCGAGGCGGACTTAAATCTCGATGAGAGCAATCTGAGCGAGCTTACAACGCTAGTCGAAGGACACGATATCGGCATACATGGGAACGTCCGATCCGTCGCGCACATCGCGGGTCCGCTGAATGCCTTGCGCGTTAATGGCGAATTGACACTGCAAGATATCCATCGCTGGGACCTGCTCCCTTCGAGCGGGGAAGAGTGGCGCGTCCGTTATGTCGGTCTCTTAAATCTCATCGATCATCGTCTCGAGCTTTCGACGACATCCGCGGCTGGTCAAACGACTCCCGTGTCCCTGCAAATGCGCATCTCAGATTTCCTTACCCGGCCAGCTTGGTCGATGATGGCCAACTTGCATGAAGTACCGGTCGAAGAGATTCTGCCGTTCGCAAAGCGCATGGGAATCAACCTGCCGCAGGACGTGTCCATTGCCGGACGTGTCGACGGCGCGATAGGGTACTCGAACGGCACGGGTTTGGCCGGCGGGCTCGAGATCAAGGATGCGCTCGCCAAATTGCCTGACATGCCGCCTATGCGGACTGACTCCGTCCTCGCAACCGTCCTACCCGACCATATACGCTTCGATCCTGCGATCATTCAGACTTCCTCCAGTGGCGCCTTGCGAGTTGCGGGCGAGTATTACTTCTCCGGCGAAAAGGCGATTGCCTCTTTATCGGCACAGGCGTTTCCGGTGAAGGCTTTGAAACAAATGGCCGACGCCTGGTTTTCTAATCCTGACGCGCTCGGTGCCCTCACTGCCGGCGCGATCACAGGCCAACTCGAGTATTCACGAGATCAAACCGCTTCGACTCAATTAATGGAAGAGAAGCCGTCATGGAGCGGACAAGTTCGTTTGATCAACGGTATCCTCACTATTCCCGGACTCGCGTCTGCTCTTGATCAGGCCCAGGGTCGAATCGCGTTTGATAATTCGACGTTCGATCTTACTCACTTCACCGCTAATCTTGCACACCAGATGGTTCGAGCCAGCTATCACTACAACGCGCGGGGCCGGCGCACGGAGCATCTCCATCTGCAAATGTCTGCGGCGAGTCTGATGCAACTCGGGACGGCCCTTCAACCCTCGTTAGAGGATAGAAGCCTGCTGGCGCGACTGCGCCTCATGCACCGGTCCATTCCATCCTGGCTGGCAATGCGCAATCTGGAAGGAGATATTCAAGTGGGCTCCCTCTCGGTGAACGGGATGGAACTGGGCGCCCTATCGTCCCGCTTCACCTGGGAGGGTCCCAGTGTGCAGCTTGTCTCCATGAGCATCAGGAAAGGCGATTTCTCCGCTCAAGGGCAAGGGGTCATTGACCTCCATTCGTATTTGCCCCGCTGGCGTTTCAAGACGTTAGTTACCGGCCTGCCCTGGAAAGGCGGTCTGTTACGGGCTAACGGTGATTGGCAGACGTCCGGTGTCGGACTGGACATGGTGCATAATCTCCGCGCGGTCGGCAGCTTTTCAGCAGAAGATGTCAACCTGACACCTTCCGATTCCTTCGAGTCGCTCTCGGGAGCATTCACGTTCTCCTTCGATGACCAGGCGCCGAATCTTCGCTTATCAGATATTCAAGCTAGTCAAGCTGACTATGATTGGAGCGGGGAAGCCGCCACGCAGGATAACGGTAAGCTTGCTTTCGACCTGGTTAGCGGCGACCGCCAGATGCATCTGATCACGCCGCTGATTCCCGAGAAGAGGGCTGCCATCGCGCCCGATAACAGCCTTTCTGCGGATCGTTAGCGCAAAGGGCGCGGATGCGCGCCGAGATACAGTAAAGCAACTCCGCCGTCCTTGGCTCGGGGGCGCTTGATTCCGCGACCGTTTTGCGCGAGTTGCTTAGAAGACCCCGGGTAGAATGGGTTTCCACCATGCACGTGCTTGAACCCGCATGGGACTTGCTCAAGCGGGAATTTGACGCAGCTTGCCGGCAATCGGCCCAAGCCGCCCAGCGCCAGACTGTTTATAATCTGAACCAGTTCGTTCGCCGCGTCCATCAGTATCGTACCCAGAGCGAGTGGGTGCTGGCCGTTGTCGATGCTGCCAGTAAATTTGTGGCGCAGGTCGCGGTGTTCTCGTTGATGAACGACACTGTTAACCTGCGAGGCCAACAGAATCTCGACCTCCCCGCCGATCTGAGCTTCTCGCTGAAGGCGGCCGGAGCCTTCGCGAGTGCCGTCGATTCCAAAGATCCTGTTGTCGCGCTGCGCACTCCGGGAGAAGTAACGGACCTGCTAAGCACCTCGGATGTAAGTGATCGCGCACACCTGTTCCCGATTGTCAATGGATCGCGAGTTGTCGCTTTGATGTTTGCCGCTGACCCCGAATACGTGGATGCGAACGCTCTGGAGCTGATCGCGGGAATTGGATCGGCGCTGCTGGAACGGCAAGTGAATACCGCCCTTCACGCTCAGATCGCAGCCGCCCCTATGGTCGCAAGCCAGGCGCCCGCTGTTCAGCCAGAACACTCGCCCGCCCCTGCGAACGGCGCGCTCTCTGCCGGGGAAAGTGTCCGAACCAGAACTCTCCCCGCTTGGGCAGATCTCAGCGAGGATCAGCGCGCTCTTCACATTAAGGCGCAGAGGTTCTCGCGCGTGGCCGTAGCTGAAATGCAGTTGCATCGTCCCGAAGTTTGCCGCGCGGGCCGCGAACAAAATAATCTATATTTGTTTTTAAAGACTGAGATTGAAAAAGCGCGAGCAACGTATCGCAAGCAGTTCATCACGATTCCATCGATGGTCGATTACCTTCATATCGAGCTCGTTCGTACCGCTGCCGAAGGCAATGAGCAAAAACTCGGAGCAGATTACCCTGGTCCATTGGTCTGACCTGCAGGCGCGCTGTCGTCTTCATTTGGACTGTCGATTTTTTCGCCTCTCCATCGCGTTGGCCGTCGTCGCCCTTGCGTCTTTCTCCGCTGTTAGCAGGAACACGGTCAAGAAAGCTAGTCCCGGAATTCCCGCGCCCAAGATAGTGGGCGCTGCGGGGCTCATTGCCGTCGCCCGGCACCAGCTCGATCTCTGTAAGTTCTCCGCCGCCGCCGAATACGCAGTCGCCGCGTCCGGCAAAGCTCCGATGCTTGATGATTATGCCCAATACATCCGAGCCCAGGCCGAATATCAGTTGCATAACTATCCTGAAGTAGCGAAATCCACCACGCGCGTGTTTGACCAGAAACCGCTCTCTCCGTTTGTGGGCGCTGCGGCAGCACTGGCTGTCCGGGCGGATCTTGATAGTGAAAGCCCCAAACAGGCGCTCGAACTCATCCAGAAATACTTTGATCGCATCCCTCAACCCGAGGCCGACTTATTGCTGGCCCGTTCGTTCGAGGCCACCGGTGATCTGCCGGAAGCCGCCGAATACTATCAACACGTTTATTACGAATATCCGACGGCTCACGAGGCGACCGATGCCGCCAACGCTCTCGTGAACGTCAAGACCCGTCTAGGCGATTCCTACCCGCTGCCCACATCCGCCGCGATGCTCGTGCGAGCCGCTAAGCTCTTTGAGGCGAAAGAACCTGGCGCCGCACGCATCGAACTCGCAGCCGCCATCCCCGAAATCGCAGGTGCCCAACGCGACCTTGCTCGTGTCCGCCTGGGCGAAGCGGATTTCTTCAACAAGAACACTGCCGCCGCCTTTCAATACCTCAGCGCTTTAAAGGTGGACGACCCGGAAGCAGATGCCGAGCGCCTCTGTTTTTTAGTCCGCTGTACCCGCAATATCGATCGGCATGGCGACGTCAAATCCTTTCTAGACAGTCTCGAGAAGCAACATCCGAACTCCACTTGGCGCTTGCAGACGCTGATCGATGTAGCCGACCAGGCGCGGCTTGACCACGACGCCGCAACCTATCTGCCCCTTTATCGCGCTTGCGAAGTGACCTTCCCGAATGATTCCCGAGCCGGTTGGTGCCATTGGCGCATCGCTTATGAGAGCTATCGCCAAGACCAACAGGATGCCTATGATTTGCTGCGCGAGCAGATCCAGCGGTATCCGAACTCGATTGACACTAATGATGCGCTCTATTTTCTAGGACGCCTAGAAGAGCGGAAGAGCGATAACGCGGCCGCGCGCGCCTGCTACGACGAGCTGGTCACTCGCTTTCCGAATACTTATTACGCAGTGCTCGCGCGTGACCGCCTGAAAGACCCGTCCATTATGGCAGCTACTCCAGCGCCCCCGGTGGTCGAGTTCCTGAAATCGATCTCGTGGCCTGCGCTCGAGCAGTTTCCGAGCTTCGAGCCCGGCGACACTGTTCGCAGCCGCATTCAGCGCGCGCAATTGTTGCAGCTTACCGGCTTGAACGATTTCGCCGAAGGTGAGCTGAAATTCGGTGCCCACAATGATGCCGAGCAGGAAAACCTCTACGCTTACGAGCTCGCCAAGATGGCTACGACGCGCAATTCGCCGAATCAAGCCCTACATTACATCAAGACGTACGCACCCGGCTATTTGTACATGCCGCTAGATCAAGCGCCTGTGGGCTTTTGGCGCCTCGCCTTCCCTCTACCCCATCGTGCTTCGATTGATCAGTACAGCCGGCTGCAGGGGATCGATCCATTCCTGGTAGCCGCTCTCATTCGCCAGGAATCTGAGTTCGATCCCGCTGTCATCTCATACGCAAACGCCTACGGCCTTATGCAAGTGTTGCCGTCCACCGGTCGCCAATTGGCGCGTCATTTCGGTGTCCGCCGCTTGAATCCAAAGCAGCTCCTCATTCCGGACCGCAACATCCAACTCGGTACTTACTATTTTCGAAATCTGCTGGACTCATCCGGGGGGCAGCCGGAGCTGGCGCTGGCGGCCTATAATGCGGGCCCGGGACGGGTTGCGACTTGGCGAAACTGGGGACCGTTTCGCGAACCGGCCGAATTCATTGAAGCGATCCCTTTGCATCAGACACGCGGCTATGTCCAGATCGTGATGCGCAACGCCGACGTGTATCGCCGCCTATACGCCGGAACCGTGCCCGATGTTCCCGCGTACCGGCCCAAGCCGGCCCCGAAACCAAAATCGCATAAGCGTCAGACCCGGCGTTCTTGACGAGCTACGCTGCAATTGCCTGAACATCGGGGTACGCTGTGTGCAGCGCGACAATACCAGCAGTGGCCGGCGTTCGCCTATGGTTCCGTTTTCATGGAGAACTCAACGATTTCCTGGCACTCGCGAGGCGAAACGTAGAATTCGAACATATTGCCGGAATCACCGATACGGCAAAGCACGTCATTGAATCGCTTGGCGTCCCGCATACTGAGGTGGGACGCGTGACTGTAAATGGAGAGATTCATCCGTTGTCTGAACCGCTGGCCCGCGGCGATCACGTTCATATCTTTCCGCACGCCACGCCGGTGGTTCTACGCAGCCCGAGATTCGTTGTTGACGGGCATCTGGGCCGGCTTGCGGCTTACCTTAGAATGCTCGGATTCGATACCTGGTACGAACGTCTCGCTGGCGATGCGCTGCTTGCAGCCATCGCCAGCTCCGAGCAGCGCTTGTTGCTCACTCGCGATGTAGGACTCCTCAAGCGCCGTGAGGTGCTGCAGGGCTATTGTGTTCGGTCCGATAAACCGAATGATCAGTTGCGCGAAGTATCGGGGCGCTTTGCGTTATCTCTTCATTTCGCGCCATTCACTCGCTGCATGGATTGCAATGGACCTCTCTCTCCTGTCTCGAAGAATGAAGTTGCGGATCTTCTGCCGCCACACACGCGTGAGACGAAAAACGAATTCAGCCGTTGCCTGAATTGTGGGAAAGTCTTCTGGCGCGGCTCACATCACGCCCGCATGTTGGGTTGGATTCAGGCGCTCGCTGGCAGATGACGGAGTAGCCCAAGCTGTTTTATTCTGCATTTCATTAGCCGCTTTCGGAATTGCGCTTAAAGTTCTCGTGCGCCGCTAATGACTCGACATCTTACTGCCAGTTATCTTTTGACCGTTTGTACTGGAGAGCAAACATCCCAGGCTAACTTGTAGATTCTCCTAACCACCGCGATTCAACAGCGCTGAACAATAGGAAAATATCTAAACTTGTCTCGCTAAATCCAACGCGTGCCACTTGTAATTCAACTCGTGGCCTCGTCCGAACACGTAAGTTCCTCGGGGGCGCCTCCAGCCCTCAGGACTGAATAATCCCTGATTTGGCACGCTACACCCGTATCGTGGCCGTCGTCTGAGGTCTCCACACGCAGGACAACGACTTCACAACGAAGCGTCAGTCTCTGAGATTCGAGATTGGAACCAGGGCTGGGAATCGCAAGCAGCGCGGTGAGATGGTCTCCCGGAGAGAATGGCCGTCCGGAGCAACAGTAAAAGCCACCGCTGCTCACGTTGACCGTAAGCGCGTCCGAGACGGGGTGCCGGCTTTTCCACATCTGCACAGGCCACTGCACCGCGACCCGTTTTCTCTTCCTCCGATCAGCGAGGTCTCCTATCAGAGATTCCATGATCCCGGTACTGACCGGTGCGTCCGTCACCATCTGCTTGGCGGGTAGGCGGTAAGCATTTTGTCTGCCATCCTCGGAACGCAGTACTCGTCAACTCGCATGATCACATGTCTGAACCAGACTTGGTGCATGCTGGCCAAAGTTTCGAAAAAGTACCCAAAAACTAAACTCCCAAAAAGGTACTCTTAGTACCGAATTTTTTCCCGACCCTTCTTTGACGCTATTGTACAATTCTGCCCGCTACGCTATCCTTACAACCACATAGCACTACCTTGCCGGGACTGGGGGTAGTTAAACTCCTTAAACCGGCATCTCGCACTGGAGTATCGGAGATGAACGTTCAACTTGTATCGGAGGACAATACCCTTCTGGTTCTCTGCCGTGAAATCGCCAAAGAATTCCCGGCGATTAACTGGCAGTTTCGGGGGGGAACGGACGCAGCGGGCTTAAATCTAGACCTTTCACTTTGGGATTACAGGATGGGCGTTTCCATACCTGAAAACCAAAAGTGGGGCTCCCGATCTTTCGTCTTAATCAAAGCTCAGGACGTAGTTTCTTTTCGGAAAGCCCATCCTTACGCTGAAACCGGCATTGTGCTGAAGCCCGTCACGCGAGCTGTGTTGCGGGCGCTTATGGCACAAGCCGTTGCCGGCACGACCCAACGTGCCCGAGCTGATACCGCGTCGGTTCGAGCCGATCGCGATGACATCCTGCAGTCCCTGATGGAGGCCAATCTGCAATTGCAGCAATACGATGCGGAAAGGACAAATTTTCTGGGTCGAGCATTGCATGATTTCCAAGCGCCTTTGACTGCGCTCGGTGGATACTGCGATCTCTTGGCGGACGAAAAAATCGGATCGCTTGATGAACGCCAAAAACTTGTCATCCATCGCATGCATCACAGCGTGCGCCGGCTGTCACGAATGACCAGGGCGATGTTCAATCTCAGTGTGGGACGGCACGTAGCTCTTAAACCGGACCTGCGGGAGGGGGACATTCGCGAATGCGCCGAGCAAGCCCTTTACGAAGTTCAACAGCTTGCGGAGGAGAAGGGAATCCAACTGGAGATTGATTTCGAACCGTCCCTGCTACCGTTCGATTCGGGCCAAATCGAGCAGGTTATGGTCAACCTGCTAGAGAACGCGTATAAGTTTACTCCCCGTTACGGCTCAATCTTCGTGAGAGGATATCGCTATTTCTGGGACCGCCGAGCGGCGAATGTCTTCTGTCCCGCCGAGTCTGACCGCCGTGCTGGGCAGGCGAAGTTTCCGAATGCCTATCGGGTTGATGTCGAAGATTCGGGGCCAGGCATCTCTCCGGAACACCTGAAACTTATTTTCGAAGAATACGTTTCGTACTCCGGAGGTCAGGACCGCTCGAGAGGAGGGTTGGGCCTCGCGATCTGCCGGATGATCCTGAACCAGCATCAAGGCCGGATCTGGGCTGAAAACGGTCAATCGGGCGCGGTGTTTTCTTTCGTTCTACCTTTCCCTGCAGCGAATAGGGTGGGCGAGGTGAATAATGATTCGGCTCGGAATGAACTATCGAGGGCGTGCGTATGACCACGGCAAAGAAAACCGTCCTGATCGGAGAGGACGATTCCGAAGTGCGCGGCTATCTAGAAATGGCTGTCAAATGCATGGGCTACGATGTGATGCTGGCTCAGGACGGAGATGAGGTCTTGAGCCTTCTCCAGGAAGACAACAAGTACCATGTTGTCCTCTTGGACATCATCATGCCACGAAAGGATGGCATCGAGGCGCTCCGCGATATTCGCAAGATGAGCAATTCACTCCCGGTAATCATGGTTTCCGATGCATCATCGACTATGAACGTCGTGCAGGCGATGAAGATTGGGGCCACTGACTTTTTGTCAAAGCCGGCTGCTTACGAGGAGCTCCGGAATGCTCTGCAAAAGGCCATGGATTCGGTACCCGAAGCACCCGCCGCGAACGGCGTGAGTGAAAACGGCAGTGCTTCGGGGAAGCTGTTTTTTGGTACAAACCAGCGGATGCACGCGATCCGCCGGATCTTGAGGGATGTGGCTCCATCGGAGGCGCCAGTGTTGATCCGCGGGGAAACAGGAGCCGGGAAGGAGGTCATCGCGCGAGAATTGCACGCCCTTTCCTTGCGATCTAAGAAATCATTCCTGAAGCTGAATTGTGCCGCCCTACCGTCCGAACTGGTCGAGAGCGAGCTGTTCGGATATGAGCGGGGAGCATTTACCGGTGCCTTCCAAAAAAAGCCTGGTATGTTTGAACTTGCCGACGGCGGAACCATTCTCCTTGACGAGATAGGCGACATGGATTTCAAGCTGCAGGCCAAGCTTCTGCAGGTGCTGCAGGACCATGAGTTTCAACGCATTGGCGGCAAAGAAACAGTGCGCGTGGACGTTCGCGTGATAGCGGCAACGCATCGCGATTTGGAGCAGGCCATTGCCAATCGTCAGTTCCGCGAAGATTTGTATTACAGGCTGAACGTAATCTCGATTGAACTCCCGGCTCTGCGGGAGCGCAAGGGCGATATCATTCCGATGGCGGAGTTTCTTATCCGCAAAAATTGTCCTTCTTCGCCGCCTTCGCTAACGTCGGCGATGAAGCAGGCTTTAGTGGAGTATAGCTGGCCAGGCAACATCCGCGAATTAGAAAACGTTGTACGTCGCTTCATCATTCTGCGGGATGGGGACGGTATTGCGCGCGACTTGAGGACGAAGATCGAGCGGAAAGATCCAGCGCGGCCAGAAACGGCAGTTCCCGATCACGCTCCGGACAGCGCCCCGACATTGGCTCAAGTGACCAAGGCAAAGCAGGAAGCCGAAAGCGCGGCTATCCTTGGGGCACTCAGCACCACGCGGTGGAATAGGAAGCAGGCCGCCGCGCTCCTGAAAATCGACTACAAGGCGCTTCTGTACAAAATGAAAAAACTTGGGATTGACGACGGCGGCGCCAGTATGTCTACGGAGGCACCGAAGCCGAACGAGCACACGCTGGCAATTTTAGGCGACTGACAGGCTTAGGCAGGGATTACCAAGAATCAACTTAGGCGCGATTACGGACATCGATTGTTTTTCTGACAAGATCCGGCGTGCCGTTCAGCGGCGCCGGGCGATGACGGGTATTTCTATTTTCGAGTTGCCGTTCAGAGGCGCCTCGATCGGCCTGCCTTGCGCCAGATACGGTTTTATGACATCGGGATCCTGATAGGCAAGGTCGCGGCCGTCATCGATGGCGAGCAGGGTGTAACCGCCGGGAAGAATCGCGGGCAGATTGAAAGAGCCATCGGAATCGCTCTGGTCGCGCCGAATCAAGGCGGGGCGATCGAGATCGTTCGGGAGAAGAAGGACCATGGCGGCGGGTACGCCTGTTCCGTTTCGAACCACGAATCCCTCAATTTTAGAAACGCCCGCGCCCCTGCCGGCCGTGATTTGGAGTTGAACCGAACCGTTTTCCGGAATTTCGACGGAGTCCCCCGATGCGGTTGCGCCTTTGGCGGCGATTAATTTGACGTAGGCTCCGGGGATCAGAATCTCGTAACGGCCGGGCGCAAGAGACTCGTTGAGCGAGAACGTACCGTTCGGATTAATTTGGACGCCTGTATTTCCTGTTTTTCCAGTGAACTGAATAAAGGGCGTGCGCGGCGCGACACCTTCGAATGTGATGCGCCCAGCAATGGAACTCGAGGAGCCGCTGCGCACCTGGAGGGTTGAACCGGCGGCGAGATCGACGGACTGGCTGAATCCGAACTGTTGTTTGCCATTACCAAACCGGTTGATATTGACCATATACTTTCCCGGCGCGATGCCGGTCAATTCCCCCGAGTTGCCGAAGCCAAACACAGGTGCGCCGATGTTGACGAGTGCGCCCCCTGGTCCTTCCACCGAAACGGAACTGTTGAAGCCTTGGTTTGGTTCTGCCGGTTCTTCGCCCGTTGCGGGTCCGGTAATGGGAACGTGAAGCGCCGGAACCGCGCGTAGGTTGACCTGAATCGTTGCACCGCCGCCTTCATTGAGCACGACTGGAGAGGCCGCCTGCGGGTCGGTTGTATCGGCGTAATAAGTTACTGGATAGGCGACGTCCAACTCGGGATTGCTCACTTGATTGACCGGCACGCCGACGCCATTTTGTTGCGGCTGAAATTGCGGCGGATTTTCGGCATACCAAGGCCGCGCGGATACGCCGATGAAATAAGTTCCCGCTTGCAAATGACTGAAGTGAAATAACCCGGATGAGCCAGTGTTGGCGCTGCCCATCTGAGTTGTACCGGCTTTGCCGAGAGAAACGGATTTTCGGAAGAGAATCACGTTGGCCTGCGGCACGGGATCGCCGTTCTCATCGACGACAGTTCCCGAGATTCTAGCTGGACTATCGAGGGGGAAAACGATGTTGGTGGCGTTATTGGGGCCGACGACAATGCCGGTGAAGAAGCCTTCGTATTGCTGATAGCCGACGGGTTGTTCGCCACGGCGCTGTGCCATAAGAGCATATTTCTCGGGAGAGAGATGCGAAAATGCGAACGCGCCGTCCTCGCCGGTGATTTGCCTCAGCGGATCGCCTGGCCGGTCCGACGGATTCAGGAGGACTGCAATGCCTCGCAGCGGGCGATTTGTGGCGTGATCGACGACAATGCCGGAGATCGTACAACAACCGGAAGAATCCGCGGGCGGCAGCGATTGCTGAAATGCAATGGCGAGCGCAAAGGGCGCGGATACGCGCCGAGATACAGTAAAGCAACTCCGCCGTCCTTCGCTCGGGGCGCTTGATCCCGCGCCCGTTTTGCGCGAGTTGCTTAGCAGAAGGAGCGGCGCTGAGACCAGGAAGCAAACTCGAATACTATTGCGCATTGGAGCCGCCCTCACCAGGCACGTCGATTGTGACGGTAGCTTTTTGATTAGGCGCGAGCGTGATCTCTTGCGCGCTCAGATTCCGCAGCGCTTCAGGATTCATGTACTCGAGGTTCGACAGATCAGCGACGGTGTAGAGCCGGTAGTTGCCGGGAGGCAGAGTTCCGCCACCGAAAGAGGCTCCGGCTTGCACCATCATGGGTCTCGGCTCAAAGACATTGGAATCCGAGACGAGAAGCAAAGAGGCGTGGGCGTTCGTGTCAGCAGAGCGCATTTGCAAGTTGAGCTCGGCGCAATCGGAGCGAAGGCTCACTTGTAACGGGGCGGGATTGGAACCTGGGCTGATGACGAGATCGTTGTTCGAAAAATCCGTTCCGCCGGAGGAGACAGAGGCCACGCAATAGGGGCCACCCGCCTGGGCCACGACTCGGTAGTTTCCCGGAAGAGCGCCCTGGATGACCAACGGTCCCGACGGATGCTTCTGATCGATGCCGGCGTAGAACTCGGATTGGCCGTTCTGGTTGGTACTGCGCGAGATGAGCCTGAGCTGCAAATTCGGCTGACCCGTTTCCGGTCCATTGAGAACCTGGACAGGAATGGACGGCACGGACGCTAAGGGAACTTGTAGGTTGCGAACTTCGGCATTATCGACGTTGACCGATACGCGGCCAAAGTATTCGCCGCCGTTGGGCGCTCCATTGGTACGGAACGAAATCGTCCAGGAGCCCGAAGGAAGTAAAGGGGTCACCCACCGGCCGTTTCCAGGGCCGAAGCTGTTCATGCCGACCTCTTGCCCGGTTTCATCCTCGACGCTGATCATCGCCCCGTTGGGCGCGGGTCCGGCGACACCGCTGACGCGGAAAGCAGGAACAGGAGAAAGCTTGAAATCAGCGCGTGCAGTCTCACCGGGTCTTATCGCAAGCGGTTGAGCGGAGGAGAGATCCACCGCATCCGGATAATACCGTTGAGGATACACTTCGCCGCGGTGTTGGAAAACGTTGAACAATTCCTCAACCGGCCTCTGTAAGGAACGGACGAGATACTCGCCAGGTTGGAGCCCTTCGATCAGGAAATCGCCGTTTTCGTCGGTGGTAGCCATCTGCGCCGGTTGCAACGATCTTCTGCCGCTGATGATCTGGGGCTGGACGAGCTGAATCTGTAGGTCTTCGATTGGTTCGCCTTTATCGTCTCCTGCGTGGCCCTGGAGAGCGGATTCGGGTGAGAGCTTCAGGACCAACGGAGCGATGCTTGCGCTGACCACGAACATTCGAGGCTGGATCAAACCGTTTCTTGGCTGTTCCTCAAAGAATCCGGGCCGCTGCGCGTTCGGCATGTAGCTGCCCTCAAGAACATTTGGAATTTCGAAACGCCCGTCTGCCCCGGTGAAGGCGCTGTGCTGCTCGGGGCCTTGTAGGCGGACAAGAGCACGGCGCACAGGTTCGCCGGTTACGGCGTTGACCACGGAACCGGAGACCGTATAGCGGTTGTGCCCGGCTGGATTCGCGCTTGTTAGAGGCCCGCTGTAATTCACCACCTGTGCTGTGCAGATACCAGCGCAGAGACTGAGCGCCGCCACGGTCGAGAAACGCCAAATCGAGCCCATGCGCAGCTTACCATCTTACTTAGAAGCCGCCGGAACACCGGTGGTTCCACCTATGATGTCAAGCGCGAGCGTCACGGAGGCGAGGCAGAAGCGAAAGAGGACGGAACCGGACCGAGGCCTTCGATGGACGATCGCGGTCATGTCGATCGGGGTTGCCGGTTACGCGATCGTACGTTTTCTATTCATTCCGCCGACTTCAGGGCATTTCAGCGAGCACTTGTTATTGCTGCAGGTGCATGCGGCCGGAGGCGCCATCGCGCTATTGACCGGCCCCTGGCAGTTCTGGGGGAGATTTCGCGCGCGCCGCCCGGAACTACATCGCTGGCTGGGGCGGGTGTATTTGGTGGCGGTCGGCGTGGCTTCCGTCGCGGGATTCGGGCTCGCCTTTTTCTCGGAAGAGGGATGGCCTACGCACGTTGGCTTTGGGTTATTAGCAGCGATCTGGTTTGCGACGGGGTGGATGGCTTACTGGCGCGCGCGGCAGTATCGCTTCGCTCTGCATCGCGAATGGGCCATGCGCAGTTTCTCGCTGGCATTTGCGGCCGTGACGTTGCGAAACGAATTGCCGCTGCTGATGGTCGCAGGGCGATTAAGCTTTCACGCGGCCTACATCACCGTTGCGTGGTTATGTTGGATTCCGAACCTGCTGGTTGTGGAGTGGTGGCTACGGAGACACGCGCGACGCGCGTGATTGCCCGTTTGGCGTGCGGGCGAGCTTGGCGATAACGCCCTTTGGACCAACAGCCCACATGGAGCCGTCTGGAGCGGAGGTGACCGCGTTGAAGGGTGTTGAGGAGAATTCAATCCACGTCGCGCCGGCGTCGAAAGAAATGTCGGATCCGTTCGTGCCTACGGCAACGATCGTCCCGGGCTGGCTCCGAATGAACGTAACTGCCGAACGATAACCGAAGAGTTCCTGCTTCGCGGTGCTCCACGATTTGCCGCCGTCTGTTGTGATCGCGACGGTGCGGGCGCGAACGTCGGGTTTGGTGTAATCGCCGCCCACAGCGATGCCATGCAGCGAATCGCTGAAGGCGAGTGAAAAGATGCCGGCCGATGAAGTGGCACCACTGAGAGGGGTCGAAGATACCGTCCAACTACGGCCGCGATCCGTGCTGAGAAACACCCGAGCAGCGGCACCACCCGTTGCGAACCACGCCTTGCTGCAGCTTTGAACGACAAGGCATGTGCCGCTAGCAGCGAATGCGCCTTCATTCGGGAGCGCGGATCGCGTTGGCCGACGCTGCCACGAACGACCGGCATCGTCGGTTGTGAAGATGGTGAATTTGCCGTTGACAGGGTCACCGAGGACGATTCCGTGCCGCCGATCCCAGAATGAGATCGCGTCGAAGAAGCCGTCCGTGTCGGGATTTGTGAAGAGCAGCCTCCAGTTGCGGCCGCCGTCAATGGTTTGATAAATGCGCGACTGAGCGCCTGGGCCGCTCGATAGCAGAAAGGCCGTAACAGCATCGAAGGCGGCGACATCGCGGAAATCGAGCGATTCGGCGCCGGCGACCGTACCGGCTTGCCAATGCAATCCTCCGTCGATGGTCCGGAGCCAAGTTGCCTGCGTTCCGCTGGCCCAGACTATCTTAGAGGAAACCGCGTCGAGGCCGCGAAGGCTCGCAGTCGTATTACTCACTTGCGGAATCCAGGAAAAGGCGGCAGCAGCAAGAACCAGGAGCATTCGGCCTTTACGGACTGTAGCGCATTGGCGCTCGGCAACGGGGCATTCATCGGTGATTTCCGGTGATTCGCCGATTTCGGGCTGCGTGAAAGCAGTACAGCCTTTAGGATCGAAAGCGAGGTAAGAGGTAAGACGATGGAACGCAAGAGAGCGATTTGGAACCTGGGCTGGCAGAGCGTGGCTGTGCCGGTGGTACTTATGTTCACGGGCGTATTGTTGGTGCTTGCGAACGGGCTCGGGCTGCTGTCGTTCGATCGCATTCAGAATTTATGGCCTGCGGTTGTGATTCTGGTCGGCCTGAGCGAGTTGACTACGCCGGCCGAAGAAACCGTCGCGTCGAACGCGCGGAGCTATTCGCTAGAACAGCGGGAGCCTAAACGGAATGGCTGATCAAGTTCCCGGACAGCCGCCGCAACCGGACAACCCGAACGACTGGTTGCGTTACTCCGGGCTCAGCGAACGTGACCAGCGTTGGCTTCGCCGGCGGCAAAGAAGAAACAGAGCGGGTGGACCGCCGCTGGTTGTGGCCGTGTGCCTGATCGGCGCGGGGATTCTGCTGTTCCTGAATTGTCTGGGATTCCTACCGATTCCGAATGTGTGGGCATTCTGGCCCCTGATTCCGCTGTGCATCGGTGTAGGAAGACTCGTGGAGAGGGAGAATTCGCATCCGGCGGAGCGTGCAATGGGGGTCGTGTTCGTTCTCTTTGGTTCCGTTGCGCTATTGTTTACCCTCGGGCTGGTTCACGTCAGAACGAGAAACGATAGTTGGATTCCGGCGCTAGTGCTAGTCACTGTGGGAACGGCCGCCCTGGTCAAAGCCCTGGAGTTACGCATCCATCGGCCTGCGGTAGGCTTCGTTCCTCCAACAGTCCAGGGGCCAGACCAGATATCGCTCGGCAATTCAGATCAAATCAACGATGTGGCGATGCTGGGCTCGATCAATCGCAAGCTGGATACGCAGAATTTTCAGGGCGGCGTGATTGTGGCTTTCATGGGAAACGTTGAGATGGATCTGCGGCGCGCTGTGATCAGCAATCCGGCACGGTCGGCTACGGTAGAAGTGAGAGCGACTTTCGCCGCCGTGAAGATACGCATTCCGGAGACGTGGCGTGTGAGTATGCCCGCCTCGAGCATCTTGGGCAACATCGAAGATAAAACCATTCCGCCGACGACAGGAACGGAAACGCCATGGTTGGTAGTTACCGGCTACTCGGCATTTAGTTCAGTCGAAATTGAGAACTGAACCAGCGTGCGATGCATCCGCTATTGAAGAGCTGGAAGCACGTGTTGCAGTACCTGTCCGTCTGGACAGTACTGGGAGCGATGCTGGGGTTCATGCTCGCGGTTGCCGGCCATTTCAACCTGGCGGAAACGGTAGCGATCACCGCGCCAATCACGATTGCTTTGGCCGTGGTCTGCTTGTCGGCTTGGTTTGTGGCTCGGTCTTCGCCGCCCGGATCGATTTCGGCTTGGAGAGTGCGCTTCCGGATGGGCATTGCGGCCATGTTCGCCAGCGCTGTGGTCTTGGCATTCGCGCATGTGCTTGCAAAGGCGCTGAACGTGGTGTTTCCGGGTCTCGAGGCCCGATTTTTGCCGGCCGTTCCGGTACTGGGCGGGATGTGCTGGCTGCTCTACCTGCTCTCGATAACGTTGCACCATCTGTGGATCGCGATGGAACGGTCGAAGCGGGCGGAATTGCTGTCGCGCGAATCGGAATTGAAGGCGCTCAAGGCGCAGGTGAATCCACACTTTCTGTTCAACAGCCTGAATTCGATCAGCGCGTTGACAAGCGTGGATCCGGCGAGGGCACGCGACATGTGCATCCGGCTGTCGGATTTCCTGCGAAATTCGCTCCGGTTGGGAGAGCGGGTGAGTATTCCTTTTGCGGAAGAGCTGGCGCTTCTGACGACATACCTGGAAGTGGAGCAGGTGCGGTTCGGGCAGCGTCTGCGGATTGCGCAAGATTTCGACTCGGGGTGCGCGGATTGCGACGTGCCGCCGCTCCTCGTGCAGCCACTTGTCGAGAACGCGATTAAACATGGCATTGCAACCCTGGTGGATGGCGGGGAGATTGCCCTGACCGGACGGCGAAATGGACAGAATCTGCGCGTGGTGGTGGAAAATCCGTTCGACCCGGATGCACCAGCGACGCGCAGGACCGGGTTCGGTTTGGTAAGCGTCCGAAACCGGCTGGAGGCGCGATACGGAGGCGCTGCCCGGTTGCAAATTGAGGTGGGCGACAAGACATATCGGGTAATCCTGTCCCTGCCGTGTGGAGGAAAGGAGCCGGAGCACGCGTGATTCGCGCAGCGATTGTGGACGACGAGGAACTTGCGCGGCAGATCTTGCGCGAATATCTGAACAGCGAAGAGGACGTGCAGGTTATTGGAGAATCTACGAATGGATTCGACGCAGTCAAATTCGTCAGCGAGCGCAAGCCGGATTTGATTTTTCTGGATGTGCAAATGCCGAAACTAGACGGCTTTGAAGTGCTGGAGCTCATAGGAACCGACATTGCCGTGGTATTTGTGACCGCCTATGACCAATACGCCATGAAAGCCTTCGATGCGGCGGCGGTCGATTATCTGTTGAAGCCGTTTGATGCGGAGCGCTTTCGCGTGGCGATGCAGCGGGTGCGGCGGAGATTGGGAGAGAAGATGCAAGCAGTTAGCGCAAGCGAATTAAAAAATGCAGCGCAGCCGCCGGGGCAGTATGCGCAGCGCCTGGTGGTGAAAGACGGGACACGGGTGCACGTCATCCCAGTGGACCAGCTCGATTATGCCGAAGCACAGGACGATTACATCGCCTTGCATACTGGCGGAAAGAGCTATTTGAAGCAGCAGACGATCACGAGTCTCTCAGAATCGCTCGACCCGGGGCGTTTTGTGCGGGTACACCGGTCGTTTCTGGTGAATCTCGAGCGCGTGCGGAATATTGAGCCGTATACAAAAGATACGCGCCTGGCGATTTTGTCCAATGGCGCGCAAGTCCCGGTGAGCCGGGCAGGATTTGTGCGATTGAAGGAGTTGATGGGAGAGAGATGAGCCGTTCCAAGCGAATGGAGAGACCGACGAATTCAGAATAATCCTTAGTTCATCTGGTCGATTCTTCTGTAACGATCAGAGAATGCGGTTCTGTTGTGCGGTAGGAATTGCGTTTGGATTCGTGAGTGCCGCATCAGCGCAGATCCAATTTGGAGCGCCGGTCCCTTACAACCTTCAAACAAAATTAGCTCCCCAGGGTATAGTTCCTCAGCAGGCGATCATTGCAGCCGATCTGAATGGAGACAGCAAGCCTGATTTGGTGGTGGCGCTTGCGAACGGAGTTGCCGTGCTGCTCAATAACGGCAGCGGTGGATTTGCACCGCCAGTAATCTACAACATCGGTTCAAGTGGTGGAGCAGTTGCGGCAATTGACCTAAATCAAGATAGTAAGTTGGATATTGTCGCCCTTGCTGATAACCCAGCGGGATTACATATTCTGCTGAATCGCGGTGACGGGATCTTTCTCCCAGATAGTCCACTCTTACTAGGATTGCGTGCTAAAACCATGGCGACTGGAGATTTCAATGGGGACGGTCGCATAGACGTGGCAGTATCGTACAACACAAATACGAACGGCTGTTGTCAGCCGTGGAACCAGATATTCTCCAATCAGGGCGATGGAACCCTCGCGTATTTATCGAGTTTTTCAGCGCCAGCCAACGCCTTTGATTGCTGCGGGGATAGCGCGCTGTACGCGGACGACGTAAACGGAGATAGCTTAGCTGACATAGTCACAAATAACAGCGACGGGTCCTTTTCGGTGCTTATCAATCAGGGGAATGGGTACTTGGCAAACCCGGTTACATACGTTACCGGCGCGCCCATCGTTAGCAATTACTACTTTGCAGACTTGAATGGCGATGGAGCAGCCGACATCATCATGAACGAGGAGTTCTACGCCTTCGATGCGGCTCTGAATCAAGGCTCAGGTGTTTTCACGAGCAATCTGATGCGCGTAGATAACGGATTCTTCCTTTACGGCATACCGCTCGCCATCGGAGACTTCAACAATGACGGCAGTATTGACGTCGTTGGACTTGATTTGAACAATGATCTCCTGGTGTTTGCCAACAATGGCCTGGGCGGTTTTGGAGCGCCGGTGGTACAGTCAACGACTCTTCACGCTGTCAGCGGTGGAATAGCTGTCGCCGATTTCGACGGCAATCACAAATTGGATTTTGCGACTCTAGCGAACGACAGCAACGGTAATGCGGTCGTAGAGGTTCTCTTAAACACGACCGCCACGCAAAGCAGCACGATCATTGTCTCTGGACTTACGCCCGATCAAGCCGCGGTTGGGACGACCGGTCCGATCCGGCTTAGCGGTACCGGGTTCCCATCGAATATGCAGGTCAGATTCAAAGGGCCGGGGCCGGACATCGTGCCGACAAATCTGGCGATTTCATCGGATGGAACACGCGTTACAGGAACCGTGAATTTGGCAACGGCTGTTCCAGGGAGCTACTCGCTGGTATTGTCCAACTCCACTGGCACGCAATTACTGTCGATTCCCAATGCGTTCACGGTGAGTGCCCCGGCCGCGCTGCGCTTTGTCCCGGCGACGCCCTGCCGCGTGGTGGACACCCGAAATATATCCGGTCCTTTTGGGGGTCCGTACATCGCCGGGGGAACTAGCCGTGAGTTCGATATCCCGAATAGCCAATGCGGAATCCCTTCCACCGCGCAGGCGTACTCACTTAACCTCACGGTAGTGCCCAAGGGTTCATTGGGATATGTGACACTTTGGCCCGCGGGTCAGCCACAGCCGCAGGTCTCGACTATGAATTCGCTGGACGGGCGGATAAAAGCAGATGCCGCGCTTCTGCCAGCGGGAACGAATGGAGGCGTTAATGTGTTTGCGAGCGATGACACCGACGTTCTCGTTGATGTGAATGGGTATTTTGTCTCGAGCGCGAACAACTCTTCCTTAGCTTTTTATTCGATGAGCCCGTGCCGGCTGATCGATACCAGATTGGCAAACGGACCGCTCTCGGGGCCCTATCTCTACGGAGGCCAATTCCGCAGCTTTCCAGTTCTCTCGAGCTCATGCAATGTGCCCGCGGTGGCTCAAGCGTACTCGCTGAACTTCACGGCAATTCCAAGGGGAGTTCTCGGATACCTTACAGCGTGGCCGACCGGCGAGCCGCAGCCGCTGGTCTCAACTCTCAATGCCTTGACCGGCGCTATAACGGCCAACGCCGCCATTGTGACGGCAGGACTCAATCAAGCGATCTCTGCTTACGCATCGAGCGACACGGATCTGGTCGTGGACATAAACGGATACTTTGCGCCAATGGCGACCGGTGGACTCTCACTCTACGGGCTCCAGCCTTGTCGCGTACTGGATACGCGGTTGAACAACGGGCAACCATTCTCCGGTTCACTCGTGATTCCGGTTACAAAGGGAAGTTGCGCAGTACCTGCTGCCGCGAAAGCTTACGTGATGAACGCAACAGTGGTACCAGCGGGATCACTGGGATACCTGAGTCTTTGGCCAGACGGGCAGGCACAGCCGGTTGTATCTACGTTGAACGCCGTGGATGGCGCGATCACGTCCAATATGGCTATCGTGCCTACCTCCAATGGGTCAATCGACGCATTTGCCTCAAACCCAACTCATTTGCTTCTCGACGTGTTCGGATATTTTGCGCCGTAGTGCTCTTGACCTGATTCGTGGCCTTTAGCCGGCTACAGCCCGCACCTTCGGATCAGGATTAGATCCTGGACCTGAAAGCCGATATAGTGCAGGGCTGTGATTCGCGGCGGAATGAGGAGCAGCCCTGCGGGTTGTACTTCGTATCTTCCATGGCCTGCAGCGCCTCACATAAATCCGGATGAAAGCCGGCTTGTGGTTCGGTATCCGGCTCACAGTTTTCGACACCGGAACGCAGACGGAAGAGGAAACGAACTAAATAGGAGGACGGCCCGAAAACGCGGCCATCCTCCACGGTTGACATATTAGTTAGTTCCACCGGGCGGGCAGAGATTGGCTGCGCCGGCAAACGTTCCGTTGCTTGAGTACTTGCCGCCTGCACCCAGGGAGGCGCCGCCGTAGAACCAGGAGTAAAACGCTAGCTCCTGCAAATGATAGGTGAATCCATTTGGCATGCTGACGGTTGGCATCAGAGTGCCGCTAAGCGGATCGCCAACTTCGAAGTTCGACTGGCATCCGCTGACCTGACCGATATTGCCCCAAGCCGGAGTCGGGTTGGTAGTGGCTGGATCGTTGATCCACTCGTTGACTTCGTGGCTCGCCGCGGCTATGTCCGCCACGCCGGTAAACACCGTCTGGTCACGACCTTCGAATTCGGCCACACCGTACGTCTGGCCGGGCGTGCCTAAGGCATTGTGATAGCCGAGCACGCAGCAATACGCCGTGTTATTGGCGGGGCCTTCCGACATCACGGCGTTATAGGTGATGAAGAAAGGGAACTGCGATGCATTCAGACCATGCGATTTAATGTAATTTTGCAGGGCGGCGTCGACCGTATTGATATTCACAACGGCCAACGCGCCGGCTCTATTGGTGGTGCCGTTGTTTCCACACTGACTACCTACTGAATACACGGTACCAGTGGAGTTGCCGTTTCTGAAACCGGCGTTTACCGTGATAGTGAGCGCAGTCGATGTGGTGGCGTTCAAGAGAAGGTGATACGAACTATTCGAGTTCGTGGTCGTGTTGAATTCGGCTCGGAGAATGGCGTCGCCATATTGGGTGCTGCCTTCCGACTGACCGTTGATATTAAGACTTGCATTGCTGAAGATTGGCGAGCCCTGAGTTAGCGAGAGAGCCGTATTGCCCGTGCCCAGGCAGCTGGCATCTGTCGCCGTCGGATCGAACGTGTAAGTTGTGCCACCTTGAGTGATTTTGATAATGACCGGAACGATGATGGCCGGGATATCTGTGGTCGTATTGCTCGACAGAGCACTTGTGCCGACAATCTGCCCGGAGTATGTACTCCCATTCTGGGAAGCTTTCACAGAATAGGACCACACCGGCAATGTCGTGCCGGCATTCGTCGTCACCCCAGCTAACTCGGGAGAAGCGACAGTAGACTCGTTACCCACGTTTATCTGCACGTGCCCCAGCGATTCACGCGCTTCATGGTCACTGATGATACGGACCTGCACCGGGTCGAGAGTGGGAAGCGCCTCTTTCTGAGCAGAAACAGGAGCGGGCGACTGCGCGGCGGCAGTCAGGGAAAGCACTAAAGCAAGAAGAGATAACTTCAAGCGAATACCTCCGAGGACTAAATGCGTTGCAATGGTACCAGATATAGCAAGAAAAATACCACCCGAAAAGGTCTTAAAACCTTGGGGAATAGACATGTTTTCGGCGAGTAGCGCGTAACGGAGCGAGTTTCGGCTATAACCGTCGCGGGCGGCTCAAAGTGAATGAAATTGAAAAACCTCGCCGTACGTACGACAGCGTCTTGCTAACGCGCCCGGATGTTCATTGCGTCGCGGCAGATTTGTTCGCGCGACAATAAATGTCGCGCTCGCCCAGCCTCTGTACAAAACTGAAACCCCGAGAGTAGACCTCATGGACCACAGAGACCTGATGGCACCCTCGAGGTCACGACTACTTGCATGCGAGCTAACCGACAGCGGGCGCACAGCGAAGGCGATCAAAGCAGCCGAAAGCAAACGGCTGATCTTGAGAGAGCCAACCAAGACGGCGAGTAACAGGGCCGCCAGGATGCCGATGAAGGCAATCCAGATTTCACGGGGTATACCGAGATTCTACTACCGTTTGAAGTCCATCGGATCGATACTCCCCTGACACGAGCGCGGCGCCGTACCCGAGAATCGGCTGCGCTTCGGAATGTGAACCAACGTGCCGGGCGTGCGATGTCTTGCAGTTTCTTCTCTCCCCAGGGATACTGCCAAACGCAAATAGGCGGATGCTCACGTTCCAGGCTGGAAAGAATGTTCACTGGTTCAAAAAAAAGAACGGCATTTTCATGTAAATTGCTGGAATTTTGGTAACGGTCGGCCGGTGCATCTGTCTATTCAGCTAGGGAGTCCCCCAGGAGGTGGGGCCTATGTTGAGGCGAACCAAGTGCCAATATCTTCCCTGCCACTGCACTACGGAACAAGAGAGCTCGTATTGCAGTGATTACTGCGAACAAGCTGACGCGCACGGATTCGAACGCGACTACTGTCAATGCGAGCACGAACTGGCCTCTGCACCATTTGCGCCTGGTCACAACGAGAAGACCTTAACTCGGCAAAGCTCAGGCGACCGGCAGCGGTATCGCGTAGCAGGAGCTTAACTCCGCTGAAGAGAATTATGAGTACATACGTGATTGCCACGCCTGGTTCAGTTCAACGAGACCTTGACAGAACTACAGGGAAATCGCGCCGCCGCAGCCCGGGTGGCCCAACCCTCGAACACGAGAATATTGCACAACGGGCCTATTTCCTCTGGCAACAGCGGGGTTGCCCGGAAGGTGAGTCCGAGAAGGATTGGTTTGAAGCTGAACGGCAGTTACAAAATTGACAATCAAAGGCCGTTTGGCCCGAACCCGAGTGCCTGAGGTGACGCTGCGGCACGATAGTAGTAGTTCAGCTCTGAAAGCGCTGTCTATGTAAAGCCGTTTCCTGCGTATTTTTGCGACTGTTCATTTTGCCGCGAAAGCCTCATTCGGATACACTGCAAGCGATCGGAGTGAAAGTCAGGGCTCTGTTGGGAAGCAACCTGAGCGCGAGGTCCGCGGGGCTGACGACCAGAGCCGCAGCCGATTCGAAGTTGCCTGTAACTTCCTGCTGGGCCTACATCGTCGTGGTTCGTTCCTGCTGTGGCTGCTCTCGACGGCTCGGACCATGGCCCTACGCACACTGACCGGTTCACTCTTAAGCAAATTAGGCAGGCCTTGTGGCGCAAGATGCCGAGACCTTGAAGGCGGCGCTTCAGCAATGCTCAATTACCTTCGATTCGGGTAATTGTCGAATGTAAACCCGGTCGCTCTGAAATCGCGGGATCTCAACTTCCGGGTGGGCCCTAATCCAGAAATTTCGATTTTGGCGCTTGCTAAAAGCTTGCGGGCTACTCATTTGTGAAATACGAGAATAACTTCGTCCATCGGTGACACGCTCCAACCTGCCACCTCGAAGAAACGTGGTAAGCGTACGGTGAGGAACGTGAGGACGGTGTAGCGAACATAGCGAATTGGGTGATGCTTCGGAAATGGATGCACATTTCACAGGCTCATTCTTCGCATAATTGAGCGCCTCGAACCACCCCAGGAGGTGAGGTGAATGTGCACGTTCATCAGATTAAGAATTGGTTCAGGAATTTAACCGAAAGATACCGTGATTGATAGCCTGTCTACATACGGCACGACCTGGCCAGCCAACGAAGAATCTTTTCGAGATTTCTTTCACGGTCTAGTCGCCTGCCCTCACGAAGGAGCAGCAGATTGGGGCGTTATACAACGGCGAGAACGGGTGAACTCGGCGATACCTTCGGCATGATCGTAGCCAAAATGCGTGCGAATCCGGCGAACCGGGTTACGCAAGAAGTTGAAATCCTTGACGGGAAGAGCACACGGGTGCTGCCGCGGGAACTGCCCCTGGCCGGACCACAGCATCTGTTTTCCAGCTACATTGGCCTGGTATCGCGTTCGCCCGAGCGCCGCCTACGGGGGCAACTCCAAATCGCGACAGGCCCTAATAATGAAACTCTCAACTGAAGGACTGTTCCGCTCCGACCTTTGGCAAACGGTATTAGAAAAGTATGCGGTCGCCACCCACATGACCGTTAAGGTTTATGATGCTGGCGGGCAGTCCGTCCTCGGTCCCCTTCATTCCACTCCTTTATTCGAGTTATTCAAGAGGCAAGCCTATGATCCCGGAATCTTCGCTGACTGCGTCCGCCGCTGTCTCGCGCAGAGGCGCGACAGGCCCGCGGTTGTGGCTTCACAGGTTCGTGGTCTGGCTGTAGTCGGGACCTCGCTCGTGTGGGAGGGCAACATTGTGGGGGTGGCAGTCGGAGGGTACGTTTTCCGCGATTTTTCTCAAGTTTCAGAGATTCAGACCCTGGCGCGAAAGGCTGGGATCGCTTTTGATGCGCTTTGGTCTGTAGCGCGCAGGCAGCAGCCGGTGCCGCAAAGCCGGTTGATTGTGCATGGCGAGTTGCTGCAAGTATTGGGAGATGCGCTCTTGGAACGTGAGGTGCTGATCTGGGAGTTGAAGCGCTCGAATGACGAGTTGACTCGCTTGTCTGATGATGTCTCCCACGATCTGCAAGCAACAAAGGAGGAGCTCAGAGCGCTCGCTGCCAGCCTGATGAAGGCCCATGAGGGCGCAGACCGGCGGATCGCTCGCGAGCTCCACGACGATTTCAGTCAGCGGTTGAGTTTCTTGGAGATGACGATCGAACAACATCAGCAACAGCGCATTGGAAAGGATCCCCCTGAAGTCGACAAAATGTTTGCGATTTTAACGCGGCATATTTCAGAGCTTTCCGCCGATGTTCGGGACCTCTCGCATCGAATGCACCCGAGTATTCTTGAAGATCTGGGCTTAGCGGCGGCGCTAAGAAGCCTGGCCGAAGAATCGGAACTCGCTCGATCGGCGCCAGTACATTTCACGGGCGACGCGATACCACATTCTTTGCCACTACCCTACGCCAATGCGGTCTATCGGATTGCGCAAGAGGCTCTAAGCAATGCGATGAAGCACGCCCCAGAAGCACCTGTCGATATTACCCTGACCGCCGAAGCAGGCGTATTACGTCTCTCAGTAAGAGACATGGGACCGGGGTTTGATCTCGCGGCGGCTCGCGGGAAGGGCGGTTTAGGGATTGTCAGCATGCAGGAGAGAGCACATCCGCTTGGAGGCGATCTTCAAATCCATTCCCATCCCGGACAGGGCACCACCATTACTCTCCAGGCTTCCTTGCCCAAAGAGCCAAGGGAAAATGAATCACCCGCGCATCATAGTCGCTGACGACTCACCACTGGTGCGCACAATGCTCCAGGAACTCCTAAACCGTGACTACGCGATCGTCGCACGCGTGGCGGATGGTCAGGCCGCTGTCGAAGCGGCTCAGCGACCCAGTCCGGAACTTGTGTTACTCGACATTTCGATGCCCATTCTAAGTGGGTTTGAAGCTGCCCGGCAAATCAAACGGCTTTGCCCGTCAATGTTGCTTCTCTTTGTGTCCGAACATCGAGAGCGGGCCTATGCTGACGGTGCGTTCGAAGCTGGTGGTGCAGGGTTCGTCCTAAAGAGCAAAATCGTATCTGAGCTCGTGCCGGCTATCCGGGAAGTGTTGGCTGGCAGGGACTATGGGCGGCCGCCGGCACAGGGACAAACGTAGTATCATTTTGTCGGCGACGGCGTTCGCCAATCGGCGGTTTCAGCGCGGAAAGGAGCTGTCCGTATGCCCTTCAAAGACCCGCAGCACTCCGAACGCGCCAAGCGGCTGCTTGCGGACGCGCCTGTCATTCGCGAGGCTTGCGATTTGGATCTGCTGGTGTTTCTCCATAGACATCCGCGCACGATGCTTACCAGCGAGAATCTGGCGGCGTTTGTCGGCTACGATATGCGGCAGATCGGCAAAGCGCTGGATGCCTTCGTGGATGCGGGAATTCTGGAGCGGATTCAGAGTTCGACCCATGCCGCGCGCATGTACCTTTTGTCTCTGCAGGGGCCGCGCGGTGGGGGACTGAAGGCAGTTTTGGAACTGGGTTCCACGCGGGAAGGCCGGCGCAAACTACTAAAAGTCTTGGATGGCAGAGATCCGCAGACAAAGTCGGAGGCCGGTCGCAACCTGCGACTGGTAAAAACAGCTTGAATCAGATTGGATTATGCTATGCCTGAACCCGATATCGTAAAGACCGGCATCGCCGGACTCGATGATATTTTGTCCGGAGGAATTCCGCGCGGCAACGTGATCCTGTTGGAAGGCGAGATCGGCACCGGCAAGACCACAACGGGCATGGAGTTCATCTATCGCGGCGCCAGCCAGTTCGACGAACCGGGCCTCATCGTCGTGTTCGAAGTCTCGCCGGACAAGCTTACACGTGATGCGCTTCAGTTCGGCTGGGACTTCCGGGAACTGGAACGACAGGGCCGGTTGAAAATCGTGTTCACCACCCGCGAAGTGTTGCGCCAAGAATTACAAGAAGCGGATAGCGTGTTGCTGGAAGAGGCCGCAAAGATGGGTGCCCGCCGCGTATTCATGGATGGCGTCGCCAGGCTAATCGGTAATAATCACAACGGCAACAACAACCTGACGGAATCCCGCTCGGCATTCCACGTGCTCACCGAAGGGCTGGCGCGAGAGAACCTCACCGCGATTCTGGCTGTCGAAGCGTCCACGCTCAACGGGAACGGGGGCGTTTCGTTGCCGGAGGAGTCCATCGCGGATACCGTCATCCGGCTGCGGATGGAAGACCAGCAGCGCGCCGTTAACCGATCGCTTGAAATTGTGAAATCGCGCGGCCAGCACTATCAGATGGGCCGCCACACGTTTCGCATCATCAACGGCAAAGGCATCCGGGTGTACCGCCGGGTTCAGGCTCCGCGGACCCCGCACCGTGAGCGAGCTGCGGCCTACGATCCCAAGACCCGGGTCTCGACCGGAATCCCCGGCCTGGACGAGATGACGAATGGGGGATATTTCATCGGCAGCACCACGGTCGTGGCCGGGATCTCAGGCGTAGGCAAAAGCGTGATGGGCCTGCAGTACATCGCCGAGGGCGCGCGGCGCGGCGAACGCAGCCTGATCCTCAGCCTGGACGAGCAGGTGGAGCAGATCTTACGGAATGCCAACAGTATCGGCATCGATTTGGCTCCGTATATGGAGCAGGATCTGATTCGAGTGGAATATGAGCCGCCGCAGGAAATCGAGGTGGATGTACACTTCCACCACATTGAGGAGTTGGTTCAGGAATTTAAGCCGAGGCTCGTCGTGATTGATAGCATTTCCACGTATGGCACCACGCTAGGTACGGGGGGAAGAGTCTTTCGTGACTTCTTCCACGCCATCGTTGCGCTGATGAAGGAGCAGCAGGTTGCGACGGTATACAATCATGAGAACCCGGAGATGCTTGGGATGGCCTCCATGATGGGTAACTTCGCGCTGAGTTCGCTCGTGGACAACATCATCCTGATGAATTGGGTCGAAATCGGCGACGCTTTCCGGCTCGGGATGACGGTAGCCAAGATGCGCGCCAATCCGGTGACCCGTATCACGCATGAAGTGGAAATTCTTGACGGGAAGGGTATGCACGTACTGCCGCGAGAGCTGCGTGCGTCAGCGCCGCAACACCCGTTTTCCAGCTACATTGGCCTGGTAGCGCGTTCGCCCGAGCGCCGCTTACAGCGGCAGTTCCAAATCGCGAC
>JAFATG010000318.1 GCA_019244055.1 Acidobacteriaceae bacterium | reverse complement strand
CCGAGCACGACGAAGAAGCTCAAAAACATCGGCTCGCACTCGTTGTCATTCATCTGAAGGAGCCACTTGGCATGCCATAGATCGCTCGACAAGGGATACACAAGACCAACAAAAAGCAGTCCTAAAAGTGCCAAAATTACCTGTCGGGTGCGTTCCCTTTTCACTTTAGCTACTCCTTCCTGATGATTCGTCTTCAGTTTGGTCTATTCGATTGTGCGCTCGGAAATGTAATCTTCTCTTGCGGAGCCATCAGTAACGATGATGCCGGTAAAGGTGTCGCCACCGTTATTGCTTCGGCTTGCCTTAGGGCGCGCGATGATCTGGAGTTGGCGGCCTCGTGTGCTCTTCATTGCGGTTCTCTTATGATGTTGGTCTATTCCCATCTGTTCTGGTCTCAGTGAGACTAAGAACCTGATCTGTTTCCCTCTCCGGGTGGAGCCGCCCGTCGCAAATTCTGGTTCTGCAGAACGGCGCGCAGCGGTCAAGGGCGCGATGGTGTGGGCCGCGGCGAAGGGGACCCTTGACGCCGAGCCGTTCTGCGATTCGCGCCCTGATGACGGGCGCCGCACGGGAATCAGAAATCTGGATTCCTGGAAGCAGATCCTAAAGCGTCTTCCGCCAGTACAAAATTGGGAAAGTCTTCGAACACTCACTTATTTTTCAAAGTGCTCGAGCTCGTCCCGGGAGTCCTACGTGAGAATCTATGCAGCTGTTTCCGAAGGCGGCGAGTCTCAGAGCTACTTTGCTCAAGTCGGAAGATGTCCATGAAAATGCGCTTACCATCGACTCTCGGGTCCAAGCCCATGGGTAAAGGCGGAATCGAACCCGCGACCTGGTCGTCCTGAAGCGTGATCGACTATAGCAGAAGCCATAACGTAATTTCATGCCAACTCTGCTAACGTTAGAGAGGCACTGGCTACTTTGAGATAATAAATCCATGTGGATCACAGACATTGATCATTTGCAAATTGCGGCTCCGAAAGGATGTGAAGCAGAAGCGCGTCGTTTTTTCGGCGACGTTCTTGGATTGCGTGAGATTGAGAAGCCTGCAGCATTGCGGGCACGCGAAGGCTGCTGGTTCAGGATTGGTTCCAGACAGCTTCACATCGGCGTAGAGGAGCCTTTCCGGCCAGCAATCAAGGCCCATCCGGCGTTTTCGGTCAGCGACATTAACTCCGTGTTTCGGTTATTACAGGAAGAAGGAGTCCGTTGCGTCTGGGACGAAGCATTAGCCGGGGTTCTCCGTTTCTACGCCAATGACCCGTGGGGGAATCGACTAGAGTTCACGCAGCCCACAGGCATTGATTAAAACTGATGTACTTAATCGCAAGCGCGCCTCCTTAGCTTTACACACGGGAGTAAGCAATTGATCAGGTTCAAAACCAATACGCGAATCGGAGCCGAATGCTCTGGCTGGCGGCAGTCTTCAGCACCCTATCGCTGCGCGCAGCATAACAAACAACAGTCATGTTCGTTGCTCCGGTTTCGCCAACCTCTCGCGAGCGAGCTCCAGGTACCGATTGCTATGAACAGTTCATCCACCACGGCCTTTGCCGATAGCAAACTCGCAGCGGTTCCAGTGCAACATCCTGCCTAATTTTGTCGCAAAACTTGAAACAGTCCGCCGGTATCCGCCAGCGAAGGGTCACGTCCAGATTTGAGCATTAGATTTGGCCGAGTCCGCCGTCGACCGGAATCTCGGCGCCAGTGATAAAGGACGCGTCGGAAGAGGCCAGGAACGCGACGGCTCCTGCGATCTCTTCAGGCTGGCCGAAGCGCTTCATGGGCACTTGATTGACAATACTTTTCGCGAATGCCTCCATTTCTTCAGGCGAAAGACCGCTGCGCTCAAAGCCTGCGGGCGTATAAATCGGGCCAGGGCTGACAGCGTTCACCCGGATCGTACGCGATACCAATTCGGCAGCGATCGAACGCGTAAACGAGCGAAGCGCGGCCTTCGTGGCGGCGTACACAGATCCATTCACCAAACCTTTTTCATCGGCGACGGAAGTGTTCAGGATGATCGACGCTCCATCGTTAAGATAAGGAAGGGCTTTCTTAATCGTGAAATATGCGCCCTTGGCATTGGTGTCGAACAACTCATCGAACAGATCTTCGGTAGTCGCCGCCAAGGGAACGAACTTATAAATGCCGGCGTTGACGAAGAGTATATCGATCTTGCCGAATTCTTGAGAGACCGCGGCATAGAGCTTGTCAAGATCTGCAGCTTTACCGACATCGGCTGCGACAGTGAGTACGTCGTTACCAATCGCTGCTTTGGCTGCAGCCAGGGTCTTGGAATTGCGCCCGGATATAGTCACCCGCGCCCCTTCCTCGTGAAGGCGTTTTGCGGAGGCCAGCCCGATTCCGCTGTTTCCTCCGGTGACTACCGCAACCTTGCCTTCGAGCCGTTTCATTTAGATATTCCTCCTCGCAAAGATTTTTTTTAATCCAGGAAGTGTTACTACCGTGCTATTTAGATGGGCATCTAAATAGAAAGTTTCAACAAATGTGTTCCATAAGGGGAGCACGGGGATATGAACCATTCTCGAATACAGAAGATCTCAAAGGCGCTGGCAGACAAAACGCGGTTGCGAATCTTCGAGGCGATTTCAGCGAAGGAAGAGACTCGTTGTAGCGAACTGGTCGCCATGCGGGGGGTAACACCGGCCACAGTATCGCACCACCTTAAGGTGCTGCAAGAAGCCGGCCTCATCGAGAGCCGCCGGGAGGGCCTGTTTGTGTTCAGCCGCAGCGTGCCGCGCGTGATGCAGGAATACATCAGAGCCCTGACGAAAATCGTCGTAGTGCCAGGGAGCAGAAGCCAGAAATGGTAGCTGCCCAGCCGCAGCTTGAAAGCCGCCCGCTCTGAAAAGTCTGGCTAAGCTTGATCGACGTTTTATCTGTTTCAGGATGTTAGTCAGCGGCACGATCAACTGCGCGTGGAAATTATCATTCGACGTGAATACCGAACAGAACGGCAAGTAATAAAGATACGCTAAATCGACTTGGTGGCTTGGCTTGACTTCCGAAGCAATTGAGTAGGTGCAGACAGAAAAAAATATTGATGGTGTGCATGAAGACGAAGTATGGAACATGCTCTCTCAGGAGCGGGCGACGCTTCGCGATCCAATCTGCTATGTCGTTCTTCATGGCTTCGCGTCCACCGAGAA
>JAFATG010000291.1 GCA_019244055.1 Acidobacteriaceae bacterium | reverse complement strand
GTCATCCGCGCATCCTCGCCGATAACCTTTATGAAAGGCAAATTATGCCGTTTGGCCGCTTCAAAATCGTTCGGATCGTGCGCCGGCGTGACCTTCACGACGCCAGTTCCGAATTCCGGATCCGCCATCGTGTCCTCGATGATCGGGATCTCGCGTTTCATAATCGGCAAGAGCACGCTCTTGCCGCGCAGATGATGATACCGGGAATCCTCGGGATGCACCACCACCGCTGTATCGCCCAGCATCGTTTCGGGCCGTGTGGTAGCCACTATCAGCGACTCGTTTGTTCCCACCACGGGATAACGCACATACCAGAGGTGGCCGGCAACTGCTTCGTGAATGGTTTCCAAATCCGAAATCGCGGTTTGGCAATCCGGACACCAGTTCACCATGTACTCGCCGCGATAGATCAGGCCCTTGTCCCATAGGCGGACAAATGTTTCGCGCACCGCTCGCGAGAGGCCCGCGTCCATCGTGAAGCGTTCGCGAGACCAGTCCACGCTAGCGCCTTCGCGCCGGATCTGGGCCTTGATCTTTCCCCCGTACTCTTCTTTCCATTGCCAGACCCGGCGCTCGAACTCATCTCGCCCGAGTTGCTGCCGCGTCCGGCCCTCGTTCCGCAGTTCGCGCTCCACCACCATTTGTGTCGCGATGCCGGCATGATCCGTTCCCGGAAGCCACAGCGTTGCTTCGCCCTTCATCCGGTGCCACCGCACAGCGACGTCCATCATCGTGTGCTCGAACATGTGCCCGATATGGAGGGAGCCGGTCACGTTCGGAGGCGGAATTACGATCGAGAACGCCGGCCCATTTTGCGCTTGTTTCACATCGGCCCGATAAATTCCAGACTCGATCCACCACTGGGCCCAATGCGGCTCAAACCATTGAGGCTCATACACTTTCTCTAATTGCATGGAAATTTTCAGCGTAGCATCCAAACTGCTTGCGGCCACCCGTGGTCGGCAGCACCAAAACCAGTCCACGGGATCGACGGTCGCTAACTCAGATTCAGCCTGCTTTTCGGATCGGGCTGCGCTGCCCGTGGCGCGCGGTTGCATAAACGACGGGTCACCTGCCGCAAGATGAGCAGCAACACCGCTACGCCTATCGCCGCCTTGCTGAAAAATCCGGCTGGAGCTGATGTGCTGAGGCCGATTATCAATAGAACGACCACCACCAGCGCAATACCCGCGGTACCCATCATCATGGAGGACCGCATAGCCGCTCTGCGTTCTCGTTCCGCGCGTTCTTCGTACCGGTTCACTGCTTCGGACGTCCTTTCCTTTACATTACTCCGCAATTCCTCAGCGCGCCGCGCCACGATCTGCCCGATTTAGACGAATTTCACGCCGTCGTAACATATCTGTAACGCACCTTCGGTTACTCTGGCTCTGGGTTTGTTGCCACCCGATGACATCATGAGAAAAGTCGCCTTAGTTGAAGACGATGCCGATCTGTTCGCGCTGGTAAAGTACAACCTGCAGAAGGAAGGGTTTGGATTTGTGGGCTCCCAGACAGGGCGCGGAGTAATCGACCTCTTTCGCCGCGAGCGTCCTGACCTGATCCTGCTCGACATCATGCTGCCCGATTCCGACGGGCTCGAGATTTGTAAAGCCATTCGCCAGCATCCAGAGCTGGCTCACATCCCCGTGATTTTCCTCACGGCTCGCGCTTCGGAAACGGACCGCATCGTCGGTCTCGAGCTCGGAGCAAACGATTACATCGTAAAGCCGTTTTTCGTCCGCGAGCTGATTGCCCGCATCAAGATTCAGTTTCGTGGCCGAACCAATGCGACCCGGCTCCTTAAAGCTGCCGGCCTTGAGCTCGATCGCAGTAGTTGCGAAGTCCGCCTCGACGGCAGTCTCCTTACTCTGACTGCTACCGAGTTTCGTTTGCTGGAGTTCCTCATGAGCCGTCCCGGTGTGGTCTTCAGCCGCGAGCAGTTACTCGATGCCGTCTGGGGCCATGATCGCGCCGTGACCGATCGAACTGTGGACGTGTATATCCTCCGGCTCCGTCAGAAGATTGAATCCGACCCCACCAACCCGCTCTTCATCCGCTCGGTCCGGGGCTTCGGGTACAGTTTCAACAACAATCTGCAATCCCAGCAGGATCAGCAGGAAGAAACAGACGCCAAAGCCGCGCTCGCGGAATAGGTCGCGGGCTTGGAGGCGTGCTGGCCGCGCTCCGCCACAAAAATTTACGACGAGCCGGCGAGTGGTTTGCCGATCTCCCAGTGATGCCCAAACGGGTCCACAACGCGTCCGACGCGCCAGCCGTATGGCTGATCGGCCACCGGCGAAACAACTTTCCCTCCCGCGGACACCGCGCGCTGAAACGCCTCATCCGGGTCTCCCACCACCATCACCATACGTACGGAACCGCCGCCGAGAGATTCGGGACTGAAATTCTGATGATCCGGAGATTCGTCAGCCAGCCAGAAGTCGGCTCCGTTCACCGATAGCTGCGCGACTACGTCTCCGCTGTCGCTGGTGATGCGAAATGACTCCTCAGCTCCGAACGCCTCCTTGTAGAAGTCGACCGCCCTCGCGCCATTTCGAACCGAGAGCATCGGGGCTATCGTGGTCTTCGGGTTTTTCGCGATCTCCGGTCGGCTCGCCATAAAGACCCTTCCTAGTTTATTGCGGCAATGGGCGAAGTGGCGCCGAATTTTACATTCGCTTCACTGGAATTAGATCGGAAGTTGTGATACCTGTTTCTTGGAGGCAATAGAAATGGCTGTAAACCCAATTCCGAAGGGATATCACACTGCTACGCCGTATCTGATTGTGAACGATGGAAATCGGGCTCTGGAGTTTTACAAAAAGGCGTTCGGGGCAACAGTGATCGCTAAAATGGACGGCCCGCCAGGAAAGATTGGACACGCCGAATTTAAAATTGGCGATTCGATCGTCATGCTTTCTGATGAGATGCCGGGCGGGACGGGGAAATCGCCGCAAGCGCTGGGCACTTCCACCGTCAGTATCTTCTTGTATGTAGAGAACGTCGATTCCGTGTTCAACCAGGCGGTCAGCGCCGGAGCGAAAGCGGATATGCCGCCGCAAGACATGTTTTGGGGCGACAGATTTGGAAAGCTCACCGATCCGTTCGGCCATCTCTGGGGAGTCGCCACTCACGTTGAGGACGTCGCGCCGGAGGAAATGAAGAAGCGAGCCGAAGCCGCGATGGCACAGATGGCGCAAGCCGCAGGCGGGCAGGGAAGTTAAATTTATCCCGCTTCGGCGAGGCAACCACCACGCTTCGAAATCAAGGTGAGCGCGTGGATTTAAAAATCACTCAGGCCAGATGGACCTGGCTCACCTTGATCTTGTCGTCACTGAACTCACCAAGGCCCATCATTCCGGCTATCTCGATGTGTTCCACCTGGCAGTTCAGGTAATGGCTATTCTTGTCGGGCTTTGAGAGAGCAATCGGCGCCATTCCCCCCTGCTGGCGCTTGGCGTCGATCACCTTCCAGCCTGTCTTATCGAGAGCGACCGGGTCCGTTCCGAAGTACATTGTCTTCTGCTCCCAGACGAATTGCGGTTTCGAAGAAGGCCCGCCATGATAAGACGCTTTCACGGCGTCCACAACGTGTAGCACCACTTTTTCACGGATGATGGGCATGCTCACAACGGATGGTATGAATATGCCACAGGCGTTCGCGGTCGGCGTAATATGGCTGCGATTCACGTTGTTCACGAAGCCGTGAGACATGTTTTTCAGTGTGATCGTCACGCCGGCGGACTGATGATGCTTTAGAACCGGTAGATTAATGACCTTGTTTACTTGCGTCGTGACGATCTTCGCGGCATAGGAACGGCGGCAGTGGGGGTCGTTCGGGTCGTCTCCAGGCTTCACAATCGCCAGTTCCATAAAGTGGTTCTCGTCGTAGCCGCCCATACCAAGTTGGGAATTATCGTAGCGGGGCGAAGCGGCTTCGAATCGGATCGCCGGCCGGAGCCATTTATCGATACCGGCTTCAATCGCTTCCTCGCGATAACGGTTGAAGACAACAATGTTGCTGTCGGAAACGCCCGCTTGGTTCAAGCCATCGAGAATTGCGTGGAGAACGGAAGCATCCGAACAAAGCTTGGCGCCGCCAACCGGGCTCACTTTGATGCCGACTACATCGCCCTTCTCAAACATTGAACGCCAGGCGTCCTGCCAGGTGGGCGCTCCGGTCAACTCCGTCATCCCGCGTTGGACCATCTCGCGGACGGGCTGCGGCTGATACGTACCCGAGACGATGCAGCCGGAATGTTCGACCGCAATCACGCGCCCGGGATGAGGGCCCGGCATGCCGAGCTTTGCTGTCGCAGGTGCATTGGCTTTCGCTCGCGCCAGAGCGGCTCCCGCGCCGGCCAGTGCCATTTCGATAAACTGCCTTCGACCAGTTCGCATGTTGCCTTCCTCTTCCCTGACCCGTAAATGAAGAACTGAAAACAGTGTATCGCCGCGATACCATGATTTGCGGTCCGGTGGATTTATGAAAATTCAATTGCGAGTATTTTTATCGCTTGGTCTGATGACGCTGTCCTTCGCTACGCCGCCAGCATTCGCCCAACCTAAGTACGATTTACTTCTGCGTGGCGGTCATGTCGTCGATGCGAAGAATCACCTCTCGGCTATCCGCGACGTGGCGATTCGGGATGGCCTCATTGCTGCTGTGGAAGAACACATTGACCCGGGAACAGCTCTTAAGACAGTTGACATCAAAGGCTTCTATGTCACTCCCGGGCTGGTCGATATTCATGTGCACGTCTATGCCAGCACCGGCGAGCGTAACTCTTACGCCGGGGATAACAGCGTTTTCCCCGATGGATTCACGTTCCGGGTGGGCGTGACGACGGTCGCGGACGCCGGATGCGCCGGCTATCGTAATTTCGAAGATTTCAAGCAGCACGTTATCGACAGATCGAAGACCCGTGTTCTTGCTTTTCTGAACATTGTCGGCGCGGGCATGCGCGGCCCAAAGTACGAAGACAATTTGGCCGATATGGATCCGCAGCCTGCGGCTGAAATGGCGAAGAGGTATCCGGGACTGATCGTCGGTATCAAGACTGCGCATTATTCCGGTCCCGAGTGGACGCCCGTTGAGCACGCGGTTCAGGCGGGAACCATCGCGAGCATTCCTGTGATGGTGGACTTTGGAGCCAACCGGCCCGAACGGCCTATAGATATTCTGTTGACACAGAAGCTTCGGCCTGGAGACATCTATACGCATTGTTATTCGGGCTTGCGGAATGAACTTCTGCCGGACGGGAAAGTCAATCCAGGCATGTGGGAGGGCCGCAAACGAGGAGTGATTTTCGACGTTGGACATGGCGGCGGCAGTTTCGTGTGGCGAATTGCGGTCCCGGCCATCCGCCAAGGCTTCCTGCCCGATTCGATCTCGACGGATTTGCACATCGGCAGCATGAATTCCGGCATGAAAGACATGTTGAACGTGATGAGTAAGTTTCTGGCGCTCGGGCTCTCTGTCGACGATGTCCTGGTGCGTTCCACCTGGAATCCCGCGCGCGAGATTCATCATGAGGAGCTCGGGAATCTTTCGATCGGGTCGCCTGCGGATGTGAGCGTGCTTCGAGTAGTGGACGGCGATTTCGGGTTCACCGATACGTACGGCGCCCGGATGCGCGGAACCCAGAAATTCGAATGCGAGCTGACCGTGAAAGGCGGAAAGGTTGTTTACGACCTCAATGGCATCAGCCGGCCGGATTGGGAGTCACTGCCGCCGAATTACACGAATGTAGGGGACTCGCGCTGGGATGCACTGAATCCGGCGGCGAAGTCTCCGCGCTAGCTAAGCCCCACGATTTCAGTTGTGAGGAGGATGTTTCTGTAAGTTCGGCATGAACCCGCGAGCCTTGGTGCGAAGGCGGTAGACCGATTTCCGGGCGGTGATGTAGAGGGTGCCATAATCTTCATCGCCCCAGGCGAGATTGGCGGGCTGTTCGGGCAAAACGACCGTCCCCAAGTGGTTTCCTTGCGGATCCCACACCCAGATACCTCGCGGCCCGACAACATAAAGGTTTCCAGATTCGTCCACCCGCATTCCGTCCGGGACACCACCGGGTTCGTTCTCTTCGCCGAAGATCCGGCCATTGCTCACGGTGCCGTCGGGAGAAAAATCGAACACCCGGATATTCTTCTGCTCGCTATCGTCCACATAAAGGCGTTTACCATCGGGTGAAAACGCCAGCCCATTCGGTTGCGACATGTCCTTAATAAGAAGCCGCACCTTGCCTCTTTCATCAAGCCTGTACACGCCCTGAAATGCGATCTCCTGTTTTTCGCCTTTCGGCAAATCGAGCGTAGGGTCGGTGAAGTAGATGGCGTTATCTGGACCCATCACTACATCATTCGGGCTATTAAAGCGATGGCCTTCGAAGCGGTCCGCAAGTACAGTGTATTTTCCGTCGGGGCTGACGCGGATAATCGCCCGCAGAACGCTGGCGCAATCGAGCAGGCGCTGCTGCTCATCGAAGGTATTGCCGTCCGGATCTCCCAACTCAATCAGAGTTTCCTTGCGGCCATCCAGGTAAACGCGATAGATCCTGTTTTGCTCCTCATCGCTGACATACAAGAAGCCAGAAGGATCCCAGACCGGGCCTTCTGTGAATCCAAATCCGGTAGCAACCGTGGTAAGTTTCGCCTCGCGATCGAAGAGGTCCCAAAATTTGGGCGAGAGCGCCGTGAGTTCGAAAGCGCGCGGCGGGTTGACTTTGTCGGGCGCGGCGAGATAGCTCACCAAGTCGTCCAGATCAGGTTTCGAGAGGCGCGATCCGTAATCGGACGGCATCATGGAGCGTGGCTCTCGCTGAATTTGCGTCAGATCCGCTTTATCGAGTAAGTGAAAATTTCCGTCCGCCGTCTGCATCTGAAGGGAAAAATTATCTTCATTGCGAGCGATGCCCGTGTACTGCTGCCCGGCGCGAGTCCTCACCATGACCGTTTCGTTCCGGCGATCCAGATTCCTATTCGGATCGGTGACTGCCGCTCGGATATCCGCTGCCGAATGCGTCTTTCCATAACTGGAGAGATCAGATGCCAGGAAGCCTCCCTGCCCGTGCATCATGTGACAGCGCGAGCAAGCAAGATTGTCAAAGAACAGCGAGCGGCCGTGGTTTGGATCACCGGGTAGTGCGCCCGTTTCGATCTGTCCCTGCAGAATGCGCAGATAACGGACGACTTGGTCGATTTGGTCATTGTTCAGCGATGCGGCGAAGCTAGGCATGCCTGCTCCGGGAATACCATCTCGCACGATATGCGCCAGCTCCGCCGCAGAGAGTCGCTGCAC
>JAFATG010000372.1 GCA_019244055.1 Acidobacteriaceae bacterium | reverse complement strand
GTGGGTGTTATAGGGAACGTCAACGAGTTCCTCGGACAGTTACACCCACGGCCTCATGTCTTCGAGCCCTTTCTCCAGCAGCCACAGGGTTCAATGAGCCTCCTAGTCCGGTTGCGGACGGAGCCCAGCGCATTCGCAGCGTCGCTGCGGCAGGCTGTTTGGAGTGTGGACAAGAATCAGCCTGTAACAAACACGAGAACCATGTATCGCGTTATACAAGATGCCGGTCAGGGAGACGATCTCATGGCCGAGTTGATGGGGGCCTTTGCGGGCATCGCGCTGGTGATGGCGGCTTTGGGCATTTATGGACTAATTTCCTACCTGGTGGCGCGCCGGGCCCAGGAGATTGGGGTCCGGATGGCTCTCGGCGCCAGCCAGCATGAAGTTATGATGCTGATACTGCGTAATTCCATGTCGCTTACTTTAATCGGTGTTGCTATGGGACTTCTTTTTTCGTTGCCGTTGCCAACTCTAACCGCGGCGCTCTTTACCGACTTTCATGTTCGAGGTGGATGGATAACCGGCGGGACTGCGCTCGCAGTGACCGTCGTAGCGCTCGCCTCGAGCTACGTCCCAGCGCAACGGGCGTCAAAGGTCGATCCGCTAGGCGCATTGCGCGGTGAATGACCCGTATGGCCCGGAAACTCGAAGCTGGTCAGAGCCGCCGCACGATAGTAGTAGTTCAAAAACCCACCGAGCCGTTTCGCGGCGGCGAATGGCGCCTGAAGTCTCCGGGGCCAAATTGGAAACGATCAGTCATCTGATCACGATGGCCGGGTGGATGAATCAGCCGCAACAAGATGCCATCGAGTGTCTGGAGATTCTCTCATCACGATTCGGAAATGCAACGCCTCAAGGGACAAATTTGACCTTTCGGGCCATACGAGCTCGGCTTCGCTCGTCACCCTCCCAGAACTCCGACGTCCAAAATTCCACCAGCAGCGCACGCAAGAGATGGTGCGCGATTTGCAGACGGCGATGCTCGCCGAGGAATCCGCCTCCGATGCACGGCTATGCCAGAGCAATCGCTTCGCTTCAGTTCTGTACGGTCCAGATCTCTAGCGTATTTACTACGTCATCGACTGCCGCCAGCCGGAGCACGTCTTCGTGAACCGCAAGAGCGATCCCGAAGGCGCCACCCTGGCCACTTGTTTCAACGGAGAACTGTGCCACGAATTTCCCTGATCGAGTGAATTCCACCATTTCGCTTGGAAAATCTGGATCTCCGTTGATTGCGTCGCCGTTCGTTGTGATGAGGTGCCCATTAGGCGCGAGGAGCAGTCCCAGGGGGCCTCTCAGATGGGCGTTGTCCACATAGACGAGTTTGCCCTTACGAGCCGGCTCCGGGCGTGTCCGTGCGCGCTCAATCGCATAAATTGCGTTATCGCCAGTAGACGCGACATACAGCAGATCGTGATCTCGATCAAAGGCCAAACCCGTAGGACCGATCACGAAAGCATTCGGGTCCCCACGATGCACATAGCCAAGGGCGATCAGTGCGGCATCTTGCAGCCAAATATGCTCTCCGTCTTCCGAAATTCCAAAGCGCAGACGGGAAACAGTCCCGTTCAACACGCTCGAAACGAAGACAACCGCTTCCTTGCCGAAATCGAGCAGCGTCAGATCCCAGGGGCCATCCAGGAGGGTCGAGTCAGTGAACGCAGCAATCTCATGTCCATTCCGATCAATAGCGATGAGAGATCCTTGCTGAACAGTGTTAAAGGTGCCATCTGTGGACGGGACATTTCCAACCAGAACAACACCACGCCGCAATATTCCGAGCGCCGTGGTGAGACCCAGGCCCGGCTCGCCTTGGAAAAAGACACTTTGTACTCCGCCGCGAGTGATTCGTACGATAGTTCTTCCTGTGCCTTGAAGATTCGCCGCGTCATTGAAATTGGACACCAGCACGTCTCCGCTATGAATAGTTCCGCCGGTGGCAAAATCGTGCGGCACAAACGCCACGCCATAAGGATTTAGGTCGCCTATAGGAGGCACGGTCGAAACCACTTGCAGCGAACTGCTTGGCAATTGCGGCAAGAGCGCTTCATGGTCATCGTCACAGACGGCTTGACCTGCGAAGAGCACTGCCGTGATAGCTAAAGAAGTCACGAACATCGATCTAAGTTCCATACACACTCCAGAGCGCAACTTTCTCCACCACTAAGTGGGGAGATTAACTGCGCACCCGCAGCGTAGTTCGGATTCTCAGGGCGTGTGTTCGGTTCTTGTAAACGATTTGTGAATTCCGGTTTGGAGTCTTGCTCCCCGTCTAATCGCGAGGCAACTCCGGTACATGCACCTAGAAGTGCATCATGCCCCGAATCTTCCCGAAAAACTGGTCAACATCAGCCGAATTCGCGACGAACGCATTGGCTCCGGCCTGGTAGGCGGGAGTGGGATCGAAAATCCCGCTCACCACAACGATCGGGGTAGTCTTTCGCGCCTCCTGAGCTCGCATCCACTCAAAGAATTTGGCGGTTTCATCATCCTGAGAGCGGTCGTCTTCTGTATTGCCGTCATATCATCCCAGAGGCGGTTCGTCTCCTGCCAGTTCAACCAGAGTTCAGGGCGCTCGGCTGCGCGGCGTCACCGTATGCGATTTCAGAGCATCTGCTTTCAGCTCCTGAGCTCGATCACATTGTTCTCGAACCGGCCATGCCGGAGCGGCCAACAGAGGAATAAACCCATATCCCCGTTGTCGCGCATCCGGCAATTCTTCACCAGGGCGTTGGCGCTGCCGGTCCCAGGATGCACGCCATAGCCGGCGTGACCATACGATCGCTATTCAAGACCTGAACGCCAGCGCTGATCTGAAACAATATTCCGTCGCCATTGGAAGAAGGACGTTGGAACTCCAGCCGCGAACACAACAACCTTGGTTACCATCCGCGTCACAAGGAAGGCTATTGGTTGCGCCCGCGAAGTGGCAAGCTTCAGCAGCGTGCGCCGCACATGGAGGTTAGTTACGATCGGTTCCGAGCCTTCAACATCGCATCTGCCCAGCGGTATGCCTCCGTGGCCAGTTTGTCATGTGCCACGTCCTCAGCCTCTTTGTCGGGCCGCGTCGCGAAAGCGGTTGAAGGATGGACCTGGCTCAACAATGCCGCAAGTGCGGCGGCTGCGAATCTATCCCGTAGCTCTTCTTCGTGCTCGTTAGCAGTGGTCTTCACGTCCACAGTCTAACCGTCGCAGAAAGCAAACCTCTTCGGACGAAGGGCTGCCGATAACTTGCCTCCCAATCCGCTCGGGCTCGCCACGTGCGTGCAATTTGCGGCGTTGCGATCTGCGAAGCGAGCCCCGCTTGTACTCCCGGCAAGTCGTATCGTCCGAATACTCAAAGCCAGACGCGTTCCGCTCATTGGGGCAACTATGCCGGAAAACCAACACGATCGAGTTGCCCCACGTCGACGGCCGTCCAAATTAATCCAATACCGTTGGCCGCCATCATTTCGGCGTGGGCTTCAGGTCATGCGAGGTAAGAAAAACAAAGAGGGGAAGCACGAAGGCGGCTGTGGTGTCCAATGCCGCCGATATGCTATGCGCCACACCTTGCCACGCGTTTTTTGCAATGGGGTGGCGGCTCTTTGCCGGTACTTGCAAAGATCCTGGGGCACGCAGACCTGAGCCTGTTGATGCGATACTACACGCCTCGCAAGAAGACATGGATCGTGCGATGGAGGCTTTCCAGGCTGGACTTCCAGATCGCGCTGCGTTGGAAGCTATGCTGGTCGAGGCGAATGGTCCCGACGCCCCCAATGGTGGACCGCCGTCCACTTTAGGTCCACCGCAACTGCCGTACAAGGCCAATTTGGGCTTCTTAGGCCGAAGTCAGCGCGGCGCAGATGATAAAGCTTCTAAGTCTCTAGGTTATCGGGGCTTTACTTTGGGGATCTGGTACGCCCGAGAGGATTCGAACCTCTGGCCTTTTGCTCCGGAGGCAAATGGTCACGAGCCAAAAGCCCTTTTCTTCCAACAGGGGAGCACGCGATTTGGTGCTTTAGGCCAAGTTTGGGCCACCCCTATTTGACAAACATGCGATGTAGCTCAGAGCGCAGCGCGGGCTGGCCGCGCATGACATGTCTGCCGAGCGAGCTTCGTTCCAGCGCCTGCCACCAGCCCAAATCCCACACCGCTGCCAGCCAGCACTTTTTTTCCGTTCAGCGATCCGCAAGTAATAGAGGAGAGCGGCGCGGGGCCGCTCTCCGCACGGGATCAACAGGGAACGTCGTCCACGCCAGCATCTTCACCGGCTTTCTCGGCGCGGTCGAGCTTGCGAATGGATTCAGCTCGCACGAACCAGGAGCGGACGTTTTTCGTTTCCGGGTTCTTTTTAGAGCTGCCTTTCAGCTCCAGCGTCTGTTCCCGACTGCGAAGTGTGCCCTCAACTTCAATGTGAGCGCCTTTGGTGAGCGTGGCAGCGAAATCTCCGAGCTTACCGAAAACCAGAATGCGATGCCACTCAGTGCGCGATTTCCATTCATTCGTTTGTTTGTTTTTCCAGCTCTCCTTGGTGGCCAAGCTGAGCACGGTGAAGTTCGTGCTGTTGTCCTGAGCAGCTTTTACCTCAGCTTCTTTTCCGAGGAAACCAATTAGGTTGACTGAGTTCTTTATGTGGAATTTGAGCCGGTTTTGATAGACGAAGATCGGCTGCGCAGAGAGCCCGCGCTCCGATGGCGGGCTCTGCAATGCAAAAAGGGGTACGGCGGGCATTAGGCCACCTCCTCGGGTTGGCCGCCATCTTGCTTCCAGCTGCGATCGAGCTTGAGGATGGAAGTGACGCGAATCTCGGTGATCCGCTGTTTGATTGACGCCTTCTCTTTGCCCTCAGCGGGTTTTTCGTATTCGCGGGTCCGCAACTGGCCCTGGATCTGAACGTGATCGCCTTTCTTGAGCGTCGCGGCAAAGTCTTTCAGACGACGGAATACGACGGCGCGATGCCATTCCGTGTGGGAGGTCCATTCACTGGTTTCGCGGTCTTTCCACGAGTTCTTCGTTGCCAACGAGAACACGGTGAATGTGGTGTTGTTCTTGCTTGTGCGGGTCCCGGCGTCGCTGCCGAGGAAGCCCGTTAAGGTCGCGTTGTTGAGGTACATATTTTGTTTCTCCTTTCGCCCCGTTCTTGGTCGGGGCACCGGAAAGCAAGCGAAGCCGCTCCCAAGAGCGAAGCGGTGAGTCGAAGTGCTTTGTTGGGGGGACCAGAAGGCGCACCTCGAGAAGAGCTTTGCAACTGCGCCTTATTGGGGGAGCCACCAAAGCAGAACGGAGACGAGCGCCA
>JAFATG010000217.1 GCA_019244055.1 Acidobacteriaceae bacterium | reverse complement strand
CCTCGGATCCCCTACGAACACTGTTTCGGTGATCTCGATGTGCAGGCGGTGAGGAGGAAGGCCGGCACTATGCATGGCTTCGGTCACGTCCGCGATGAAATCTCCGTGAAGAAATTGCAGCGGGGAAGCATTCACGGACACGGCTGGCGGTGAATCGCCGGGCCAGGAGGCTGCGGCACGGCAGGCTTCCCGGAGAACCCACCGGCCTAACGAGATGATCTCCCCAGAGTTCTCGGCTAGGGGAATGAAGTCGGCGGGCTCAATCAAACCTCGCTGGGGATCGTTCCACCGAAGCAGTGCTTCCATCGCGCGGCATTGCGACGTGGCTGTTTCCACGATCGGCTGAAACGTAAGCGAAAGAGAATCGGAAGCAATGGCCTGGTGCAGCGCATGCTCGAGAAGATGCCGGCTGAGCAAACGCTGCGCAAGCGCGGGAGTAAATAGGCATGCAGCGTGATTTCTCTGTTTCGCCGCATACATGGCCACGTCCGCTGCCCGAATCAGCTCTTCTTGTGTTCGCCCATGATCCGGGAACAGGGCGATACCTATCGTCGCGTCGATATTGATGATTGCGTCCTCGATGATGATGGGCGCGGCGAGATGTTCGCGGAGTTCTTCGGCGACCTTAATAGGAGGGCGTTCCAGATTGACAAGAGGGATCACAAACTCGTCGCCGCCCCAGCGTGCGACATCGGTATTAGGGGGAACGGAAGCCGACAAGCGCTCGGCGATGATGCGCAAGACTTGATCACCGGCCAAGTGCCCGCGGACATCATTGACTTCTTTGAACTTGTCGAGATCGACGAAAAACACGGCGACCCGTCGGCCATCGCGCTCGGCTTCAGCGAGTGTGCGTTCCAAGTGCTTGGCCAAAGTCGCGCGGTTCAAAAGTCCGGTCAGCGTATCGGTGGCCCCGAGGCGTGCGAGCTCGCGCGCATAGTGCTCGAGATCGGCTGTACGGGCCTGAATGCGTGATTCGAGCGATTGATTCATTTCGCGGAGCGCGACCTGGGTGGATTGCAGATCCGCATTCGCGTGCTCGGCGCGTTGCCGCTCTCGGATCATTCCGGTTAACAACGTTTGATTCCGGCGGCTTAGGCGAATCGCGGTGATGGCCGCGTGGTGGCCCACTTTGGCCGAAACGCTCACTACCACAAAAAACAGAATTCCTAGAATGCCAAGGATTGTGTTCTCGCGGCTGCCGGCAATGAGAAACCGAAGAGCGGCGGGTAACACGAGGATCCCGAAGTAAACAATGGCCAGCGAACCCGAAGCCGACAAGATGCTTGTGGCACCCGCGGCCATTCCGACGAGGACCACAGCCATCGCCGTCCGGCCCATGAGGTCTAGAGACGAGAAAAACAGAACGGGGAATGCGGCCCAAATAAACGCAGATAGCAGCACCAATAAAGAGTACCGGCGAATCTCGGTCCGGCCGTTCCAATCGGGATTTGCCCTTCGCTCGCTGCCGTGCCAAAAGTTAGCCGCGCGAGCCAAAAGAGAGAGCATGATGAGAGACCACCAAGTCCACAGCGCGGCCGCAGGCACTTGACGCTCCACAATTGCTCCAAGCAAGGTGCTTGTGAAAACAGAAACGACAGTACCGGCTATGCCATGTCTGTACAGCAGGTCAGCTGTATCGCGCGCGACGAGCAGCTGCTCCTCACCGCCCGGGTTGTTCCCAGCAGGTCGCTGAGCCGACATACCCCTCTGAGAATTCTACTAGCCTCTGGTTCGCAAATCAAATCGAACATCTGTTCTAAGGCAAGGTGAGCCCGTGCGGACATACATTTCATCCGCGCTTTAACCACTTCAACCCCATCGCCCCGACAATCGTGCTGCGGGATCCGCGACCGACTGAAACCGTACTAGGCGCACCGAGTCCCTGTCCTTCACAGAGGCCAGTGGCATCAGTCCTTCATCGAGCAGGTCATTGCAATCTGTTTCCGTGAGCAGAATTTCCGCGCACGGCTGGGCCCGGCTCGTGCCTTCGGCACGAAACACGTGAAGAGGAAGCCCCTGAATCTCCCGATGCAACCCGGGCCGAAATTCCCATCTCATTTCGGAGAACGATGTTCCCAGCAAATGCGCGCAGACGAAAGCCGGATTTCCCCACAAGTACTTGCCGTGCTCGGGCGTCCCAGGCATCTCCTCGAACGCGAACCTCTCTGTTGGAACCGTTTCTTTCCCGTATGGCAATCGCAAAAGAAATCGCGGGAGCGCCAGTCCTATCCAATTCGCGCAGGCCGATTCCCGCAGCGCCGGCCAACTCTCCGATGAATTCGCCGCGCTTTCCGAGGGGAGACATTCCGCCAGGAACGGAGCTCGCGCTGCTCGCGCCAGCAATCCCAGGCTTCCTAGCAGTTCAACATCACCCTCTACCTTCCGGTCGAATGAATAATTTCCGACCAACAGCGCCCACGGCTGGGCGCCCGGCGTCCGAACCGAGTCTTCCACAATCACGCGGTACGTGTTGCTTGAACGAAAATCGGCGCTCTCGAGCAGGTCCGCAGTCAGCTTCTCTTTTGAAATATCGAATATGTACACCTTCAACAGTTCATCTGTCTCCAATCCCCGTACCAGGAAGTCCAGTGACCGCCAAGCCGCTTCCAATCGCTGAAATTTGGGTTCGTGGAGAATCGCGCGCAGCAGCAAGCTCATTCCCTGCTCGCGATCCGCCGCTCGTTTTTTTTCCCTCGCCCCGGGCTTTCGCTCTAGATACGGTTCGGTCGCCCTGTTGATGATCGCCCGCAACTCGTCTTGGGATTGTCTTGCCGGGATATCCTGCTTGCGGCTTGCTTCTTCCTCGCCGAGGATGGCGTCTAGCAAGCTTCCCGAGGCCAGTTTCGCCATGTCCACCTGATGCTCTAGTTTTTCTGCTCTTCGGGCGCTTCCCTTTTCTGCAGGAGTTGCGCCCTCTAAGCGCCTGAACAACTCCGATCGGTCTACAACACGATCTGGCTCGAAATCGCCCAGGGCTTCGAAACCAAGCCGGTAGACGCTGCTGCTGCCGAGCTTCAGCTCCGCTTGCACCTGTAGTGACCGAAGGACCTCATCCAGATTGTCTCGATCGACTTCGATCGGCTTGCCCGTGCCCGAACCGCGTCCGCTGAAATCGCCGAGTATCAGAATCCGGAACGGATCATCCGGATCAGGCCCCAGTCTGACGGGCTCTTCTTCGGCTAGCGCTTGTCTCCCCGCATCGACGTCCAGTTTCACGCCTCCGAAACCGAATGATCTTGCCATAGGACTTTCGTTAGCTTATCGCTTCGAGGTCTGGCGTGAGGGGGCGCTGCCGCTGCGCGGGCTTTCTTACACGCAGCTTGGGAGTTTTCAGCTTTTGGTGTTGCGAAAGTTCAATCCAGGAGAGCCCAAACACAAATATGCGCCGGACGATTCCTGGTCGAGAATCATCCGGCGCGGAAATGCTATATGCAACCTCGAGTGGGTCGCAGACTGTCGGTTCACTTCAACACTGGTTTCTTCTTCTGCCCGCCGTTATCATGAACGCTAATGGGCGGGTCCTCAGATCCACACGTGATATTGAAGCTACCGCTCAGAATGTCGAAAATGTCCGAGCAAACCGCATTCAGATGGGCCAGCTCGGCGCCACTTAAAGGTACTTCGTCCAGTTCAACATCTACGCCGCCTCTCGTACGAAATGTCTTCAGCCCGGGCGAGGGCGCGGTAACGGCCATCGGATCGCAGAAATTAGTGGTGTATTGTGTGTAAACCACTTTTATGACGCCGTTCGGTGGTGTGACGCCAGTAACCGGAGCCGCAATAAGATTTGCGTGCAGACCCACAGTTCGGGAACCATTCGGACTGACAAAGCAGGAACCGCAGGCTACCGGATCCTGATCGTGAAACACGTATATATTGGCGCATTCGTAGCTTGCGAAGGAAAACTCGTCTGCGCCATGGAACCCGTAATTCACGAAATCGTACGTTTGGTCCGCTGCTCCGAAATAATCAACGGTAAACGATTGGGCGGTTCCTTTGTTCGGCGCCACCAAGAGCATAGCCGCCGCACAAACCCCCGAAAACACAAAGCGCTTTTTCATGGAGAAAATCACCTCTTCTTTTCCCATTCGAACGGTTGAATTGGTTACCCAGGAAAAGCTTCTTCCTGCGTATGATTGTCCCTGTGGCCACCTCCCGAATAAATGGAGAGGTGCCACTGCTCTGGCATAGACCTGAATATACCTATTCCGGGGCAAAAGGTAACCGACGACATAGAGTGTTAGTACTAGGACAGAGGCCACTTAAGTACTGCCAAGTTGTTGGTAACACCCGGGACCGGAGTTCGCTTCTCGAATGGGCTGTGGTGCTCCGGCGGTCGTGGCCAACATCGCCCGGCGGCAGAGTTGCAATCCGCAAGCCACGTATCGGTGCAATGCGTTCGCTTTACCTCTTGTTGTTATCACGAACACCAGCAGGGTGGCTGTCGAGCGAACTTCCACACGTGACGTTGAAACTACCGCTCAGAATGTCGAAAATGTCCGAGCAAACCCCGTTCAGATGGGCAAGCTCGGCGGCACTCAAGGATACTTCGTCCAGTTCGAGATCTACGCCAGACTTTGTACGGAAGGTTTTGAGCCCGGGCGATGGCACTTTAACGTTAGTCGGATCGCACCCATTGGTGGTGAATTGTGTGTAAACCACCTTTATGACCCCGTTTGCCGGCCTGACGCCGGTAACTGGAGCTCCGATGATGTTCGTGTGAAGATCCAACAGTCGCGAACCATTTGGACTCACGAAGCAGGAACCGCAAGCTACCGGATCCTGATCGTGAAACACGTAGATATTCGCACATTCGAAACTGGCGGCGCTAAATTCGTTCGCGCCATGGAACCCGTAATTCACGAAATCATAGGTTTGGTCCGCTGCTCCGAAATAATCAACGGTAAACGATTGGGCATTTCCTTTGCTCGGCAACATCACGAGCATCGCTGCCGAGCAAACCCCGGAAAACACAAACCGCTTCGATATGGAAAGGACCACGTGATCGCCTCTCTGTTCGAACGTTGAACGGCGCTCTACCGCGCGGCTCGGCGATTAGCGTCAGCGGATTTCTCTCCGGCTGCGGCGAGTTCTTGCTGAACCAAGTCATGCAACGTTGAATAAGGAACGGCGCCCAGCAAGAAATGGCCGTTGACCGTGAGGCCAGGCGTCTGGACAATTCCGAGAAGCTTCCCTTCCGCCATATCCTTTTCTATTCCCGCCGCCTCTTTGCCCGAGTCGAGACAAGACTCAAAACGGGCCGTATCTAGGTTCAGGTCGCCGGCGTACTTCCGTAGCTGATCCTTGTCCAGCCCTTTGTTTTCGAACAGCGTGTCATGGTACTCCCAATATTTGCCTTGCTCACCCGCGCAGCGAGCGGCTTCGGCCGCCTTAGCTGCGTGGTCGTGAATAGACAACGGGAAATCTTTGAAGGCGATGGCTACTTTCCCAGGAAATTCCTGCTGCAATTGCTTCAGCTCAGGGTGAATCTTCTGGCAAAACGGACATTGATAATCCGCGAACTCGATGATCGTGACCGGGGCATTCTTGGGTCCGCGTACGGGGGCATCCCCTATCTGTACGTCGGCGCGGGGGGGCGCCAGCATAATTCTTGCAGAATCCTGTTGGCGGAGGGTCTTGAGGTACGCTTTCTGTGCATTTGTCGCGCGTATCTGGCGCAGGGTGCCCAAAATATCGCTGCGAACGGCCTCGTAGGGCTGTTCCGTCTGCATGCCTTCGTAATACACCCGAAGTTGATCTTCGGTGGGTTCCACGACCGCGCTTTTTACGTGCCGGTTCAGTAATTCATCGACAGTGACATGCTCACGCTCCGCTTGCTGCTCCAATAGTTTGTCATCCACAAACTCGTCCAGCGTTTGCCGCTCAGTCAAATACAGCTTATAGCGGGCCGTTAACAGCTTCGCGCTTTCTTTCTGTTCGAAGTCGGCACGAGTAATCTTCTTTCCGCCGATTTCGGCGACTACCTCCGAACCCTCATTTTCTTGCGGGGCTTGTGCTGCCCGGGCCCACAGGCATAAAGAACTTACGCCTAAAGCGCAGGACAAAATTCCCAATGATTTTCGCAATGATAACACCTGATGAACCTCCAAACATAGATATGCGCCGGGCGACTGCAGTTAACAATCGCCTGGCGCAGAACTGCTAGTGGCAACCCACCCGCGGTCGCAAAACGTTACTTTCCCGTCCCCCTCTGGCTGTTGTGAAGGGTCAGGTTCCCATGGGGGTCACTAGGCCCGCACGTGATGTTAAAGGTACCGCTCAGAATGGCGAAAATGTCCGAGCAAGTCCCATTCAGGTGGGCAAGCTCGGCGCCACTCAACGGTACTTCGTCCAGTTCAATTTCTGAGGTACCCCTCGTACGGAACGTCTTCAGCCCCGGCGAAGGCGCAGTAACGGCAGTCGGATCGCAGAAATTGGTGGTGTATTGTGTATAAACTACCTTGATGACACCGACCGTTGGTACAACGCCGGTTACTGGGAACGCTCTGAGATTTGTGTTGAGGTCCTCATGCAGCGAGCCATTCGGGCTGACAAAGCAGGAACCGCACGCTACCGGATCCTGAAAGCTAAACACGTAGATATTCGCGCATTCGTAGCTCGCTGCATCAAACTCGTTTGCGCCATGCCACCCGAAATTCACGAACTCATAGCTCTGGTCCGCTGCTCCGAAATAATCAACGGTAAACGATTGGGCGGTTCCATTGTTCGGCGCCAGCAAGAGTATAGCCGCCGCACAAACCCCCGAGAACATCAAGCGCTTTTTCATGGAGAAAATCACCTCTTCTTTTCTCATTTCGAACGTTGAAGTATACGCAGGAACTTTGTTCCTGCGCGAAAAGCATTCCGGTCACCTCCCGATTTAGCGGAAAGGCCTACCGTTGCTCTGGTACAGCCCTGAATATACCCCGTTCGCGTTTCAGGGGTAATCCAAAGGCATAGGAATTGGTACCAAGGCCCGGCAGTTTTAGTACTAGGAATAGTAGTTGTTCGGGCGTATCCAGACAACGTTTTCCCTTTGAGGAGCGTCGTGGCCAACCCTACGCGGGTGTTCCTGTCACTCGATTTGTCCCCTGCCGCAGCGAGCTGTTGCTCAACCAAGCCAGGCTACGGGAAATATCAACGCTCCCAAACACAAACCACGCGCCGGGCGACTGTGTTCAACAATCGCCTGGCGCAGAACTGCTATTTGCAACCGACCCGGCGGTCGGCAAACTTCTGTTTCACTTCTTCGGGTGGATCTTGATCAGGTTGCTGATCGAAGAGGGGGGCGGGTCGGCAGTCGAACAGAAAAGGTTGGTGAAACCGCTTTCAATAGCGACGATGGCCGAGCAACTCCCATTCAGGTGAGCAAGCTCGGCGCCACTCAGCGGTACTTCGTCCAGTTCGATATCTGAACCATTTTTGGTACGGAACGTCTTCAGCCCCGGCGAGGGCGCGGTAACGGCCGTCGGATCGCAGAAATTGGTGGTGAATTGCGTGTAAACCACCTTTATGACGCCGACCCTCGGCACAACGCCCGTAACTGGGAATGCGATGAAGTCAGTGTGGAGATCCGCATCTGCGGAACCATTCGGACTGACAATGCAGGAACCGCAGGCTACCGGATCTTGAAAACTAAACACGTAGATATTCGCGCATTCGTAGCTTGCTGCACCAAACTCGTCTGCGCCATGCCACCCGAAATTCACGAAAGTATACGTTTGGTCCGTAGGTCCGAAATAGTCAACGGTAAACGATTGGGCATTTGCTTTGTTCGATGCCAGCAAGAGCATAGCCGCCGCACAAACCCCCGAAAACAGTAAGCGCTTTGACATGGAGAGAATCACCTCTTTTCCTCACTCGAGCGTTGAAATTTACTCAGGAAAGCTTTGTTCCTGCGTAGAAAGTGTCTCGGTCACCTCTCCGGCTTAGCGGAAAAGTGCTACCGTTCCTCTGGCACAGCCCTGAATATACCTATTTCCCACTAAAACGTAATGGGGGTACGGAGACGTTCAGTACTAGCGTGACCGGCATTGGTACTGGGTTCGTACTTATGCGGCCAAGGGGAGACCAACGCTTCCCGTCCGCTCCTAACGGCTGCGTGCCCCAAAGCGGATCGCCATGACGCTGTTCTGTTTAAAGACTACGTCCTGCCCCCGCGAAATTACCGTGGCATACACCGACCACGCGAGGCCGTAGTATCCGAACGCCATTCCAACAGATCGCGAACCGTAGGCGGCTGCGGTTCCGAACAGCCCGAAGCCAGAAAATCCCGCGAGCCCTTGGCCGGAATAGTTGCTGTTGGCACCGCCACTAGCGTTCTGTTTCCCCGTGTCGTTGTCCATAGACTTTGCTGCGATCAGCCCTGCAATGATCGGCCGCAGAAATCGCGCCTTTGATTCGGTTGCCTTAGCGGTTCCCTCCGAATCTACCTTCATATTTGTGCTCGCTGGTTCTGCATCGGTCAATTGCGCTTCCGCGCGTTCTGGTGCCGGGGATTCTCCCGCGATCACGGCCGGAACCTGCGCGCTCTCGAACGTGAACCGAAGCTGCCCGCCGCGATGAAACATACGCGCAGGACGTGTCTGTGTCACTCTGCCGCTAAGTTGCGTGCCTTCCGGCAACACAACTTCATGGCTGGGAGAAAGAACAGGCGCGGATACGACCGCTGTTACCGGATCTCCTACATGCGCATCGGCTGAGCTGATTCTCGACGTCATGCGGATCAGAGCAGCGGCGTCGGGGGCGGGCTGGGCCCCTACCTCTCGCAAGCTTTGCGCGGGAACCGTAACCGTACCGAAATCCAGGGGCTGTTTCAAGACTGCATCGAACCGGGTTCCGGTACGATACCACTGCGGGTGGTAGGGAAGCTTCGCCCACAGGAAATTTTCGATCCACTCGCGCTTGTTCTGCCCGCGAACAAAATCGAGCAACCCATGGCTTCGTGCGTTCGCTTGCGCTTGCGCCTGCTGTAGAAGAAAGCGACGCGCTCGGGCGCTCTTACTGTTCGGATTCGCTTGTGTTTGCTTTTGTTTCTTGGCTGGCTTTTCCGGAACAAAGATGGTGGCCAGACCGAGCGAGGGCCGTGTGTCAAGAGCGAGGGATTGCCCGTTTGGCAAGGTCATTCTTGTAAAAGACACTTCAGCACGCTTCAGGGGCGTGAAGTCTCCCCGCACGATCGCCATTGCACGATCCATGCCCGGCACCGGGTTCAAATCGGTCACCTCGCCTTCGACCAACGTCCCCGCGGGAATGACAACTCGGTCAAAGGCCCACACTGGTTGGGCAAATTTGGCCTGGACCGCCTCACCCTGCTTATATGAGACCCGTTTCGTGACGTAGAGATTCAGCGGCGTTCCTGCACTGACTTGCAAGTGCACTGGAACAGCATTTATCCCTGGTTTCACCTCTTGGCCCAACAGTAGAGGGCAGAGAGATACCGCCCAGAAGCCGGTGAGCTTGCGCCGGATTCGAGAACACCCCATGTGCACTACCTGTTGTCTAGAGCTATCACACTCAACTTGGGTGTTAAAGAGCGGCGCGAGAGCGGAGAGCGTCTGTCCGGATCGCGTGCCTCTCATCCCTTTACGTACGCGAGCTTTGCGGCTACTTTCCCATCACGGACGGTGAACACGTCCACGCCTCGCAGATGCCAGGGCTGTCCTTTGCGCTCCTTGCGATAAACCCAGCGCACGACCGCGCGATCACCGCTGACGATGACTTCCTCAGCCTCAAATCGCGCGTCGGGATTACGTGCGAACCAGTCCCGCCAAAACGCCAGGACCGCAGTTTTGCCCACAATCCGTTCTCCGTCCGGCGGTGGTGAAGTGTTCTCGAATACCGTATCGTCGGTCAGCAAAGGCGCGAGTGCTTTGGAATCATGCCGGTTCAGTGCCTCGTTGAAGCGATCGAGGATCATGCGTGTCGCGGCTTCAACCCTCGGCGGATTCTGTTCGAAGTTCATATTTGCTCCGTGTGCGCTGGTATCGTCTTTGAAGCAAGAGCGATCAGCGTGGCGCAGGCGACCACAAGCAATCGGCTCAGTCCATTCCCGTTCAGCATCGATGCTCCAAGAAGATCCACTCTATCCAACGATCCTCTCCAGCCCGATACTCAATCCCAGCGTCACAAGAACCTGTAATCTCTTCAGCCGAACCGCCGTCCTCCCGAGGCGGGGATGGAATTCAGGTTTCTTTACACACCTACAAATAGGGAGCCGGCAAGCCAAGCGCTGCCCGATGCTGCCGCATCAGGAGTTGCTGGTGGGTGCGTATATGCACTTCACTGCGCGGTTTGGCGGTACAGAGCAGCACAAATCCCGCCTTCTTATCTTCTGGAAAGAAGGAATTGGCGCTCGACTGATCGATGGTTCCGCTCAGCAGCCGGCCCGCGCACGTCAGACAGCGGCCTTGATGGCAGATGGAGGGAAGCAAGATGCCGTTACGCGCGGCCGCGTTCCAGATGAACTCGCTGGGATGACACTGGAATTTCCGCTCGCCTTGCGGGGTTTCCAAAACGATCAGAAAGCTCTCCTGCACGCGGCCGCACCATTCTACGTCTCCATTCAACCCTACGGGTTGTAGAAGGCGCGGTTCTTGCTATACGGTGCCTCGCCGGGCTCGCCGCGCCGGAAGTGACCTGATGGAATCGATTTTCCATCGCGCTCGTGTGCGAGCAGCTCGATGAACCAGGCCTCGTGCTCGATCTCTTCGTTCAGAATCCTCGAGGCCAGATCGTACGTCCTAGGGTCCTTACCGAAAGTCATGTCGCAAACGGCGCTCCAACTGCGAATCGCGCACCTCTCCGATTCGAGCAGTACGGTCAGGATGTTAACTACGGTTGGCGGATCGGGGAGTTTGGCCGCGATACAACCTGCCTGATTATGGAACTCCGGCAAGTCGTTCGGTAATTCACCGCCAAGCTCATAAATCCGGGGCACGATCAGTTCCCAGTGTGCTCTGTCCTCCAGCCGCGCATCTTCGCAAATCTCTTTATAGTCTTCGTATCCTGCCAAATGCATGCGGAGAATCGTGTAGTAGTAATACGTGCTCGCAAACTCTGCGGCGGCGTTTGCGATCAGCATTTTGATTAGCTTATCTACGTCCACTCCTCGCGCGCGAATGACTTCCACTCCTACTCGCTGCGTGACATCTCCATGTGCTACTGGTTGTGCGTCAGCCATGTACCGTCCTTTCCTCCACCAGACTAACGCGGAGCGTTTTGCCTAAAGTACAAAGAGCGCTATTGCTGCGGTGCTCATGGCCCCTGCGCAAATCCAGCCCAGCACTTGCGCGCCGGGCGAGTTCGTCCGCTTCCCCATGACTTTGCGATCGCTCGTCAGCAGCACTACCAAAACCACTAAGGGCGGGGCCAATATGCCGTTTAGTACAGCCGACCAGAACAGCATCCTGACGGCATTGAGTTTCGCGAAATCAAGTGCAAGCCCGACGAGCACGGCTACGGCAATCACTGCATAGAATCGCCTCGCGGAACGCGGCTTCTTGTTCAGAGAGGTCGCCCGCCATTTCGCGGCCTCGGCGATGGCATACGCACACGAGCCTGCGAGCACCGGTACCGCAAGCATCCCTGTTCCAACCAATCCCAGCGTGAATAGCCAATATGCGCCATTTCCCGCTAGCGGACGTAGCGCCTCGGACGCTTGTTGCGCAGTCTCAATACTTTTAATGCCTTTGACGTGTAACGTAGCCGCCGTCGTCAGAATGATGAAGTACATCACGACATTTGAGAGCAACATCCCGGTCACCACGTCTCTTCTGGCCGTCCGCAATTCTTCGTCTGTGGAGCCTCTCCGCTGCGCGATCGTGGTCTTGCCGCGTTCTATGTCCTCTTCCACTTCCTGGGCGGCCTGCCAGAAGAACAGGTACGGAGAAATGGTGGTTCCCAAAATCCCGACCAACACTGATAGATAGGACCTTGTCCACTCGACGTGCGGAATGAAAGTCGCCCGTAGCACGGCGAGCCAGTTGGGCTTTGCCAGGAACGCCGTTATCAGATACGCAAACAGCACGAGCGTCAGCCACTTGAAAATTCGCGCGATCGCTCGATAGGACATCCAGAACAAGAGCCCAACGATCAACAATGCAAATGCGGGCGTCCAGTAGTATGCCCGTATATGAGTGACCGTCTGCATCGTGTCGGCCATCCCGCCCAGATCCGCGCCGATATTAAAAACGTTCGCAATCACCAGCAGGAGGCAAGCGACCCAGAGAACCCAAGCCGGATAGCGCGTACGAATCACGCCCGCAAGCCCACGTCCGGTCACCATGCCAAGCCGTGCGCACATCAACTGTACTGCGGCCATTAGAGGAAAAGAAAACAGCGCTGTCCACAGTCCCGCGTACCCATATGCCGCGCCGGCCACCGAGTAGGTCGAGATCCCTGACGGATCGTCGTCCGCTGCTCCCGTGATCAATCCAGGACCGAGATTTTGAAAGAACCGCTGCACCGCGCTCCGCGGTTCAGATGGCAGTGTCGCATTTGAGCCGACCTCCTGCATGTCACTGCTGGCATTCCGTGCCATACTGCGACAGTATAATCATCACCCGGAGGTCACATCGATTGGCAGCTTCTATTTGGCGCGTAGTCACGGCTGCTCTCGCGATCGTGTCAACGGCAGCTTATGCACGCTCGCAAAATGCCGGACAGGCCGCCGCTACCATTCGCATTGACGCAATACCCGGACATGAAATTAATTCGTTCGATCCCGACGAGGCGCTCGGAAGTTCCGTCGACGTGCTATCGCATCGGGACATCGATCTGGTCTACACGCCGCACATCATCCAGGAATCGCTTTCGGCGGGTTGGGGGCCCATCACGTATCGGAACAACTCGGAGCTTCGCATGGCCGCCTGGCACTGGAACAACAACGGGGTCTGGAGCGATGCCGCGCACCAGAGCGGATACTTCACCAGCAGCTCCGAGCTTGGCAAACCGCTCCGTTACGTTCTCGAATATGCGCTGCCGCACCGCGGTTTCTCCACAAGCGGCGACGCACCCGTGCGAGGCCCCAATCTGACCTACTGGAAAAGCAATCCGTACCTTACCAGCAAGTTCACCGGGGAGAGCGACTCGCTTCATCCGCAATGGGTCGTCCTCGATCTGAAAGCTGAGAAATCAGTGAGTGCAATCCGCATCGTCTGGGCGAATCCGTATGCCACGCGCTACCAAGTGCAGTACTGGAAAGGGAAGAACGCACTCGACTTCGACCGCGGCCCGGAAGGCGAATGGATCACCGTTCCGGAAGGCGCCGTGGCGAACGGCGCTGGTGGCGAAGCGATGTTCAAGTTCTCTGCGGTTGCCGCGCGTTTTGTGCGTATCTGGATGACCGAATCGTCCAACACCTGCGACGAGCACGGATCATCCGATATCCGTAACTGCGTCGGCTACGCGATCTCTGAGATTCACGCCGGAACTACGAACTCAGGTAACTTTGTCGATGTCACCGTTGGCGCTTCCGGAAAGAACGCGCCCACCTACTGCTCGTCCTCAATTGATCCGTGGCACTCCGCGGGCGACGTAGACGCGAGCGGCCGTGGCCAGCATACCGGATTCGATCTTTTCTTCACTAGCGGAATTACAAACGGGCTGCCGGCCCTGATTCCTGTCACTTTGCTGTATGGCACGCCAGACGATGCAGCCGCCGAGGTTGCGTACCTGAAGAAGCGCGGGTACCCGATCCGCGGAGTGGAAATGGGCGAAGAGCCTGACGGCAAGCACGCGCTACCCGAGGATTACGGCGCGCTTTACATTCAATGGGCGGAAGCGATTCACAAGGTCGATCCGTCGGTGAAGCTGGGCGGCCCGATTTTCGAGGGCGTGAACGAAGATATTCGAGTATGGCCGGACGCTGAGGGCCGAACTTCCTGGATGGGCCGGTTCGTCTCCTATTTAAAAGGACACGGCCATTTGCAGGATCTTGGCTTTGTATCGTTCGAACACTATCCCTTTGAGCCGTGTGACATCACCTGGAAGACTTTGTATGGTGAGCCCCAATTGATGAAGCACATTCTCGAAGTCTGGCGAACGGACGGTGTGCCGCAAAACGTTCCCCTTGTAGTGAGCGAGAGCCACCTCGCCGCGCAACTGACTGGACCGATGAGCACGATTTTCGCGGGGTTGTGGCTCGCCGATAATATCGGCTCTTTCTTCGAAGGCGGAGGCGCGGCGTTCTATCATTCGCCGATCCAGCCGCAGCCAGTGCAACCCAGTTGTTTAGGCTGGGCAAGCTGGTCGAACTTTGTCTCCGACCGCGACTATCACATAACCGGCTACACGTCGTTGTATTTCGCCGCGCACCTCATCAACCGTGAGTGGGCGCAGCACCGGTCCGGCATCCATCGTATGTACCGCTCGTCCGTCGAGATCAAGGACACGGAAGGTAATCAGTTAGTAACCTCTTATGCGCTGCATCGGCCGGATGGTAACTGGTCGCTGATGTTAGTAAATAGAGACCAGAACAACCCGCACAATGTGCGTGTTGCTTTTGAAAATTCGACCAGCAAGCAGGACGCGCACTTTTCCGGCGAGGTCAGGATTACTAACTTTGGCAGCGAGCAGTATGTTTGGCACGATCAAGGCACCAGCAGCTACGCCGACCCTGATGGTCCGCCAGCCGCTGCTACGGTTTCAGGAGGTGGGGACGCTGTCTATACGCTTCCCAAAGCGTCCGTTACGATTCTGCGAGGGAGAATTGAAGACTTAGCGCGATAGCCGATTCAGGAGATAGCTCGGCGATAGTGCGTCAGGATCTGTTCGTCAAGACTGACCAAGGTGGCTTCCCCATCGGCAATAGCGTGGCCTACCATCAATCGATCGAAAGGATCGCGGGTCCAGACGAGCGGCCTGGATGCCCAGACCGCCTCTGCAAACCGTTCTTCGAGAACCGCTACCCCCAACTGTCTGAGCAGTTCGAGTGCGTGATCCACCGAAACCCTTAGCCGGCCTAGGTCGGCTAACATTTGCAGCTCCAAAGTTACGATCGGCGAGATGACCACGGGCGAGTAGTCAATCAAGTGCCACGCGCGCTTGGAGAGTGCAGTCTTGCGTCTTCCGGCGAGTCTGACGGCCACGTGGGTATCTAAATGAACCCTTTTCACTTTCGGTTAAGCCGCTTGTCCCACTTCGCGATCCATTCTTCCTCCCGCTGTCGCTTTAGGGACGGATCGTCGGAGAACCATTCATCACTCGGGTGAATCACCGGCTCCGGTGGTCCCGATGCGAAGAATTTCTCAAATTTGCCTTCCGGTTTGACGGCAACAAGCTGGTAGTGGCTGCCTTTGTACTCGATCTGAACTGGATGCCCTTTGGCAGCCGTTCCGAGATGCGTGAAGAGGTGGGCTCTAAACTCGCTCGCGGAAACAGAACCGACCGAGGTTGGTTTCCTTTTAGCCATCTGTACAAGTATAACGGAATGACTTGTACATCGATTTCACCGGGAGTTTTCGATCGGCATCAATTCCTTTCTGTTGCGGCCTCCCGGAGGACCATCTCGTAAACCATCGTCTTCGAGAAGTAATGGGAGCGTGCGTGCAAGGGCAAGCCTTGTGCTTCTGTACGCCAAGTAGCACGCATAGAAAATCGCCTTCAGCTCCGCGAAATATGCACGCTCCCGTTAACCGTGGTCGCTTCGATCATCGGCCCGCCGCCGCCCAGGTCGAGCGTAATGTGCTTTCGCGATTCGGACGATCCGGCCGGTATCGTCGCCGGGAAATCCGTATGCACGCTGCCGTTCACTGTGGAAGCCTCTACGTGGGCGGACACGTTCTCGGGAAGCCTCAATCGCACGCTGCCGTTCGTGGTCTTCACGTGCATTCCCGAGCCGCTCCAGCTTCCGTTTGGCACGTCCACCGCAACGGACCCGTTCGTGGTGGTGCCCTCCACGTCCCCATTCACCGCATTCAACCGCACCGATCCGTTCAGCGTGTCAAATCGAATCTGGCCATGTACATCGTCCACCGCCAGGCTGCCGTTATGAGCTTTTAGAGACAGATTGGAATCCGTCGGCACCCATACGTCATAGCTGACGCTCCAGTTTTGATGTTCATCATTCGAAGGGCCGTTCGCCTCGATATTGCCAGGTCCTTGCACGATCGAGATCTGGGATGCCAGGTTGCGCGCCTCCTGCTCCGTCTCCGCCGCTGTCATTACGCACGCCTTCACCTGAACATCGGCGTTGTTCCATCCATGAACCCGGATCGAGCCATTTATCCCCGGATTGATGTTGTTCACTGAAGAGCTCGCCAGCCGTTGCGTTTTCGTTTCTGCGTAGCTGATCAGATCGTTTACCTTGAAATGGCTAGCCACGCACTCGCGGCTGTCATCCGATGCGATCACATGCACAGGCGCTACCGCGGCCAGCATACCTGCACCGGCCAGAACCCAAGTCAGTTGGAGCTTCATGAGAATCCTTTCGATTTGTCAACGTTAGACGTCCGCATTACCCGATTTGTTGGAAGCAATTGCTTCGCCGGATAAAATTCAGGGGTCCATTAAACTATTCGCGCGGATCTGTTCGTTACTGGGACGCTGCCGTCCAATGCAGAACAGGGTCGGCGAAGATAGTCGAAGTGACTGAAACCGCGACATTGACGCGTGACGCGATCGCGCAGACGCACGATCTCATTCGTTCTTATATCCGCCGGACCCCGTGTCTCGAATGTGACGCGGCCGATTTCGACCTAGCTTCCGCTCCGTTGAATTTCAAGCTGGAGCTGTTCCAACATGCAGGATCCTTCAAGACACGCGGCGCGTTCACAAACCTTTTATCGCGCAAGGTTCCTTCCGTGGGCGTCGTCGCTGCCTCAGGCGGCAATCACGGCGCGGCTGTTGCTTATACCGCGCGGAAGCTCGGCATTCCCGCGCGAATCTTCGTCCCCTCTATTACGTCACCTGCGAAACTTGCCCGCATGCAAGAGTACGGGGCCGCATTGTCAATTGCCGGTGAGCGGTACGACGATGCTCTCCTCGCCAGTGAGAGCTGGGCGCGTGAAACCGGTGCGCTCGCTATTCACGCCTATGAGCAACTCGAAACACTGTTGGGGCAGGGAACTCTCGGCTGCGAATGGGAAGCGCAGGCTCCCGAGCTCGATACCTTGCTGATTGCAGTTGGCGGCGGAGGTCTGATCGGCGGTGTCGCTGCCTGGTATGCCGGGCGTGTGAAAATCGTCGGCGTGGAGCCGATCGCCGCTCCGACTCTGCTCAAAGCGCTCGAAGCCGGTCATCCCGTTGATGCGGAAGCCGGCGGTATCGCGGCGGATTCTCTCGCCCCGCGCCGCGTCGGTGAGCTGATGTTTCCTATTGCACAACAGTTCCTGGATCGCGTTGTGCTCGTCTCGGATGAGGCGATCGAGCAAGCCCAGCATGCTATCTGGCGAGTTCTGAGAATCGCACCTGAGCCCGGCGGTGCGGCTGCGTGCTCGGCCTTGCTCTCCGGCGCTTATCGACCCGGCCCCGGCGAGCGCGTGGGCATGCTCGTTTGTGGCGGGAATACGGCGGCTGTAAATCTGTAAGACCCGCCCTTGATGCAGGCCGATACTTAGCGAAGGCTGGCTGTGGCCCGCGGTGCTGTGGGCGCCTTTAAATACCGGCTCGCGAACTGCAGAAATGCTGGCCAGTTCGGGCCGGTTGTATGTCCGCCGCTATGCTGCCGGAATGCCAGATCGCCGTCGATGAGTGCGGTCTCCATAGGCGGAAATTGATCCGTGCCCAAGCCCTTCTTGCCCAAAAGCCTGTACACCGGGCCGGCCGCGACCGCCGCCAGAAACTGTCCCCGATCGTCCACCCAGTTGCCCTCCACCTTCGGTGATCCGCAACTGATGAATACCGGGCGCGGTGCGCACAAGGCGATCAATTCGTTTGCATCCACCGGCAGGTCCCTCGGCGTCAACGGGCCCGCATACTTCAGAAAGTTCCCGGCCATCCAGTGGTATTCACCAGTCCCCGCGACGTTCTCTACCAGCTCGCCAAAATTGCGGCGGTGCGGTTTGGCTCCCGCTTCGCCCGATGAACCGATGAACCCGATCGCAAACCGCTGATCGTAGGCCATGGTGACGAGCGCCGCTTTGCCATACCGCGAAAGGCCTTCAATCCCGACCTGTTTCGCATCCACGGACTTGTCCGTTTCGAAGTAATCCAAAGCTCGGCTTGCGCCCCAAGCCCACGCTCGCAACGTGCCCCAATCATCCGGCTTGCGCGGTTGGCCCTTGTTCACAAGGCCAATAATGCCCTCCGTCAGTCCCGCTCCATTGTCTGCCTGAAAGCTGGTGGGAATTAGGCTCGCGTATCCCCAGCCCTTCGCCAGAACCTGTTGCTGCCACGTAGGACCGGTCTCGTGCGGCGGAGTGAAGCCCTTCGGCCACTTGAATCCGGGTGGGAACACAAAACCGAACTCCATCATGACCGGAACTGGTCCTGCCGCATCTGCCGGCGTAGTCAAAGTGAGCTGAATATCGACCTTGATCAGCGGGTATGAAGAGTTATCGACATGGCCTACGAGTTTCTTAGTGATGACGGGCACTGAGCCGTTCATCTCGTGCATCACGCTCACCGCTTCCCAATTCACCTTGGGTGTATTCGGGGGAACCCGGCCATACACGTCTTCATCAAACATCTCGATTAATTCCGGCCGGCGCTTGTCCCACCACATCGCTGGCGTAGTAACTTTCTGGCCGTCATTCAGCAGCAGCGGATCCGGTAAAGCATCGTGATTTACTTTTGCTTCGTCATAATTCACAGCATTCGGCGCATCGGGGTTCTTAGGGTCTGCACCCGGCCGGAGCGATTGTATGTGCAGCAGGTCCATCATGCGCTGGTGATCCTGTTCTGCCGTGATATGTACTGGGGGTGGATTGTCAGCAGGCTCTCTTGCCTGGTTTCCGCTGAGGAGCGCCACGCTCGCCGAAACGATAAGTGCTGCAAACCCGATTGAACACACTAGTGGCAATTTGATCTCCATGAACTTCGATCATCTCCCAACGCTTACTTCGGCGCTTCGGACGCGCTTCGGGACCAATACGTCTCAAATAATCCCGCCATTGCTTCCGCGAATCCATCATGTTCGAAAACTACGGCCGTCCAGGCAGGCTTGGTCAACACGGGATCGAGCAAAGCCACTAGCCCGCGCTTGCGATCAAACAGAGCCAATTTCATCGGCAGATGCTCATGAAAACGTATCTCGATTCCAGCCTGGCGATATTCATCCAGCCGGTCGCGATGCTCCTGATTCATGGGCGCGGCTTCAATCAGCAGCCGGCAACATACAGACCTGGTAGCGGCATCTTTCACCAGTTGCTCGTCGAGCGGATCCACCGCAAAAGGAGGCCGCGAAAACTCCGCGTACTCATTCGAAACGGCCGTCAACATCCGTCGGTAGTGGATCGCGGTCTGCGTCGGATCATTTACGAGGTTCAGGAAATCCAGCGTGCCGCGCCCGTCCTGCCCGTTCACATATGCGGACCTGAGGTCTTCGATAAGCCCGGTGGCTAGCCGCGCCTGGTCCGTCAGTTCACTCTGGAGCTGCTTTGTCCGGCGGGCCAGGTATCCGGGGATTGCCAGGCTCGGGTCCACAGCGGAAAAGAGCTTTGTCTTCTCCTGCACCACCTGTGCGAATCCTTTTTCCACCAGACTGTCTAGCACCTCGTAGATCTTCTGCCGCGGCACGTGGGCTCTTGCTGCCAGTTCAAGCGCCTTGAAACGCGGATGACCCATCAGCACCAAGTAGGACCGTGCTTCGTACGCATTCAGTCCCACCTGCTGAAGTTTCCTCCAGTTGAGCTGGTAATCGGCCGATGTTGCTTCTTGCCCTTTCACGCATCGAGAACATATCACAGTTGGAGCCAAAGCAGAGGGCAGGGAAACAGGAGGTATTTACCGGGATGGGGGTAGCGGAGACCAAGCCTCCGGACTGGTCTCGGACCGTTCCCGCTTAAAGCATTTATGTCTAGTTTAGACTACGCTTGTAAAATAAAACGGACAGGCCATGGTTGTTCGTACCCGCCTTCGGGAAATTCGCAAACTACGGGGTTTCTCCGCCGCCGATCTGGCTCATCGCGTCGGCGTCAGCCGGCAAACTATCTACTCGATTGAAGACGGGAGTTTTGTTCCAAATACAACCGTATCTTTACAACTTGCACGCGCTCTTGATGTAACCGTGGAAGAGATTTTCTCGATTCCTGAGGAGCTGGAGCACGAATCGATCAGCGCCGATCTGCTTGCCGCTGATGAGCCCGCTAAGCAGGGGCAACTGGTGCGGTTCTGCCGCGTAGACGAGCGGCTGATGGCGATTCCTCTTTCTGCTGAACCCGCATATCTTCCGCCTGCGGACGGCATCATTGAATCCAGATCCAGGCACAGTGTTTCGATCCGGTCACCCGCTGGTTTTCCGGAGAACGCGCAGCGGCTCCTACTTGCAGGTTGTGACCCCGCGCTCTCGCTACTCAATGAACTGCTGGGCTCGTCGAATACCGAGATCATCAGCGTCCCGTGTTCCAGCCACCGCGCTCTCGAATGGCTGAAACAAAGGCGCGTGCATGCGGCCGGTTCCCATCTTCTCGACCTGGCGACGGGCGAATACAACATTCCCCTGATCCGGCGGCTTTTCCCGAACGGCTCAGTGCGGGTCGTGAACTTTGCCGTATGGGAGCAGGGGTTGGTGTTGGCAGCCGGTAATCCGAAGAGGATCAGCTCAATTGCGGACCTCGGCCGCAAGGACGTGACAATTGTCAATCGTGAAAAAGGCTCCGGGAGCAGAGCCTTACTTGATACTGGTCTGCGCAGAGCCGGTATCAAACCCGACCGGGTCAAAGGATACAGCACCATTGCTCAAGGCCATCTCTCGGCGGGTCATGCAGTTGCGGCTGGAACCGCAGACTGCTGTATCGCACCACTGTCTGCAAGCCGCTGCTTCGGGCTTGACTTCATACCTCTCGCAACCGAGCGCTTTGACTTGTCGTTCAACAAGGCAGCCCTGGAGTTGCCTGCCGCGAAGGCGCTTCTTGATCTCCTAAATCGCTCCAGATTTCAAAGAAAACTGGAAACAATTGCGGGGTACGATACCGCCCACACCGGCGAAGTGCTGATCTGAGGTTGAGAAGCGCCGCAAGCTATCCTTTCGGTTACATGCACCTTCACCTCGGGATTCGTGGACTCGTTCGCCGTTTCGTGTTCACTGCTTCCTGCTTGCTCGTATTGACTGCTCTCGATGCGACCGCCCAGAACAGCAACCATGAGCGAAGGGAATGGAATGCTCCCATACCGCCGTTCCGGATCGTCGGCAACGTTTACTACGTCGGTGCCCATGGCATCTCTTCCTTTCTTATCGCGTCTTCCGGCGGTCTGATCGTTTTGGATGGTGGATTTCCCGAGACTGCTCCGCTCATTGAGCGAAATATTCGTGCGCTCGGTTTTCGGGTTGGCGATATCAAGTATCTCTTGAACAGCCATGCCCATTACGATCATTGTGGTGGCTTAGCAAGGCTAAAGCGCGATTCCGGCGCTCAGCTTCTGGCAAGCGCGCTGGATAGTGAAACTTTGAATACCGGCCACCAACTCAGTTATGGTCCCGGACAACTCGAGGCTCATTTTCCGCGTGTTCATGTTGACCGCACCATCGCCGACGGACAGCAGGTTTCGCTCGGGACTACCGTGCTGACGGCCTATCTCACTCCCGGGCACACAAAAGGTTGCACAACTTGGACGACGCCAGTCGTGGAGAATGGCATCACGCACCACGTCGTCTTCTACTGCAGTACGACCGTTGCAGGAAACCAGCTTGTAAATAACGCCAAGTACCCCAACATTGTTGGCGATTATGAAGCCAGCTTTGCTCGACTCCGTAAGCTGCCGTGCGATGTCTTTCTTGGGCCGCATCCGAGTTTTTTCCATATGGATGACAAGCTCAAGAGGCGCAAAGCGGGCCAGCGCGATGCTTTCATTGATCCGTCCGAACTCGCCCGATTCGTCGAAGAATCACAACGAGACTTTAAGTTGGAGTTGGCGCGACAGAGCGCTCCGTGAGGGGACTGCACAGCGGCCTTGCTCGAGATCATGTAAGGGCCTTGAACAGTCTCATATGCCATAGGCAAAAGAAATCTTTTTCATTCCGAACGCCTCGAGAATGTTTCGAATGTCCAGTTCGGCGTTCCGCTGCGCTTCTCCAAGAATGCCCATCTCGAGCGCTGCCGTTTTGATATCTTCCAACGCCTGCATTCTCGCTTTATGCTCCAGGTCCACGTCGGGGGTGACCCACGGCGTCCACCACGTTATGTTGCGGTCCCAAACCTTGGTGTACTTCTCATCCAGATAGGTCTCCTGGATATTCGGCATCGGCAGCCGGATCCGCACAAGGTCAGCATTGGACACAATCACATCGCTGGGCCTCAATTCCGCCAGATCAACTCCCGCCAGCACCTTCCCCCGCACGAGCAGCAGAATTGACTCCACGCCCACCGGCGACTTCTGCTCCTTCATGCCGACAACCTTTTCGATGCTGTACCTAACGGTTACTAGTTCATCCAACTGACGGACTTCCCTTACAACCGCAAGTGAATCGAATCTCCGGCGGGCGCCTCCGGGGCCGACGAAGCTTAGGTAAAGGATAATTGCGACCAGTAAGCAGATCAGGCATGCCGTGGAAAAGAACGCGACAAACTTCGCCATCGCTTAAGCGTCGCATGAACGGCGACGGTCAATTCCCATCACTGGTGGCAAGAACGCAACTTTGGCAGCCATCGCGGGACATTCCTGCAATATTCCTCATATTGCGCACCGAAGGTCCTGCGCAGCGTTGGCTCCTCGTACAGAATTACAAACAGGGCGGTACAGAAGACCACTGCGAGAGCCGTAGCGATCGCAGCCAGGTTCGCCCGTCCGAAGACCACCCAAAGGCCAGCCCATCCCACGAAAAACCCCAAATACATCGGGTTTCGCACGTATCGATATAGGCCCACGACGACCAGTCTTTTCGGCGGTGCAATCGGCGCTGGTGTCCCTCGCCCCGTCCATCCGAAGTCCCAGACGCAGCGCAGAGCCACAGCGAAACCGATGATAGAAGGCACGCTCGCAATCCAACGCCAGCGCGCTGCGCCCGAAATATCATCCTGGAAACCCAGCCAGGACGGCAGCAGCCAGAACCAAAGCGCAAAAAATGCGCCGCCCACAAGCAGGGATGTTACCACGGTCAGCCAACGCGCGCCCGTATCTAAGCTCTCCGCCATCTCAGGTTGCCGGTCTGCCATGAAAACACCGCTTTTCAGAAGAGTATAAGTCACTTCTGATCAGCGTGGAACGGGACAGCAATTATTCTTTCGAAAACACGATTTACAGCACTTTTACAGGATGGAAACACGTCTCGGTGTTCTGGGGGCCTAAGCTCGATACCGTGAGTGGGGAATTCTTACCCTTCGACATAGCGGCTCTCGAGTTTCAACGTTCAAGAACCCAACCGCTGTTCTGGACCGGTATCGAGATCGTGGAGCGTTGTTGCGCTGGTGCGTTGCTGCTGGTGCTGTTTCCAGCCCTGACCGTGGCCGGCGGCATGATTATCATGTTCTCAAAGCGCTCGCCGCTGATTGCTCATCCGAGAATAGGACAGGATGGCCGGCCTATTTGGGTCCTCAAGCTGAGAACGATGTGGGACCGAAATCCATCGCAGGACGGGGTACTTACGTTTGTTGAACGTCTTGCGACCGATTCGAGTGCTCCGACCCACAGCAAGAAGGCTCTTGATCCGCGCGTTACCAGCAGGTTCGCCGCGCTGTGCCGGCGATATTCGATCGACGAATTGCCTCAACTCTGGCACGTACTTCGAGGCGAGATGGCATTTGTAGGACCACGGCCACTTACAGGTTCCGAGATAGACACTTACTACGGTCCGGCAGCAAGCTTGCTATTGAAAAAGAGGCCCGGACTCAGTGGCCTTTGGCAGACGAGCGGACGTAGCCGACTCAGTTACCGGCAGCGTCGCAGGCTGGATCTTTTGATGCTTAGGAAGTGGTCTGCAGCCCTGTATTTCAAGATCCTGCTGAGAACGCTTCCCACAGTGCTTTCCGGCAAGAACGCGTGGTGATGTGGCCCGGGACAAAGTACTATCCGGCCAGCGATGAATATTCTTTGTCTCGACCAGTTCTCTCGTTTAGGTGGCGGACAACTTAGTCTCTTGAGCCTGCTGCCGGGCCTCAAGGCTCGCGGCTGGCACCCTGTGATCGCCATCCCCAATGAAGGGCCCCTCGCGGATCGTGCCAGAAAAAGCGGACTCGAGGTCAGGGCGCTAAATGCAGCATCTTATGCAAATGGCCATAAGACTCTCTTCGATGTCACGCGATTCGCGTACGAATATCCGAAACTGATTCGCGCGATCGGACAACTGCTTTCCACCTATCACATTGATCTGGTATACGTGAATGCTCCCCGAATTCTTCCGTCGGCCGCCATTGCTGCATCTATCCGCTCGGTGCCTCTGGTGTTTCACTGCCACAATCGCATTGTCCAATGGTTGGGTGTTCTTGCCATCGGAGAATCATTGCGATTGTCAGGTGCGGACGTGATCGCCTGTTGTAAGTATGCGGCCGGCCCAATTCTAAGGTATGTAAGACCCGAGCGTCTTTCGGTACTGTACAACGGCGTCGGGGAGCCTTTTCCGAGCGTGCCGGCGCGTAGAGCGCGTTTGCGTCACGTCGGCGTGATTGGCCGGGTCGAGCCGGAAAAGGGCCAAATGGATTTTGTTCGCGCTGCCCGTGCGGTGTTGAACAGATTTCCCGATTGCCGGTTCTCCGTCGTGGGCGCACCGTTGTTTTCGAGTTCAAAGTATCTCGATCAAGTTGTCCGAGCCAGCCGTGAATTGCCGGTCCACTTTCTCGGTTGGCAGGATGATGTTGCGAGCATTCTCGCGGATTTAGATTTGCTCGTTGTTCCGTCGAGCCCGCTCGACTCTGCGCCACGAGTGATTTTTGAGGCGTTCGCGGCACGCGTACCCGTCGTTGCCTTTCCTTCCGGCGGTATTCCGGAGATTGTGAAAGATGGTGAAACTGGGTTTTTAACTGCCGCGGCCACCCCTGCCGCGCTTGCGCAACGGATTTGCGCGATCCTCGAAATGGATTCCACTCGGTTACAGGCGATCGTCAATTGTGCCTGGGAGCGCTGGCGAGAGGAGTACCGGCTCGATGTCTATCGGCGCCGGGTGGGCGATTTCCTTCTTCATGCTGCTACTACCTGATCTTTACTGCGCCCAGCTCGCATAAGGTCTGTTCTCTTTTACGCCTTGTTTACAGAATGGCAACAGCGGAGCGGCGAGTGCGAACTAGAATCGAAGCAAAAGAATAGGGGCGCGGCCCAGGCAAACATTGGTGCCCACTATCTTAGAGTGTTCGATTCGCGATACGACGTGACAAAACGCTGCGCAATTGTGCATTACTGGCTGATCGGAATGCGCGGCGGCGAGAAAGTAATTGAAGCACTGTGCCGCCTGTTTCCTCAGGCCGACATCTTCACTCTGTTTTACGAGCCGGAGCGCGTCTCAGCGCTGATCCGGTCCCATCGTGTCACAGCGTCCTTTCTAAATCCATTCCGGCGATACCATCGCTCGTTCCTGCCACTCATGCCGGTTGCCCTCGAGCACTTTGACCTGCGCGGATACGACCTTGTTATTAGCAGCGAATCGGGGCCGGCGAAAGGGGTCATCACCTCCAGTAATGCGCGGCATATCTGCTACTGTCATTCCCCAATGCGGTACTTGTGGGATCTTTATCCCGCGTACCTTCACGAATGGACCCGGTCCAGCCTGAAGCGGAGTCTCATCGCCCCATTAGCGAGTTATCTTCGCGTGTGGGACTATGCTTCGTCGGCTCGGGTAGACGAGTTTATTGCAAACAGCGGAAATGTCCAGCGACGGATCTGGAAGGCTTACCGTCGAGCATCTGAAATCATCTATCCGCCTGTCCAGGTAGAAACGTTTTACTCGCGGCCGGCAGACGACTACTATTTAATCGTCTCCGAACTTGTCACCTATAAACGCATTGCCGATGCAGTGCGCTGCTTCTCTGAGACAAAGCGCCGCCTGAAAATCGTCGGGCGCGGACCCGAATATGTTGCGCTCAAGCTTATTGCGGGGCCAACGATTGAATTCTGCGGACGTGTTTCTGATTCTGAACTTCGGGATCTCTACGCTCGTTGCCGTGCCGTCGTGCTGCCCGGTGAGGAGGACTTTGGCATTGTTCCCGTGGAGGCGATGGCGAGCGGAAAGCCCGTCATTGCGCTTGGCAAAGGTGGTGTGCTGGAAACCGTTCCTGAAGAGAATCCACGCGCTGGTTTTTTCTACGCTCAACCGGGTAAGGACTCCCTATCTGCTACAGTCGACGCGTTCGAGCGCGTGGAAGGATCGCTGTCCACCACTGCGATCCGAGCTCTTGCTTCCCGGTTTTCCGAAGAGCGTTTTCAGCGGGAAATGCGCAGGATGATCTTACGTGGGCAAATCATGAGCCAGCCTGAATCTCCTCCCCGCCGTTACGCAAGCCGGTAATTCTTCGCTCGCCCCCGACACAGCCAAGTTTTACAGAACGTTCACACCTTCATCACGACACCAGGTGTTCCGCGCCAATAACCTGTGTTCAAGCCTGTTGATGGGCGAGTGTGAACCACTTTGAAGACTCAGACGCATGCAAGCGGCGAAATGGAGAAGGCCTTAATTCTTCCCAGAGCACTCGCCCTGGCGATTCTAGTGGCAGCTTGCGCGAACGCGCAATCACTCGCGAACAATAGCAACGTGCAAACGCCCGCGAGCAACACCTACGTCGGCAGCATGGTTTGCAAGACATGCCATCCAGATGTGTGGTTCAGGTTCTATAAGAATCCCCACTTTAAGAGCATCGCCGCAGGTACAGAGAAACCCGAAGACACGGGTTGCGAAGGCTGCCATGGTCCTGGCGGAGCGCATGTGAAAGCGCACGGAGGAAAAGCAACCATCATCTTCTTTCCTCGTCCTTCGCCAAGAGCAACACTGGACGCCTGCCTGAGGTGTCATTCCGAGACTCTCTCCCGGGCCAATATTCATCGGTCACCGCACACACTGAACAATGTTGTCTGTACCGAGTGCCACTCGATTCACAAATCAACTACCCCGAAGTTCCTCCTGTCGAAAGCTCAACCTGAGCTTTGCTACGGCTGTCATACCGAGGTGCGAGCTGATTTTTCCATGCCGTTCAAGCATCGCGTGAATGAAGGATTCATGGCCTGCAGTGACTGCCACAATCCACATGGCACCTTTGCACCGACTTGGCGAATGGCGGCGCGGCCAGCACTGGTGGAACAAGTGATCGGGAACGAAGAAGCGTGCCTGAAATGCCATATAGATAAGCGCGGACCGTTTACGTTCGAGCACCCTCCCGTTCGCGTAGAAGGCTGTGAGATGTGCCATTATCCGCATGGTTCATCGAATTCGCGGCTGCTCCGCCGGCCAGTCGTTTTCACGATGTGCCTCGAATGCCATAACGGCGTCGGCAATTTTGGGCGGACGGGAACGGGAGACCCGATGCTCTCGCCGGCTCACAACATGGCGGATCCGCGTTATCAGAACTGCACGAACTGTCACGTGCGTATACACGGATCGAATTCAGATCCATTGTTCCTGAGATGAGGTCTAGCGTGCGAACGCTCCGTTTGAGCATTGCCGTTGTTCTGATCGCTGCCTATTGTCGAGCTCAGCAGCCCGTCGCTCCAACCAATGAACCCGTCGGTTCGACTCGCGGAGATGACTGGCACGGCTACAACATTCTCAATTCGTTCGAGACGGGTTACCGCCTTGTTAGCGTCAGCGGCAACGAAGAGATGTATCGCGCTCAAGTGAATTATGCCAATGGCGTCAGGCTGCTAAGCAGCTTTCTCAGCGTCAACTCGAAGGACGGACATGGCAAATTGTTCGATGAAATCGTACTCACAACCCTAGGGCTCGGAGGGGATCCGTACGAATCTGCCACGCTTCGGGTCCAGAAGAATCGGTGGTATGAATACGACCTGCTTTGGCGGCGCAGTGACTACGCCAATCCCGGACTGACAACAGACGGCGGAGGCGGAGAGCATGTACTCAACACTACCTACACTCTGCAAGACGACAATCTCACGCTCTTGCCGCAATCCCACATCCGTTTTTCGCTAGGCTACAGCCGCAGTGTCCAGGACGGAGCAGGCATTTCCACTGTGCAGTTGTTTAACCCGGCCGGACCTTTTGACCCCACTGGGGATGTGTTTCCGCTCTTCACCGACGTGAAGCTTGTACAGAACGAGTACAGGCTGGGCGGCGAAATTCATTGGCTTGGCTTCGTACTGAACGTCATGCACGGCTGGGTGGATTTCAAAGACGATACTCCCTACCAATTCAGTGGTTTCTCTCCGGGCGATAACCCCACCAACCCGACATCCCTCACGTCTTTTCTTAGAAATGAGCCGAATCATGGCACCAGCCCATATTGGAGGATCGGTTTATTTCAGAATGTACGTCTGGTGAATATCAATGCTCGATTCACATATTCAGGGGGCACGCGAGACTTCATTTTGAACGAGAATGCAATCGGCACAAACCAGTTCGGTGCCGCAGCGAACCAGCAGACCCTCGCATTTGGTAACGCACGGCGGCCCGTAGGTACGGGTAACTTCACGGTGAGTGTCTTTCCTACCGAAAAGCTCACGATCACAAATCAGACTTCGCTCTATAACGTGCGCACGGACGGAAACAGCGCATATCTTCAGTTCGATAACGCGACGCAATCGGCCGACCTGCTGTATTTCGAATTTTTGGGAATTCGCACGATAGCCAACGAAACCGACGCTAAGTATCAAGTGAAGCCGTGGTTGAGCCTACACGCCGGCTATGAATACTCGAATCGCAAGATAGCGTCCAACTCACAGTTTGGATTTGTGGGGACGGCAGCCACGCTTCCGTATTACCAAACGAATGAACTGAATACAGGAACATTCGGTTTCAACATCTCGCCCACAAAACAGCTCAAAATCCAACTCGATGACGAGATTGGCCGGTCGACGCAGCCCTTCACTCCAAAGGGCGATAAGAACTACAACGCACTGGGGGGCCGAATTACCTACCAGCTCAAAACCTTGAAGCTCATGGCGAACGCGCGTAGCGATTACAACCAGAACTCGGTGATCTTATCGTCATACAGTTCTCACGGCAGAGTCTACTCGGGCTCCGCATCGTGGAATCCGCGCTCATGGTTCGGATTCGATGCGACATACTCTAAATCACATCTGGACACGCGGGGCGGGATCGCATTCTTCGCGCAGTCTCAACTGTTCCCAAACCAGGTCTCGTATTATGTCAGTAATCTTCACGCGGGAACATTCACTGGCAGATTTAGCCTGAAGCGGGCGGATCTATACCTCGGATACAGCATCGTGCAAGACGCGGGGGACGGCCGGGCCACGCCCGTCAGCACGATAGTCGGCCCAAACATTCCCGCATTTCAGACCGCACAGACATTTCCCATGAGATTTCAATCTCCGCTCGCGCGATTATCATTCCGTATTTCGGAGAAAGTGCGCTGGAACGTGGGCTATCAGTATTACGGGTACCGCGAGAGCTTTTTTTCCGGAGAAAATTACATTGCAAATACCGGATATACCAGCGTTCTCTGGAGTTTCTGAGTTCGTTTCCGCGCGGATTCCATGGCGATGAGAACATCAATTCTCGCCGATGCCCGATGGTTCGGTTTACATGGTATTGGGCGTTTTGCTCAGAACGTTTTGACGCGGCTGCCGGATTGCACGCGACTGACTTCTGGACCCAAACCGCTGTCGATTCTTGATCCTCTCTGGCTGAGTTATCAAATTCTCGCGAAGCGCCCGGAGGTCTTCTTCTCGCCAGGATTCAATCCGCCCGCGGTGTGCGCGATACCTCTGGTTATTACGATTCACGACCTCACACACCTACGCCTGCCAGCATTTGCAACCTTCAGTCGTCGTCTCTATTACCGTTTCTTGGTAAAGCCAGCCTCTAGCCGCGCGTATCGAGTGATCACTGTCTCGGAGTACTCCCGTATGGAGATCTTGAAATGGACGGGATTGCCCGAAGACTGTGTCGTGAATGTGGGTAACGGCGTCGATCCAACATTCCGCTGCGAGGGGCCGCGTCATGAGCCGGGGTTCCCTTATATTCTCCATGTCGGCGCTCTTCGGCCGCACAAGAACATAGGGCGCCTGTTGTCGGCTTTCGAGCGCATCGACTCCGCCGATCTTCACCTGATTCTCACTGGAAAGGAAACCGCGGAAATAGCTGCCCAATTGGAAAAAGGCAAGCTTCAGAAGCGCGTTCACTTCTTAGGTTGCGTGAAGGACGAAGACCTGCCGGCTCTTTACCGCGGGGCTATTTGCTTGATTCTTCCGAGCCTTATCGAAGGGTTTGGGCTGCCTCCCTTGGAGGCGATGGCCTGCGGAACTCCAGTCATCGTCTCGCGCACGACTGCTCTGCCTGAGGTGGTTGGCAACGCGGGTCTGCTGGTGGATCCGTTGGACGTCACCGATATCCGGAATGCGATCGAACATATGCTCGGCGACGCCGCTCTGCGCCGGAGATCACGCGAAGCCGGTCTCTTGCGCGCCCGGCTCTTCTGCTGGAACACAGTCGCGGAAAAGGTTCGCCGCGTCGTGGAGGAGGCAGCGAGCGCACCGCACTGATCTGCCGCTATGGAAAATACAGATACGCATTGGAAGCAATGGGGAAAGCTGGACCCCTATCACGGTGTTCTGTTCCAAGAAAAGTACAAGCGGAGTTCGCTCGATGAAAACCTGAGTGAGTTCTTTGATACCGGGGAATCATACATCGGCTCTCTTATGAAATACATCGAGCTGTTGTACCCCGGGCTGCCTCGCCGGACGGCTGTGGACTTCGGGTGCGGTGTCGGACGGCTATCAATTCCTCTAGCCAAACGCTTCGAGAACGTGATTGCTGTCGATATCTCCCCGGCGATGCTCGACGAGGCTCGCAAAAACTGCGCCTCTTTTGGAGTGTCAAACACCGAGTTCGTCTCATCCGATGACCTGGTTTCCAAGGTGCCGTCGGGCGTTCAACTCGTGCAATCCTACATAGTCTTTCAGCACATTCCTGTAAACCGCGGATTACCTATCGCGAAGCACCTCTTAAAGCGACTGGCGCCCGGAGGCGTGTGCGCGTTGCATGTCCCCGTTGATCGCGATCCGTCGCGGCTCAAACGCCTGGTCTACTTTTGCAAACATGCTCTGCCGGGCTCGAGATATCTTCTGAACTTGTTGCAAGGCAAAACAATCGATGAGCCCCTCATGCAGATCAATCCATATCCAATCAGAGCTGTTTATGACTTGCTCGACTCTGCTGGACTCAGAGACATATGGCTCCTGCCCGAGCCGGGCTCGCACTATAGTGTCATCTGGTTCGGCAGGAAAGGTTGAGAGGAAACGTACTAAACACGGTGCGCTTAGCTTACGGGATCAGTTCTGGCGAACTCTCAGCGTCTCTTGTCCGGACCATCAATGCTAGCAACGACCAATAGATAAGATTTAGTGGGAACGTAAGTAGATAGGCAATTCCGTTCGATCCAATCAAGACTCCGATACTCCAGGCGCGCAGGGAACGATTCCCCCGGTGCACGCGCCGTAAAGCGCAGAAGTTCCACGATGCTAGTGCACCAACCACCGCGAATAGTCCGCACCACCCAAAGTTTGCAAGAACTCGCCAGTAGAAGTTTTCTGAGAAGCCTCCCGTTCCACATAAGACCGCCACAGGCGACGATACGTCCAGAGCGGCCTCATCTGGAACCAGATCCGAGAAGTGGGCAGACGTGCTGCTGATCTTGCCCGAGTAGAGGGCACTAGTCACGTCGAGAATATCTTCATTTTTTTCCCAGAACACCCAGAACGCCGTTAGCGAAATCGCCACGATCACAAGGCTCGCACACAGGGCACCTACCCACCGGCTGCGACTGATGCGGGCTCGAAAGAAAGAAGGTAGCGAGCATAAGCCTATGACAATGCCAGTCAGGTATCCGGCCAAAGATAATGTGCCGATCAGCATAAGTACGTATACCAACACCCGCACCCTCCAATGTGCCGTTCTGAAGCTGATGGCCAATACCGTTAACAGCAGGCACATGCAAGCGTAGCCGTTCGGATCGTCAAGAATGCCGCCAAATCTTACAAGCAGCCCAGCGTAACTGAGAGCGGGATATCTTACTCCAGAGGCGGCCAGAGCTATGGTCATTAGCCAAAAAGGAAATGCAACCCAGAACGTGATTCGCTCGAACACAAGTAATGTTTTTCTGAGGCTGTCGCTTCGTCCAAACACAAAGGGAACAAATACGACGATTGCCATCCAGGGGACCAGTTCGAGTCCACAACCAATCGTCTCATCTAATGCTCCAGGAAGAACTGCTAACCGAACCAGCACAACAAGCGCCAAGACCATTAATACGCCGAACATAGCGGATATCAGCACTCGATATCTCGGGCCGATGAAAATGGGCCGTCTTGCCAGGCAATAGATGCTGTATGAGACAAACACGAAGCCAATCACATACTTGATTGCGCTAAGAGAACGGGGTGTCGCACCATACTCATGCGACGTGTTCGGATCATTGACCTGAAGAATGTATCTGTAACTGTATTGAGCTATTGAAAGAAGCCATAACCAAATGATGGGCCAGCAAGGGCGTGTAGAGAGGCCGGTCTGTCCGGCGCCATATCTACAATCCCGCCCGGATCGACTCGTGACGGTATCAACAGGACTGTTAACGAAATCCAAAGCGATCTTAGTCCTAGGCCAATATTCCTTCTCGCGCTTCTTGCCATACTGGCAAACCGCTTGACTTCAACACGATCATCATGGCGCCGAGCATAACAATCGCTAGCATCACCGATGCAGCAGCGGCACCTTCCGCCCCAAATAGTGAGGAGAGCGCCATCGTCAACGGAATCCCAGCGAGGGCGCTCCCGAACATGATCCGGCTCATCATGTCGTCCATTTCGAAAACCAACATTGTTTGTGTTCCAAGCACGCTCATCAGCCCGAAAAGAACGGGCAAGGGGGAAAGGCATTGCAAAACGGCAATTGAGCCCTCAAATGAGGGTCCTAAAAACAAATGGCAGATTGGGCGGGCCAGAACCAGCGTCAATATTGAGGTACACAGGGAGAGCAAACCAATTGAGAGAAAGCTCTTACGTATCATCCTTAGGGCCGAAGTGGTTGAGGTCACCTTTAAGGCCGTGATATGTGGATATAAAGCTTGCGAGATAGGGCTGAGTAGAGAAGTGGCCGCTTTAATGAGTTTGTCAGCGGCACTGTAATAGCCGACTGCGCTCTTTCCGGCGCAGAACCCTAGCACAACCGTCGTACTTGAAGTGCAGAGATAAAGAGCCGATCCGGAAATAAACAGCGGCCAGCCCCTCTTAAAGGCCGAGGCGAGATCCGCCAATGAAGGCCGGTACCAACGTAATCTCATTCCCACCAGCGCGGGGATGACAAGAATGCTCGCAACAGCCTGCACGCTCGCTTGAATCGCCGCCGCGACCACGCAATCCCGTTCGCTCCGGACAAACAGGAACAGCGCAGGAACCGTTAGGATCCGCGCCGTGCCGAGAGCGAACGCCGCAAGCTTCATTCGCTCGAGACCCTGAAACAACCACACCGGAAAGAACACCGTTCCAATTACATATAAGAAGCTTACGGCGTAAACGGCAGAGTTCTCGCGCAGTCTGGGGATGAACGCGACGAGCAATGCCAACGCAGCGCCGCAGAGAAGCATCAATATCGCCTTCGCACACAGCGTTGACCAGAAAATTCTTGAGACGGAATCCGGTTCATTGCGCTGGGCAGCTATCCCTCTGGTCGCGCTCAGATTGAAGCCGTAGTCAGTAATCAGATCGAAATACAGGACCACTCCTTGCGCAAACGAAAGCAGGCCAAATTCAGCCGGCTTCAGCACGCGCACCAGATAAGGCACAGTCAGCAAAGGCGCGATGTAACCCACGAGCTGCAACCCTGCCAATGAAGCGATATTCTCGCGTAAGATCCGGCGGCGATTCATTGTGAAAGTCTTCCGACGCTTTCTCTGACTAGCGAACCGGAGTGCTGCAAGCGCCTCGAGGTCACTCTCTTCCCGTATGCGTCCGTTCGCGCATCAGTATCCAGAAGCTGGATATGCAAGCAGCGAGTCCCGCGGCAATCAGCGTCAGGAGCGTGCGCGGAGGCCAACTCTTTTTCTCTGGCGGAACCGCGCGATCGATCGCCTGAATCATCGGCGCTGCCTTGGCTTCGTCGAGGCGAGCGGCCTCGTATTGTTTCGCCAGAATCTCGAACAGAGTTTCGTGATACTTAAAATCGCGATACTTCCGCACATACTGCAGCCCTGCCTCGGGGAGCTGGCCGGCGGCAACCTCAGGAATTCCTGGAATGTGATTACCTCGCTCGAGTTTGTCCAGCTCAGCGTGAAGTGCGCTCACTTCGCGTTTTACCGTTTGAAGGCGCGGATTATCATCTGTAGCGTAAGTCTTCATCGCCGCCAATTGCGCTTCGCGGGTGAGAATCTCCGCATGTAACTGCGATACCGCACGAATGAGGCCCTCTGCCTGGCCGGTCGGTGCTACTAGCCCGGTGGATTGCTGTGTGTCTCTCAGCGCGACCTCCGAATCCGAGAGTGCATCCTTTTCCTTCGCAAGCTGGCTTTCATAGAAGATCCGGCGCTGTGAGGCTTCGCTCAGCGCGACATTCGAATTCTGCTCTGCCAACTCGTCGACATAAGCGTTTGCGATTTGTGCTGCCCGACGAGGATCGCGATCCTCCACCTGTATATGTATCAGCGTGTCTCTTCCGGCTTTAATCGTTGTGTTGCGGCGTAACTGCTTTCGGGTCGTATAGAAGGTGTCGCGATGGTAAACCTGCTTCAAATTGAACTTCTTGATCAGGCTATCTGCGATCGTGCGGCTCTCCAGAATTCCGACATAAAGGTCTGACGAGCTCCGCAGCCCTAAGCCCGACAGCAGACCCAGACTCGATAAACCGGCGGCCGAACCCAATCCGGTCAATTGCGCCATGGCAGATAACGAGGACTGCGATTGTTGGGGGGTAAAGATCACCGCTTCAGCCTTGTACTTGACCGGCAGCAACAAAGCGATTCCGGCCATTATCGCGGCAGAGATAATAACCGAAAGGCCGATAGTCGATTTGTCGCGCCGGAGGGCTCGAATCACATCCAGCAGCGAGATGTCAGGCTGCTTCCAATGTGTAGCGTTCGGTGCCGTTAGAATGTCAGGCGCGTCGGGTGGAAATTCAAGTTGCCGGTAGGATTGCACCGCAGCTCCTCTTAGTGCAGAACGCTCACGGCAGCGGCACCCAATGCAAGATTGCTGAATATCTGGGACCAGTCCATCAGATTGCGTGCAAAGCTCGTTTTGTTGATGTAGGTCGGAACGACCAATGTGTCTCCCGGATACACGGGGAGAGTGTCGAAATTCTTGGCAAAGAGCGTGGTTCCAGCAGCACTGCGACTCACGACCGAACCGTCCGCACGAACAACGAACATGTGACTCTTGTCCGCGGAGCGCGTCGGGCCGCCAGCCTCTTTCAAGTAGTCGTTTACGCGAAGATCTTCCTGATAAAGGAAAGTTGCTTGTTCGAAAACCGTTCCTATCACGTTGACCGTCGAAGGACGGCTTGGCACATACAATCTGTCGCCGTTCTCGAGAGGCAAATCAGGGAGCGCGTTCACTCCGCGGCTATTCGGTTCCAGATCAAGAACGATCCGGCCATCGACGGGCACCTTCTTCAAACGATCGATCAGATCGTGCTGGCTCGCGATGGAACCCTGTGCGGTCATCGCCTGTTGGGGAGAAATGACACGATTGGAGAGGTTCGCGGCGCTCTGTGTCATTTCGCGATCGAGCTGGGCAAGAAAATCGTCGTATCTTTTTTGCTGCTCACGCCGGGTGGATTCGCGTGTGAACTGAGCACCGTACAGGTAGGCGTTCCGCGTGAGACCGCCAGCTCTTGTAACCACTTGGCGCAACGTTTCGCCCGGAAGCAAGGTGTACACACCTGCCATCGCTATCTCGCCTTCCACCCGAACTTGCTTCGCCTGCTGTGCTCGGGGAACCGAAAAATCAGCTTTGGAGAATATCGTCACAACGTCTCCCGGCTCGAGCAATAAGTTCTGAGAAGGATCGTGAGACAGCACAAGGTCGCCCAGCCTGAATGGAGTGATCCGAGTTGCCAGTGTGTCCTTATCTGTGCGCTCGATAACCGCATACTGCCAGTTAATTTCGGGAGCCAGGGGTTGAACAAGGTTATGCGGCAGGAAATTTCGCAAAGGAGCCACATTGTCCCCACTCGTTGCCGCCCCAAGGGAACTGTCAGCTTGAAAATTGCGTTGCTCCTCGCGAAAAGTCGGTCTAGGTACCTGGTTATCGGGGCTCCTGAGCATGGCAAGCTCGGTTCGGGAAGTAGAATTCTGCTGCCCGTCAACGCTCTGCAATTGAGAGGCGTTGCGTTGATCCTCACGGACTGGCAATTCTGGTCCGACGCCGGAATATCCATCCACGGCCAGACGATTTCTCTCTTTCCAGTAATCGCGGGTCAGCAGAGACTCTTTGTTCGGGATCAGATCGGCTAGACGCATTCCCGCATGCCACGGAAATCTGCCGGGATCGGCCACATTCCCGCGCAACGTGACCGCATTCTCAAACCGCGGCACAACAGGAAAGAGCCGGATAATGTCACCGTTGTGGAGCTCGGTTGCTATTCCGTCCTGATTGAGTTGGATTCGATGGACTTCCAACGCCGCTCCACCAGCAACGCGCTCCAGAGTGGCTTCTTGTGCAGCTGCGAGCGGAGAGAGCCCGTCGGCCAGGCGCAGAATGTCGCCCAGCGTAGCACCGTCCTTCAGTTCATAGATCGCGGGATGCTCGACACTGCCGGCGATCGCTACCCGGCGGCCGGCAGGCGGAATGAGAATGACATCCCCTGAGGCCACCTGCGCATCCATCGACTTATCTCCACGCAGGAGCAGATCATACAGATCAAAGTGGCAGACTGTCTGCCCGTTGCGCTTCAACTGAATATCCCGCATCGAGCCACGAGGCGACGGACCTCCCGACGCAAATATCGCGTTGACGAGAGTGCTCAACGAGCTCACAGTGTACGAGCCAGGACGGCGCGCGTCACCAACTACAAACACTTGAATGGAGTGAAGCCGGCCCATTGTCACGTTGAGATCGAAATTCTTGTAAACACGGCCCAGCGCTGCCTTGAATACCGCGGACGCTTGCGAATAATTTAAGCCTGCGACCGATACTGGGCCTGCGTCCGGAAGAATTACCGCTCCCGTCCGATCAACGACAAAACGCTTCGACAGATTTAGTTGGCCCCAGATCGTCAACTGCAACTCGTCACCTGGGGCGATCACGTAATCCGGGCTCACCGCTATGTGGTCATCGGGAGCAAACGTCGCAGGCACTCGCTCAAACAGCGACTCACCAAAGATCGGAAGCATCACTCCCGTCGAGGTGGCGACATAGCGCTGAAATTCTGAGGGCGGCTCCTTGGCGTAGTACGTTGCGCTTTGGTCTCGCGAGGTCTCGCGCGGCTGGCGCTGCGGCGGATACGGAAAAGTGGGTGATGAAGCGCCTGTGTTGAAAGGTTCTGTTAATGACGGGCTGATGTTTGTGAAGTCATCCGGTCCATAGGTCGGAAGAGGCGATCTCTGATTTGCCGGAATGCACTCTGCCGGAGGATCTCCATAGTCGGCTGGTGTGCAAGGCGGATATTGGCTCTGCTGGCGTTGCGTGCCAAATAATCCAGTTTGATCAGCCTGCGTTTGATTCGATGAAGTTTGATCGAGCATCTGCGCAGAGAGCCCGGCCGTGACCGTAATCGCAATCGGTATGAGTGATAAACGGATCCACTGCGCCGCTGAACTCCTTCGCGTCATTTGCTGCCTGACACTTATTGTGTGGCCAGTTTCAGCCGTTTTCCAGCGCTCACAACGCCGACGGTCAGTTTTTACAAGCGTTTTACAAGATCGCAAAGTGTTACGCGGTTCCCGAGGAAAAACCGAGTGATCTGCTATTCGGGCAAGGCGAATAAATACACAAGAATTGCGTTCTCCTCAGCGGAAGAAAAGTGGTATGGAGGCATGATAGATTCGGGAGAAAGCTTTTGCGGTGCGAGGAAATGCGCTTTCACCCACTGCTTTGACCGCCGATCCGCAATGCCATTGAGAGGCGGCCCGATGCCTCCGCCGGCTCCATTGACCTTGTGACAGCTTCCGCACGCGCTGACGACATACGTTTGCGCGCCTTGTATGACGTTCATTGGAATGTCGTCTAGTTTCGACGCGCTATCAGGAGTCAAGTTTTCGATAAACAGCGAAAGAGCATTCAGTTGAGGCAATGAAAAGTGCATCGGCGCCACTTTCGTACTCGGTAAAACCAGACTTGGATTATTGAAGTGCTGAATCAACCAGGGTCTGGCATGGTGCACTTCAGAGGTGATCAGATTCGGTCCCGGTTTCGGTTCTCCTGCAAGCAAGTTATGGCAGGTATCGCAATGCGCGGAATGGAAATACCCTAGGCCAGCGATCTGCTCGGCGGGCAATTGGGCCCACGCCGCCGCAGGTGCAGCAGTGAGGAGAGGCGGAGAGCCGGGCGGTGAGGTCAGAACGGCCGCTGCCGTTAGTGTCCCCCAGATCGCGAATACCAGCACCACGAGTGCAGCGGCCAGAACACGGCCGCGGCTTCTCTCAAGGCGAGTGCGATCCACGAACGGAATTGCAAACAGGGCGAGGACTGCGATCGTGGGAAGCACGACGGTTCCGATCGGCTCCATCGCGCCTTGAAAGAGCTTCAAGAGCTGAAACAGAAACAGAAAATACCATTCCGGACGAGGCACATAGCTTGTGTCGGTAGGATCCGCGAGCCGTTCCAATGGAACTTCGAGCAGCGCGGCTGCCGCAAACAGAATCGCAAAGGTGGCAAATATTGCGACGACGTCTCGAAACGCCTGCCGCGGATAGAACCTCTGAGTTAGTTTGGGTTCGAAAGGACGTGGCGTAATGCCATGGCGGCGGACAAGGTAGACGTGAATCGCGATGAGAGTGACGCTAGCCGCAGGCAGGAGCATGGTGTGAAGAGCGTAAAAGCGCGCAAAGGTGAGTACGCCAATGCCCTCTGCGGCTCCGATTAGCCGTAACAGGGAGCTGCCGACGACCGGAACAGAGGAGATAATTCTGGTTGTCACCATGGTTCCCCAATACGCTCGGTTATCCCAGGGCAGCAGGTATCCGGTCAGTCCGAACGCGAGAGTCAGTAGCAGCAATATGGATCCGGCAATCCAAGTCGCCTCGCGAGGCCTTTTGTAGGCGCCGTAAATGAAGACCTGCGCCATGTGAATAAAGACAACAATGATCATCAGGCTGGCGCCCCAGTGGTGCAGCCCGTGAATCATCTTCCCGGCGGCAACTTTTCGAACGATGAAGAGCAGGCTTTCATACGCCTCGCCCGGCGTTGGGGCGTAATTGAACGCAAGCAAAACACCAGTTATCGCCTGGGTGAGAAAAAGAAACAGTGCGACACTACCGAAGACTTGTGCCCATCCGGCCGAACCCGGGATCTCTTCCGATAGGAAGTTGCGGAGAGCTGTCTCGAATCCAGTGCGGCCGTCAACCCAATCTATAGTTCTACGGATTCCGCTTTCCATCTAGTCAGAGGCTCGGGACACCTGTACAGGCCCAAGCCAGACTCTGCTGCCTTCGAGTTTCGTCGGATAGCGGTCGAGCGATCGAGCAGCGGGACCGGAAATCACCGCTCCGGTTACGCTAAATTTCGATCCGTGACAAGGGCAAGAGAATTGCTTTTGCTGAGCAGACCATTGATATGCGCAGCCAAGATGGGTGCAGAGTGGCGAAAATGCCGCCAAACTTCCGTTGTTGTCCAAGACCACCCAGGCACTGGCTTTTTCGTTCCGCACTTTCCAGCCGTCTACGCGGCTTTGCTCAAATGTGATCTCTTGAGGCACTCCGGGGCGCAGTTCGGGCAAATCGCCGGCATCGGTCCACTCCTCGCGGTGTTCCTTGCCAGCCCCCGCAAGTAGGTAGGCTCCGGCCGATCCGCTTAGGGCTCCAAAGATCAGAGATCCTAGTCCCCAAACGATTCCGTTTAAGAATTGCCGCCGTTTGATGTTCAAGCCAGTTTGTCTGGTTGATTCCGCATCACTCATAGTTGTCCTCTTTCGAGCAAATAACCACAACCACCCACTTACCCCGCCGATTCGATACTAAGTCATGATTTGCAGATAACACGTTATGGAGCTGTAAAAGTTGGGTAAGTTCCGAATCGGCCGTGAACTGGAGAAAGCAGGTCAGCCGCTCGGCTGTATTTACAAACCTTTTACAGCGTTTATGCCGCTCCAGCTCACATTTGCGGCACCATATGGTTGCTGTCAGGACCCAGACTTATCGGTGAACACGTCCCTTATTTTCTTTCGTCTAATTAGGCGATTCTCGATACTCCTGCTCTCGGCGTGCTCGCTTGTGAGTACCTTCGCACATTTGAGCGTCGCAGCAGAACGACCTCATTCCGAATCAGCACGAGGCTCCGCCTACGTTCCTCTCGATAGCTGGACCTACTCCGTTTTTCGGAGGCTTGCAGCGATGGGCTATGCTCCCGACGAGGAGCGCTTGGCTGCTCCCTGGACCCGCGCCGAGTGCCTCATGCTGCTCGAGGAGGCCGAAGACATTGCGTCACGGCGTTCTACAAAGCGCTCGGCTGGCGCACTGAACGCAGAGGCGCTACGCCTTATCGATGCGCTGAAAACTGAGTTTTCCCGAGAAACTGATACTGCTGACGTCCTTCGCGTCGAATCTCTTTACACGCGAAGCACACAAATTTCAGGAACGCCTCTTCGCGACGGTTACCACTTTGGGCAGACGATCGTGGATGATTACGGTCGGCCCTACGAGCACGGCGGGAACTCGGTGAACGGAATTTCGGCCTATGGCAACTGGGGCCGGTTCTCGGGTTACTTCCGCGGCGAATATCAGCAGGCCGGAACCGGCGCCGCGTATAGCGCCGAAGTCCGGAACTTTATCGCCGGAGTGGACCAAACACCCGTTCGGCCGCCATCGCCGGTATCGGGTGTGAGCCGGTTCGACCCGTTGGAGATGTACGTGGGCGCCCAGCTAAGCGTTTTCAATGTGACCGTCGGCAAGGAGAGCATTTGGTGGGGGCCCGGACAAGATAGCGCCTTCCACTTCAGCAATAACGCCGAACCCATATATATGATCCGGGCGGCTCAGACGATGCCCATTGTGTTGCCCGGTCCGTTCCGATTTCTAGGCCGCATTCGAACCCAATTCCTGGTTGGACGCCTCAGCGGGCACGAGTTTCCGCCCAAGCCGTTCATAAACGCTCAAAAAATTACTCTTCAGCTCACGCCAGATTTTGAATTGGGGTTCACTCGAAGTGCCATCTTCGGAGGCGAGGGCCATCCTTTGACGATCGGCAGTCTTGCAGCAAGCCTCTTCAGCGTGACCGCGGCTCCAAGTGCGACCTTCGGTCATGCCGATCCAGGCGACCGCCGCAGCGGCTTTGATTTCACCTGGCATCTCCCGAAACTCCGACGCTACGTAACTATCTATTCCGATTCCCTGGCAGATGACGAACCGAATCCGCTAGATGCTCCCCGCCGCTCGGCCTGGGGACCTGGCATTTATTTAACCCAACTGCCCGGTCTGCGAAAGCTTGATTTTCGGCTGGAGACGTATTCTACCTGGCTGTACCCCCTGGATCATGGAGGGGGTTTCTTTTATTGGAACGACGAGTATCACGATGCCTACACCAATGACAAGAACCTCATTGGAAGCTGGGTGGGACGCGATGCGCGTGCTTATATCACTTCAATGACCTACTGGGCGTCCGCGAAAAATAAACTGACCGCCTCCTGGCGTCAAACCAAGACGGGAAGTAATTTCCTTCCGGGCGGCGGCACTCAAACAGATCTGTCTCTAACTGCCCAATGGCAGGTACACCCCGAGTGGATGGTCACGGCGTTCGGCCAGTACGAGCGATACAACATTCCAATTTTGGGGAATCCACAACGCAATATCACCGCCGGAATACAGGTGACGTTCTCGCCAAATGATTGGAAGCTGCAGCGCTGATTAAAAGGATTCGCTTCTCACCGGTGCGGGGAGGGGAACACCGGGCTTCAGCGCACTCCAAAGGATTCGATTCATCTCATGCGGGTCTGCCCGATCATAAGCCGACAGATCCAGGCGCAAGGAAGCTTTGGCTCCAGGCCCGTTGGCGGGATTTTTCGCCAACAAATCAGTCTGCGGAGAGGAATTACCGTAGGGCGTGGCGTCTGGGGTCGCCGCAAACGCCGCGTACATTGGGGTGGCGGCACGATCGAACTGCGTCATCGTAGGCAAGCCAAGAATCAACTCCATAGTGTGAATCATGGAAGCTGTTGTGTAAAAGGTGCTGTCTACAATTCCTCGCTCGACGTAGGGCGAGATGGCGAGCCCAACTGTCCTACGGCAATCGACGTGATCCGGCCCGTCTTGCGCATCATCTTCAATAACAAAGATTGCTGTTTGCGGCCAGAATCGGGAATGGGATACTGCTTCGACGATCTCGCCCAAGGCCTGATCATTCGACGCGACCATCGCAACGGGTGTGTAGTGACCGGGTCGTAGCGCATGCGTGTGATCCTCCCCAAGCGACATGACCATGAATCGGGGCCAGTTTCCCGTTCGCTCCGCCTCCCGCAATTCGCTTATAAAGATTCGCGCCAGATCTGGATCACGACCCTTCGTTACGTCAGTCCAGCCTGCGGATGCGACTTTCAACCATTCCAAACTGGCGTGCCCCTCGAGACCTTTAGCGACAAATCGCGGTCCCTGATCCGGCCCTGAATGAAAATAGGCAAACTCCCCATAACTGCGAAAGCTCACCCCGTTACGCGCGCAGTTGTCCCACAAATATCCACCGGGGGAAGAACGCAGTCGCTCGTCAGCGCCCAATTCGCTTTCGGTAGCTTTGGTTCGGGACGCCCGCTATAGCTTTGCAACCAAGCTTGGGACGTGAAGTCCGTTGCATACGCGGCATCACTCCATTGATGGCCGTTTTCCGAGACCTCGCCGTTTACAAAAAGGTTGTCGAATAGTACCCAGGTATTCGCCATTCGGTGCGCGTTGGGAGTAACTTGCTTGCCAAATAATGTCAGCGTCGCATCGCCGTTTCCTTTACCCAAATCTCCAAGCACCTGATCATAGGTGCGATTCTCCCGAATGATGTACAGCACGTGCCGGATTTTAGGAAAGACTTCCTTTCGCACTTGTTCAGCGTGGGCGGCGCGGTCACCGGACAAGTTCGGTGTCGGGAAGTTATGAATTACGTCCTGTGTCCATCGACGCAACGTTTGCTCATTCGGCACGTCCACAATCGAGACATAGCCGGTGAGCGTATCGGCGACGAAGTCAAAAGGATTCCGGGGATCAAGCACGCGGCGTGGTGCAGCGCCCAGCACTGGAACATTAGCCCGTGAACGGAGTCCCTTAGCGATTCCAACGTACAGCGTTTTGCCGTTCGGAGAAACTGCGAGCGCTGACGGATACCAGCCGGTTGGTATAAAGCCCTCCACCTCTGACGCCCCCCGGTGCGCAATATCTACAACAGCGATGTCATTGTTATCGGCGTTTGCTACATACAATCGCTTCCCGGCCGGATCGACGGCAACCGCATCCGGTGTAGACCCAACCGGATCTAGAGCATGAATTGACGTCTTGATTGTTTCGGTTAATTGACGGCCTTCAATGATGCTGACGCTATTCGAGCCCGCATTTGCCACAAATAGGCGTCCATCGGGCCCAAAGGCAAGATCATTGGGATGGGAGCCGGTTCGAACCGTGGCGAGCGGTGTTAAACTGGCAGCCCTGAAGAGCGTTACCGATTCATCACCCCAATTCGTGACGGCGAGGACACTCCCGTCCGAGGACAGCGCAGCGCGATAAGGGCCGTATCCCGATGTTGCTCGAGCCCCGACCGTGTAAGTCGGAGGTAACAGCCGGTAGACTTCGTCGTTGTTGATATTGACAACAAACAGGGATCCATCGTGCCCTATCGCAACTCCGGTAATGTATTGGTCTTTCGGGGCCAATCCGGAAATTCTGATCGGCGGTTGCAGTGAGAGCCGGCTTTGTACGACCGTTCCTCTCAGTATTGCGGCATCAAAATCAGTCGAAGAAAGTTCCTCCTTTTGCTGAAACAGTGTCCCGAGGAAAGTGGGTGCATTTACCACGCCGCCGGCAGTCACGAACAGTCGTGCGGAGTCCTTGTCAAGCGTCATGTCTCCGTATGCCTTCCCGAAATTCGAGCTCGAAGCAACCGCCGCGGGGTCAGTGCTGATGATCGCTACACCTTGGTGGTGAAAGCCGGAGGTAAGAACGAGAAGCCGGGTTCCATCCTTTGTCAGAATGATCCGCGATGGAAAATCTCCCAACAAATGTACCTGGTGTCCGACGGGAGTAACTCGCCAGCCCTGCGGCAAAACCTCAGTTCGGTCTGCAGTCAAACCGCCGTTTACGACAAGCAGTAAGAAAAAAAAAGGCGCAACGCGTTGGGTTGCGCCCCGAGGGAGGAGGACTGCTCCACGTTTTGAGTTTCCTTTCTGGCGCCGTTTGAGATTACAATAGCGCTGTAAATCTTTAGTAAACGTTGTCGGTCGTGAAAGCCTTCAGCAGCTCTTACCAAATTCAATCAGGTTCCGTGGCTAAAGTGCAGGTTTTGTTGAGGCCCTCGCGGATTTTACAACTTGTTTCCTACTTCTTTGCATTTCGATGTTGGTTGCACGGGTATGCTCCGGTACGTGATACCTGCAGCGTCTCAAAAGCGCACCCGCGCTCTAGAGGAGGAACGCATTACAAAGTACGGGGATATCGGGGTCGAGGTAGCCGATCCACTCAAAGCATATGTGCCGATGCCCTTCCAGCACGTCTTATTTCCGTTCGGGTTTCCGGTGCAAATAAAATCGAATGATTCAGTTGTGGTGAGACTGGCGGAGCAGAGCTGGGGACGCTTTGAACAGCACTTTCGCGATTCCCCAATCGAGGTGCGCTTTCTGGTGTCGGATTTTCTGGCAAGGCGGCGCCCGCCGCCACCCATATATCGGGCACAGGGAACTTTGCTCACCCTTGTGGCGGATGCGCATAACTTTGGTTGCTGTGATCTTGCAAATGGTTTTGGGTTCGCTTGTGTCGCGCCCGGGACGGTAGCCAAGAGAGACTACTTCCGGTTTTACTTCTTGGAGTCGATGGTCTGCATGCTTCTTGATAACCGGCATCTGGTCGCGGTTCATGCCGCCTGCGTGGCGATAGAGGATCACGGGGTCCTCTTAGTGGGACCGTCCGGCGTCGGCAAGTCGTCGCTCGCTTACGCCTGTATGCGGCGCGGTTGGACGTATATCTCCGACGATGGCAGCTCACTCTTGCGGCGCCGGCCAGGCCGCGTCGTTGTCGGGAATCCGCAGAGCTTTCGTTTTCGGCCCAGCGCCTCTGTTCTCTTTCCGGAGTTGCAAGGCCATGCAAAGCTTCGGAACGGAAAACCAACGGTTGAGATCACAACCGAGCAGTTGCGGGCCGGCAAGACGACTACCCAATGCAGAATCGATTATGTCGTTTTCCTCAACCGCCAAAAAGACGAGGTCGATCCACCGCACCTTACTCCGGTAGCCCGCGACGAATCCTTGCGCCGTCTTTTTCAGAAGAACGTCTGGCCAACCGAGTTGTCCACAAACGAGGAAAGGCTGGAAGCTGTCGAGCGGCTGCTCGATGCCCAACTCTTAGAGCTGACATACAAAGCGTTCGATCCAGCTATCGACCTTCTGGAGCAGACTGTCCGTCGAGGTAAACCATGAAATGCGCGCTTCTCTTCCTGGCATTCTCTTCTCTCTTGCTGGGACAGATATCCTCCGGAACTTTTTACGGGCAAGTACAAGATCAAACTGGCGCACCTATTTCCGGTGTGCGCGTCACCGTGCTCGAAACAGCCACGGGGTTCGTCCGAAACGCAGTAACCAATGAGTCAGGTTCGTATCGCATCCTTGATCTGGCTCCCGGAACATACACGCTGACTGCCGAGCGAGACAAGTTTCGGACGTCTGTCGCATCAAACGTCTCGCTTGAGATTAATCAAGAGGCACGATTCGATTTCAAGCTGGAGTTGGGATCGTCCCGCGAGTCCGTCACAGTGAATGCCTCCGTGTCACCCCTGCAGAGCGACGACAACTCGGAAGGGTACCTATTCGACTCTCACGCGCTTACGGAGATTCCATTAGATGGCCGAAACGTGATTTCACTCGTGACGGTGGGCCCAGGGGCTATTCCACGCCAGCTCGGCGGTTTCACACATGATTCGGATAACGATGTACAGCAAGGCTCGCGCGGATCTGTCGCCTTGAATGCGCCGATCAACGGAGCGCGCCCTTCCACGAACGCCTACATCCTGGACGGCGCGCTCAACACGGATCGGAATACCTTCAGCACGGTCATCATTCCGCCCCTGGATTCAGTGCAACAGTTCCGGGTCCAGTCTTCCCTCGCGGCGGCGGAATTTTCTCAGGCAGGAGGCGGTGTAATTGACATTGCTACTAAATCGGGTTCAACGAAATTTCACGGCAGCGCGTTCGAGTTTCTGCGAAATGAAGCCACCGACGCGCTTAGCTTCTTCGATGATCCGACACTGCCCACGCCGATCTTCCGCCGTAATCAGTTCGGAGGCAGTCTGGGCGGTCCGTTGCCGGTGCCCTCCACGTTCTTTTTCGTCGCATACGAAGGCCTGCGCGGAAAATCCGCAATGCCATCTGTCCAACTGGTTCCCGACGCCACCGTCAGGTCCGGCGATTTTCAGGGTGGCAACACCATTTACGATCCGCTCACGCTAGACCCAGTCACTGGGGCGCGCACGCCGTTCCCAGGAAACGTAATTCCCGCTGACCGGATCGACCCCATCGCAAAGAACTACCTGGCGCAATACGAGCCACTGCCCAATCGGCCCGGCAATAGCTCCAGCAACTATCTCGATACAACTCCAAGCGTTAACCATAACGACAGTGCATCCGTTCGCATCGATCACCAATTTCGCGACGCTGGCCTGCTGTTCGGCAGATACACCATGAATAGCGAGCGCGGCGACTTGGCGGGAAATTTCCCTTTAAGACCGACTTCGGAGAGTCTGCTGGCACAGCAGGTGGTGTTGGGCCACACGTTTGCCCGATCCACCTGGACGAACGAGCTTCGCGCGGCCTTCACCCGGCTCCGGCTGTTCGATCTACCTGTTAGTGCTTTTCAGCAGAATGAAGCAGCCGCGTTAGGCATCGAAGATGCGCCGACGGATCCATTTGCCTACGGACTTCCCTATTTCCTTGTGACCGATTATGCAACAGTTACCGATGATCCTACTCTGCCTCAGACCCAGCGTGATAATACGTGGAGTCTTTCGGAAGCTCTATCGCTCGTTCGCGGCCGCCATACCTGGAAGGTTGGTTTTGATTGGACTTATATCCAGCTCAATTATCAGCAAAGCCAAGACATTCGCGGGCAATACAACTACACTGGCGCCTTCACGAGTAGTCCCGCCGACGCGGCCAGCGGAGACGGCTTCGCCGACTTTCTGCTAGGTTATCCGATTGAAACGGAGCGTACCGTAGGCGCTCCTCTCGCCTATATGCGCCAGACTAACTACGCTGCGTTCATGCAGCACGACTGGCAAGCAACAAGCCGGCTCTCGATCAATCTTGGTCTCCGGTATGAATACGATTCCCCTTTGACTGAGGCTCGAAATAAATTCCTTAACCTCGATTACTCCACCCTTCCTGCGCCTCCTCAACTCATCACCGTGCATGATGCCTCCGATCCAAATCGCTTGAATTTCTCGCCTCGCGCCGGGTTCGCGTGGAGGCTCCCTGGTTGGTTTTCTCGGGGGGGGGATACCGTTTTTCGGGCCGGATATGGCATATACTTCAACCCTGAAATCGCCGTTGAAGCATACGATTTGGTGCTGAACGGAGTACAAACGCAGATAAACGAAACAAGCGGTCTCGGATTGCCTGTATTGACCACCCGCAATGGATTTCCGGTAACGGCCGGCACGGGTTTCCCAAGCTATTATGGTCTGGACCAGCACGCACCAACGCCTTACATACAGCAGTGGAATGCGGGTTTCGAACGCGAACTGCCAGGCCACGTCGTCTTTGAAGCGAGCTACGTCGGAACCAAAGGTACAAACCTCGGAGTGTTCCGCCGCTTCAATACTCCGCTGCATACCGAGACTGGTGAAGACTTGAACCCGCGGCCGGGTGATTTGCAGTCCCTGCGTACGTTCCCGGAGCTTGGGACGATTTTTCAGCGGCAGCACATCGGCAACTCGTCTTA
>JAFATG010000231.1 GCA_019244055.1 Acidobacteriaceae bacterium | reverse complement strand
ATCGAAGCTCCGGAACTTCACCTTCGGATTGTGCTTGGCCAGCGTCTTGGTGATCGCGGCCGTCAGCGTCGTCTTGCCGTGATCGATGTGCCCGATCGTCCCAATATTGACGTGCGGCTTGCTCCGGTCAAATTTCTCTTTCGCCATTGTTTAACCTCTCCAATCCTTACTTGGTTGCGATCCCGCCTTTGTTGCGGTTAATGATTTCTTCTGCCAGATTCCTGGGGACTTCCTCATATTGGCCGAAGTGCATCGTGAAGCTTCCACGGCCTTGCGTGCGCGAGCGCAGCTCGGTCGCATATCCAAACATCTCCGATAACGGCACCATCGCCTTGATGATGTGAGTGCTGCCTGCGATCTCTGTTCCTTCGAGCCGTCCACGGCGTGAAATCAAATCGCCGTTGACCGAGCCCATGTACTCTTCCGGAACCGTGACCTCAACTCGCATCACCGGCTCGAGCAGAACGGGCTTGGCCCTCTCGACCGCCTTCTTCACCGCGATAGAGCCCGCGATCTTGAAGGCCATTTCCGAGGAGTCTACTTCGTGATAGCTGCCATCCCACAGGGTGACGTGAACGTCCTCCATGGGAAAGCCCGCCAAAATGCCGCCCTCGAGCGCCTCGGCAATGCCCTTTTCGACTGCCGGGATGTATTCCTTTGGAATCGCACCGCCGACAATCGCATTCTCGAACTCGAAGCCTTTGCCGGGAGCAGGTGCAATCCGGATCTTGACGTGACCGTACTGGCCGCGGCCGCCGGTCTGTTTCGCGTACTTCTCCTCGCCTTCGGCATTGGCGCGGATCGTCTCGCGATAGGCTACTTGCGGCTTACCGACGTTTGCCTCGACGTTGAACTCGCGTTTCATGCGGTCTACAATTATTTCGAGGTGCAGCTCGCCCATCCCGGCCAAAATCGTCTGGCCGGTCTCCGGGTCGGTGTTAACGCGCAGCGTCGGATCTTCCGAGACCAACTTCTGAATCGCCATCCCAAGCTTCTCTTGATCCGCTTTGGTCTTCGGTTCAATCGCGAGCTGGATCACCGGCGCCGGGAAGTCAATCGACTCGAGTGCAATCGGAGCCTTCTCGTCACAGATCGTGTCGCCGGTAACGACCTGCCTCAACCCAACAGCCGCGCAGATATCGCCGGCGAGCACTTCCTGGATCTCTTCCCGCTTGTTCGCATGCATTTTGACCAGACGGCCAACACGCTCCTTGCGCCCTTTGGTGACGTTGTAGACCGAGTCGCCGGCGTTGAGCTTGCCCGAGTAGACGCGGATAAAGCACAATTGCCCCACGAATGGATCCGTCATGATCTTGAATACCAGCGCTGAGAACGGCTCGGAGTCGCTTGACTTCCGCTCCATAATCTCTTCGGGATTGTCGATCGCCGTCCCCTTCACCGGAGGGATGTCGAGTGGAGAAGGGAGATAATCGCAGACTGCATCAAGCAGGTTCTGCACGCCCTTGTTCTTAAACGAGGAGCCGCAGATCACCGGGAAAATCTTCTGAGCGATGGTAGCCCGGCGGATGCCGCTGACCAGCTCCTGCTCGGTGATCGGAGTACCCTCGATGTACTTTTCCATCAGCACATCCTCGGTCTCAGCGACCGCTTCGATCAGCTTATCCCGGTACTCTTTCGCTTTGTCGACGAGATCGGCCGGAATATCGACGTCGTCGTACTTCGCCCCCAGGGTCTCGTCGCGCCAGATGCGGGCCTTCATGCGGACCAGATCGACGACACCTTTGAATTGATCCTCGGCGCCCACGGGCAACTGAATCGGCACTGGCCGGGCATTCAGCCGGTCCACGATGGTATCTACAGAATGATAGAAATCCGCACCCACCCGGTCCATCTTGTTGATGAAACAGATGCGCGGAACACCATACTTGTCGGCCTGGCGCCATACGGTTTCCGATTGCGGCTGCACGCCCGCGACAGCGTCGAACACGGCGCAAGCGCCATCGAGAACGCGCAAGCTGCGCTCCACTTCAGCAGTAAAGTCAACGTGACCAGGCGTATCGATGATGTTGATGGTAATGTCGCGCCACTGGCAGGTGGTCGCGGCAGAGGTAATGGTGATCCCGCGTTCCTGTTCCTGTGCCATCCAGTCCATGGTGGCCGTGCCTTCATGCACTTCACCGATTTTGTGTGTACGGCCGGTGTAATACAGGATGCGTTCGGTCGTAGTGGTCTTACCGGCATCAATGTGCGCCATGATGCCGATGTTACGCATTTTTTCGAGCGGAACCGTGCGAGCCATAACGTCTTGCTTCCTGTTTCTGTCCTTCGACTTCTTTCCCGTTACCAGCGATAGTGCGCAAAAGCCTTGTTTGCTTCGGCCATGCGGTGCACATCGTCTTTCTTTTTCACAGCGCCGCCCCGCATATTGGCGGCATCGTTCAGTTCATTAGCCAGTTTTTCGGCCATGCTTTTATCCGGACGCGTCCGGGCATTCGTAATAATCCAGCGAAGCGCCAGGCTCACGCGCCGGTTTTGCGCCACTTCCACCGGAACTTGATAGTTCGCGCCACCTACGCGGCGAGTCTTCACCTCGAGCAGCGGCTTTACGTTCTCAACCGCCTTCTTGAACGCCTTCAGTGGATCGTCCCCCGAACGCTCGCGCAGAGTGTCCATGGCCTCATAAAAAATCTTTTGCGCCGTGGTCTTCTTGCCGTCCCACATCATCGAGTTCACGAACTTCTCGACGAGCGTGGAATTGTACAGCGGATCGGGAAGTACTTCTCTCGGCTCTGGTCGTCGTCTACGCGGCATGTCCCCTCAAACTCCTACTTTTTTCCTTTAGCGGGCGCCGCAGCGGCACCGCCCTTCGGACGCTTGGCTCCATATTTGGACCGGCCCTGCTTGCGGTTCGCCACCCCAGCGGTATCGAGCGTTCCCCGGACAATGTGATAACGAACGCCAGGCAGATCCTTCACGCGGCCGCCGCGAATCAGCACGATCGAGTGCTCCTGCAGGTTATGGCCGACACCTGGTATATAGGTTGTCACCTCAATCCCGTTGGTGAGCCGCACACGAGCCACTTTGCGAAGCGCCGAGTTCGGCTTCTTCGGCGTGGTGGTGTACACGCGCGTGCAAACGCCCCGACGCTGCGGGCAGGCCTGCAGAGCCGGGCTTGCGGTCTTGTACCGGGTCGCCTTTCGGCCCTTGCGCACAAGTTGGTTAAATGTGGGCACGAATGTCCTCTCTTAAAATAGAACGTCACTCGTTCGCAAGCACGCGCCAAGGCACGGCTTCGCGAAATTAAAGTCTGAACCCCAAATCGGGCGTTTAGCAGGCTCGAACCGATCCTTTCGAACTGATCCGGCTGCGATGAGTACTACCAGGAGGCTGATATAGCGTTTTCACCAGCCCCAACGCGAGGGTAACTGCTTCGGATAATGGCCCTTACCAGATTCCGACGTCACCGGCTTCACAAAGGAAGCGGCTTATCGGTCCGACAGCGGGGCCCGACTTCCGGCCGGGTATCCTATTTTGGGTCTTCTCACGCTTTCACGCGGACTCATCCCAACAAAGACACGGTAGCACGGAGGCCGAAGAATCAACTCGCCAAACCCTTACAGTGTAGTGGCGAAAGGCCTACGCTGTCAACCAGCTAGAGAGAGGTGGTGATGTCAAGCGGCTTGTGTAAAGACTCGGAGGGTGCGATTTCGCCATTCCAGATTGAAACGATGAAAGATCGAATAGATGACCCGATCGACGCTGGCCACGTTCACAAAGCACACCATGGGTCGAGTGCGCCGCCGCACCTCTACAAAAACACGCTCGATGATGTTGGTGGTGCGAACTGGCGAGCGCCCGCAACAAGAGCCCTAGCGGCGGCACTCTTATCCCGGCCACCTTCATGCCTCGCAGCTTAACGGCAAGATGTAGCGTTTTGCCGTGCAAACGTTCGCGATCAGCGAACCGAGAGCCTACAGGCTGCTCGGAGTATGGCGATCGAGCTGCCGTTACCGATGCAAGCCGGATCGTAATGAAAAGCTGCGTGATCAACTGGTGGAGTTAGCACATCAGCGGCCGCGGTTCGGATACAGACGCCTCGGCGTGCTGCTTTCTCGAGAAGGCTAGCACGTGGCCTATCCCGACGGCGCGCTTATGCGCGGCCTTGACCGACGAACCCGGCTGCAAAATACCTCCTGAGAAGAGGACGAAGGGCTCACACGAAGGAGCAGTTATGTGATACCTTCGCACAAAGCTTCCCGGACCAGCACACGGGGGCAGGTCACAACAACTCCGTCGTCGGTTTCCAGGCGCTCCGTACTACGCGAATGAAAGGATTCAAATGAGTCAACATTTGGCCGCTTCATACTTTAATTCAGAAGAAGGTGGTCCTACCATCGTGGCAGTTCATGATAACGGCTACATTGATTTTGGCCGAGTTTTCAACGGGAGGTTCACTTGGTTTGCTGCGATGCAGTCACAACTTTCGTCACCGTATTTACCCGGTTCTCCAACGCTCAATACACTTCTTTATAACCAGGAACATAATATATTTCTGGTAGGGGACGCTCAAGGCAATATCTGGTCTGCGAATGGCAATGATATATACGATTGGAATAAGGCCAATTTGCCCTCCGATGCTTTCAATTCTGTTAAAGCAATTGCCTACGGAAGAAGAAGCACTGACGGACAGGGCATTTTTGTTGCGTCAGGGGATATTCTGAATTACTCAACTATATATTCATTTGATGGACAAAATTGGTCTCATCCGAATCAAATTATCGCACACAAGGATGAACTCTATGGCACTCCGCAGTGGGGACGATTGGCAGTAATTAACGACATAATCTTTGCTGACAGCATGTTTGTGGGTGTGGGTTTGGGTTCCGATGGAGACTACACAGGCATCTATTATTCCGTTGATGGAGTTACCTGGAATTGCCAATGTCTCAGTGGACAAGCCCAATTAAACGCTCTAACATATGCAGATAATCTATTTGTTGCTGTTGCTGATCAGTCGACCATCTGGTATTCCCCTGACGGCAAAAATTGGACGATTGCAACAGGTTTATCAGGTGAAGCCAATTTTAAAGATGTTACTTATGGAAACCGTACTTTCGTCGCCGTAGCAGATGAGGGCACTATCTGGTTGTCTCCTGATGGAAAACAATGGACGATAGCAAATGAAATTCCCCCAGATGGACCTGATATTACGTTCAATAAGGTTGCATTTAGGGCAGGCCAATTTGTGGCCGTTGCAGATCCAGGGAAGCGAGAAGCCGTTCCTATCTATTTTTCCTCAGACGGAAAAGTTTGGTCACAAGGAAAGCATGTTTATTACGGTGGATCAGAATGGGGTTATCCTCCTTTCTACGACGTAATATATGCAAATAATAGATTTTACGCCATACAACGATATGCGTATCAGCCCGATCAAACTTCAGATGCTTGGGGTCCTTATAGCTCAACGGATGGTAAAACGTGGGACATAAACAACTATTCCGCTGGCTAAAACTTGTACCTGTGGCTTCAAATGGGTTAGCTTGATGCAAAAGAAAAGCCGTATTGTTTTTGATCCCACAACGGGAATGGTCATGGTTGCTCAAGATCTCAGCACCGTTCAACGTGCGCAACCTAAACCACAGGGATTTTGGGATTGGAAGTCCAATAATGATTGGAATCAACTAGGTAATCTTACTTTTTATGCCTCAATCATCCAAAATGGCTTATTCATCACAGTAAGCGATAGTGGAATTTGGTATTCGACCGATGGAGGCCAATGGATGAACCAAGCAGCAGCCCCCTCCACGCCTACCTTATATGCAATTACTTCTGGAAAAAGAAGCACGGATGGTGAAGAAATTTTTGTTGCTGTTGGTGAAGAAGCAGGATTTTTTTCTCTTGATGGAAAAACTTGGATTGCCGCCAAAGGGTTGGGAGATGCCTATCTTTATGATGTAATTTATGCAAATAACTTTTTTGTGGCCGTGGGGTATGATGCAACCATTCTTTATTCCCTAGATGGTGATACGTGGACTGCTCCGCCGGGTATCACCGGAGAATCCCAATTCAATGCCGTAACCTACGCCAATGATGTATTTGTTGCTGTTGCTGATTCATCTACGATTTGGTATTCCTCTGACGGTAAGGATTGGACCATCGCCACTGGTTTATCCGGTAGCGCGAATTTCGCTGATGTGGTGTATGGAGGAGGAAAGTTCGTAGCGGTCGCGGATTATGGCACGATATGGAATTCTTCTGATGGAAAAAATTGGTCCATTTCAAATACGATTCCACCCGATGGTCCAGATATTATATTTTATAAGGTTTGTTACGGGAACGGATCATTTGTGGCGGCCGGCGATATGAGTGGAGCAGTAGCGCCTGCCACACCTATTTATTACTCAAAAGATGGCGTTACTTGGAGCCAAGCTAAAGGCATAAAATTTGATGACGATTACAACGATTGGCCTCCTTTCAACGACTTAAATTATGTGAACGGTTATTTCGTTGCCGTAAATAAATCATCCGAATTAGTATTTCCTATGTATTCATCCACGGATGGTATCAATTGGAATGAAAATCAAGCACCCTCGAAGCCACTCGGCAACGGTGGCAATGGCAACGGTGGAGACAATGATGACGAATAAGCGTGGTGTGTGTGATAGGATGCGCGCGGTAAGCACCAGCGTGTTATAAGCGACCCTTATATTCCATCTCTCCATGGGCGCTTGAGACGGTACAGGAACGGCCTGTCCGGCAACTCCGAGAGACGTTCCATCGAGACCGCGTGGCGCGCCGCATATCGGCGCAATCGCTCTAAATCGATCTCCGTCCCGCGCTTCAATCAAAACGTTCGCGTGGACGCTGAAGCCCTAAACCATGGCGCAGCGCGGGCTCTCGAATGGATCCGTTCGTGGTCAATTTGGCGGATGAAGTCGCGCACCTTCTGCAAGGTAACGAGAACCCAGCGCGTGGTCACACCGACCTCCACCGCTACAGACCCGATGTCTTGTTATCAAAGTTCGTTCAAAGCAGCAGGGTGGACTCGGGTTTGCTCGCCGAGATAAACCCGCCTGAGGCGTAGCAGCCTACGAGGGCACGAGGCAGAGTCGAGCGAGTTCCGAGAAGACATCGTCGACCGAATCGCAGAAGAACATTGGTGTCATACGCCTGGTATCCAAAGGTAATGGGTCGGGACGATCGCTCCATCCACCAAACCCTCGAAGAACCAAAATCGGTCTCGAATGGATCCAGGCGAAGCATATCTCGGATAAGGTGCCGGCGCGGCCTCCAATGGAATGACAGCATCGCTCGAGAGCACGATTAACACATTCCTCGCATGCCCAATGTCCGTGCCAATGACGATGGTGCAGTACGGATTGGCCGTGGAGAGGTCGCCGGATCGCAATATTCCAACAGCAGTGCCTCCGTTTTGAACAGCCCCCTTCGCAGCAGCTTCCATCACGCCGCCGTGGCCACCTGTAACTAGAACGGCCCCAGCCCTTGCGATGCGCGCTCCCAACTCTTCTGCGGCACGGAGTATCTCACCTTCTCCTTCTCCGTCTCCAATTACCGCTATTTGAACGCGACGCCTATCAAGTACCCGTGCGCCTTCACTGGTCTTCATTCGAAAGACGTATTATCTACTCGGCTGATTCGGGAATGCCCGCGCGTACTGCACCGGCAAAGGGATCGCAGTACCAGGCGCATGAGCTGCCTTGATGGGCCAATAGGGTTGCCGCAGGAATTCGCGCGCGAGGAAGATAAGATCCGCTGAGCCGTCATAAAGGATGTCGTCAGCCTGCTCGGGCTCCCCGATGAGACCGACTGCACCAGTCAGAATGCCGGCTTCTGGCACATCGGAGAAACCACAATTCGGTTCGGAATCGTAACCTTAGGGATCTGGAGAGGTGAAAAAAGATGCGCTTCGGCGCCTTCGGGCTGCGCCGCGTCCCGGTGAGGCGCTTCGCGCGTACTCATACGCTGTTGGATGCTCGAAATTAAAATTGCAAACGCATGTCTTGAGCCCGAGCGCGCCGCACGCTTCTCAATCGTTATAGCTGGCCCGGCGTCCCGCCCCAATCTCTTGGGTCTACATCGGCAATGGACTGCGTAAAGCACCAAAGGTGACCCGCAAAATCCTCCACGTTATATTGACGCTCACCATAGGGGTAGTCGGTCGGCTCGCGAACTATGCTCACGCCGGCGCGGCGAGCGCGTTCACAGTGAGCATCGACATTCTCCACTCGGACCATCACTGCCGTTTTCAGGGAGATGTTGCGGTCGGCCTCGATAAGGATCACAGCCCCATCGCCGACGTTTAATTGAGCTCGATGATCTCCAATACGGATTCTCAAGGTAAAGCCGAATGCCTCGCACAAGCGCGTGATCGCTTCACCAATATTCGGATAAGCGAGCTCTGGCAACACGGTGCTTCGAGGTATCGAGCGGTTCGATAGCATAACGCCGATTGTATGACCAGCGCTCGGGTCGGCACGGCGAACCTGCAAGTTGAATTGATAGTCTATCGTCCATGTATTCCTGGCGCCAAGTGGAATAGGACTTCCATGAATCCAAATAAAGCGTTGTGGGAAAAAGGCGACTTCACCGAGATTGCGGCCAAGCCGGAGTGCCCAAGGAAAACATTTCCATGTTCAAGGACAAATACTACTTTGCCTCGCCCGACAAAACGCCCGCACAGTTCATCGAAGCTTTCGAGAAATTCTATGGCCCGACCATGAATGCTGTTGAAGCGGCTCAAAAGAGCGGGAAATCCGATGAGCTCCACAAGCAATTGCTGGAGCTGGCGAGCGCACGCAACAAGAGCCCTAGCGGCGGCACTCTGATCCCGGCCACCTTCATGCGCGTTATGGTTTCAGTTAAGGAGATTTGAAATGTCGATTTGGCGTCCCGATCCTACGTTTTACCCCTCACCCAAGATGGCCATGCAAGCCCCAGCGGAAAAGTTGGCGTTCGTGGCGATGCTCAACGGAAATGGCCGCCACGACGCATTAGGCGTCGTGGACGTCGATCCCGAATCCACAGGTTACGGCCACATCGTCGGCCAGGTGGACATGCCGAATGCCGGCGACGAGTTGCATCACTTCGGCTGGAACGCATGCAGCGCCTGCCTGTGCCCGCACGCACCGCATCCGCATGTGGAACGCCGCTACCTGGTCGTGCCGGGCATCCATTCGTCGCGCATCCACATCATCGATACCAAGCCGGACCCGCGCAATCCCAAGATCGTGAAGGTGATCGAGCCGGAGACGTTGGCGGCCCGCGCCGGATACGCCTCCCCGCACACGATCCATTGCGGCCCGGACGGGATCCTGGTCAGCGCCCTGGGAGCCCCTGATGGCGGTGGACCCGGCGGAATTTTCGTGATGGATCAGGAGAGCTTCGATGTCCTCGGAAAATGGGAGCTGGATCGCGGCCCTCAGCACCTCGCCTACGACTTCTGGTGGCACCTGGGATTCGACACCGTCATCACCAGCGAATGGGGAACGCCGAACATGGTGACAAAGGGCGTGAATCCGGAAATACTGCTCAGTGGCGGCTACGGCCACAGGCTGCACATCTGGGATCTGGTCAAGCGCCGTCATCAGCAGGAACTCGATCTGGGCTCCGAGTATCAGATGGCGCTGGAGCTGCGGCCCGCCCACGACCCGACCCGCGCTTACGGTTTCCTTGGAGTGGTGGTTTCGCTGAAAGATCTCTCGGCGTCGATCTGGGTCTGGCATCGTGACGACGGCAAATGGGCTGTCAAGAAGGTGATCGACATTCCCGCGGAGCCTGCCGATCCCGCTAGCTTGCCGCCCCTGCTGCAGGGCTTCAAGGCTGTTCCGCCGTTGATCACGGACATCAATCTCTCTCTCGATGATCGCTTCCTGTATGTGTCCTGCTTCGGCACCGGTGAGTTCTTGCAGTTCGATGTCTCTGATCCTTTTTCGCCGCGAAAGACCGGATCGGTGCACCTGGGTGGCATCGTGGGCAAGGCCGCGCATCCCAAGCAGCCGAAGGCGCAATTGAACGGCGGCCCTCAGATGGTCGAGCTAAGCCGTGACGGACGGCGCGTCTACTTCACAAACTCCTTGTATTCTCCATGGGACGCTCAGTTCTACCCGGAAGGTATCCGGAGCTGGATGGTGAAGCTGGACGCCAAACCGGAAGGCGGCATGGAGATCGACCCCAAATTCTTCGTCGATTTCGGTGAACTGCGCGGCCACCAGGTCCGTCTGGAAGGCGGCGATGCCTCCTCAGACTCATACTGCTACGCATGAGCGAGCCGTTAACATTCTGGCTCACGCTTTTCCTGTTGGGGTCGTATCACGGCATCAATCCCGGAATGGGGTGGCTGTTTGCGGTGGCTCGCGGCATGCAGGAGCATCGCACGCGAGCTGTCGCGTGGTCGCTGCCACCCATCGCCCTGGGTCATGCTTTATCGATCGGCGGCTTGGTTCTCATCGCCAGTTTGGCGCAAGTGGCATTGCCGCTGCTCTACATCCGCATCGGCGTGGCGGTCGCGCTGGTGGGGCTGGGCGTGTCCAAACTGATCCGCAGCCGCCATTTCCGCTGGGGAGGCATGCAAGTAGGCTTTCGCGAACTCACCATCTGGTCGTTTCTCATGGCGTCCGCGCACGGCGCTGGCCTTATGGTCTTGCCCGTCGTACTGGCGGGGGCCCCTCCGCATCATCACCACGTCGCCACAGGCGCCGCTTGCGGTGTCTGGGCGACTCTGGTTCACACGCTGGGCTACCTCACCGTGACCGCCGTAGTCGCGTTGCTTGTCTATCGAAAATTCGGCTTGGCAATGCTTCGCCGCTCCTGGTTCAATCTGGACCTGATATGGGCGACCGCATTGATCGTAACCGGTCTCGTAGCGTTGCTGGTCTGAAATCAGGTCCTTGGGGCCAATATATAATCACTCCACACCTTTCCTGAGGAGGAAAACTGCATGCGAATGTTGCTGCGAGTATCGATCCCTGTCGAGGCCGGTAATGCCGCCGCTAAGGCCGGAACTCTGGGTTCCACCGTGGAGAAAATTCTGCAGGATCTCAAACCGGAAGCAGCCTATTTCTTCGCGGACGACAACGGTCAACGATCAGCCTCAATCGTCTTTGACATGAAGGACACATCTGAGATTCCGGCGATCGCTGAGCCCTGGTTTCACGCGTTCAATGCAAAACTGTCGTTCCGACCCATCATGAACCCACAAGATCTCGCTAAGGCCGGTCCGTCAATCGGCAAGGCCGCTGACCAATACGGAAAGTAGCTGGCAGCAACCCATCGGCTCGACATGCTCAATGAACGTAGTCGATCTCCGGATACGTCGGTTGGCCCTCGAGCTCCGAAGCGGGTGCCCCTTTCAGGTAGACATCGAAGAAGGTGTCAATGTAGTGTGCCGTTAAAGCGAGCTGCCGGCGACCGTCAAGGCGCATGATGCCTAGCGCATTCATGACGCGCATCGGAAGGGGATTCTCATCTCGAAACCCGAAATGGTTCGCACCTCGGATCACGATCTCCAACCTGCGATCACTGCGCAGATGATCGTAAATCGAGCGGATGTTCGCTTTCACTGGACGAGTCTCCGCATCGGGCTCCCTACTGTGATCGCTCAGCAGAAACATGAACGGCTGAGTGACGCCCTCAGTAACGACACTGCCGAGAGGGGCCCCGTCCACGTCGATCCCAGCCTTGCACCGCGAATCGTTATGGCAGAACTGCAGGGCTGTTGCCCCGCCGAGTGAGTGGCCGAAGACTCCGACCCGTCGCATATCGAGCCGTCCCTGGAACTTGCCCGACGGATCAGACGAATTTAGCAGTTCGAGCCGGTCGAGTACAAAACTCATGTCTGCGCTCCATGCCTGGACCAGCTTGATAGCCAGCTTCTCTTGATCAACTCCGCTTAAAAATTCGGCGTTGTTCTGAGGTGCCCTTGGGATCACTGTTCCGTCGTGCAACACCACCACGAAACTTCGATAGGGTGCATCCAAACCCACCACAACATACCCGTGACTCGCAAGATCTTCGGCAAGGGTCGTATAGTCCGTCGTCAGCGCTGCCAGTCCTGCTCGCATCAGTATCACGGGATGTGAGCGTTGCTGAGGCGATACCTCCGCGTCGCGAATGCTATGAACGTGGACCCGCGCCAAGTCTCGGGTCAGGAACTGGGTGAGCAGCACGCCCATTTGGCGCTTAACAGCCGCCCGCCATCGGGCTGGCAAGTAGTCGACCGTCTGAAATGGTCGTCGGGCCGCCGCCGGGTACCAGATCCAGACAAGGAGTTCGCGCTTGGTTCCTGGCACGGGGGCCAAGGGGTCCAGTGTCCGGTCATCGACCCAATCATAGAGTGCGCGGCCAACTGCGAATGATCCCGTGGGTGTTAAAAGTGTGAGTTCCCTCCTGTGCTCCAGCCAGAACGACCCCAACAAGACCCCGATGCCGACGACGCCCAAGATCGCCAATACCGCAAAGCATTTAAAAATCCGGCGAACGATCCGTTTCTTGAATTTGGCAGGGCTTGGCAATCTGAAAAGTACTTGTCATAGTAAAGCATCTCGTCATTTCTTGTCAAGTTAGGGCGGCTGGTCCAGGCTAGCGCGTGATGTGTGATCCTGGCGCAAAGGAAAATACTCCCATTACTCGAGGACGAAACATTCCCGCTTTCCACAAGAGTGCGGGTGAACGAGAGGAGCCCCCGGCTATCGCGCAACGCCTCAGCAACAAAGAAATTGACTCGCTTGCAACTTCCGGTTTGCCAGTCACCCTGGCTCTGTCGGGAAACTACAACATGGCATTCGTAAACCCTTGGCGACTAGAACGAAGCCGCTGGCGCGGCAGACGCCTGCGGCGTGATTGAATGAGATAGTATCGACGAATGCTCGTGGTCAATGCCCTATTCACGCAAGGGGCTACGAAAGTACCAAAGTGGCATTCAAAATCCATAATTAATCGTTCGCCCCGCCTGCGGCTTCCTTCAAGTCTGCTGATCGAAAGCGACTCGGTATCTATTTGCGTTTTTGCCGCGGGGTGTTTTTGCCGAGTCACTCCCGATCAACGCTATCGACTACCAGCGATCTATTTTCTTCAACGCTGTTATGAGGGAGTGTGTCTATCCATGCACTTCGGTGGATTGCGTCGACGTGCATTACCCGCCGAAAGTACGAAACGGTCGCCACCAACAGGCACCTGTATTGCTACAATGATCGCTCGATAAGGGTGACTCTGATGAATGCGCCACAGCAGCTTGTTTCGCTGGATTCTATTACAACTTTCGGCGGAATCTCCGTCGCCGTTGTCGGTGTCACGAACGCTGTGAAATATGCTTTGGGTTGGAGCGCACCCTGGGTGGCACTGCTTGTGTCGGTGATCTGTTGCGTCGGTGGTGCCTTCTCGAGGACCGCTATCCCTAACCCCTTTGAAATCGGGTTAGCCGTCGTGAACGGCTGTATTGTCTATTCGAGTGCGATCGGCATGAATACCCTCGCCACAGCCGCAGGTAACAAATTAGGAACCCCCGGCGGTGGTGCAACTGCCGGCTGGGCCGCGCCGCACCATGAGCGGAGGCCTTTCTTCACGCACTGGTTCTGAACAACGCACCCAATCCCTTCAAACTGAGCATGCCGCCCCAGTACGGACTATGCGTCGCTGCGGGCATCGTCGGCTTTGTCATCGTTCTCGCCGGATTGGCCGCTCTCTACATCTGGCTCATCTATTCTGGCGTCGAGCCTATCCTCCGTGGAACGATCGGCACTACCAGCACCGTTACCCTTCCTGGCGCAGTGTTTCGAGTGGCCCTGGGTCTGATGTTGTTCCTGCTCACCTGGCGCGCACTCCGCCGTCAAGATCCTTGGCCAGGCATTGAAGTCACACGCGGCAGTTGTCCGGAGTTGGAACAACTCGTCGCCTCCTGTGCCGAACGAGCGGGAGTCAAGGCGCCTGACGCAATCTATCTCATGCCCGATACCAACATCGCCGCCTTTAGTTCCGGTGTCATTCGTAGCGCGGGCCTTCACGCCAACTTCATCAGCATAGGCGCGCTTTTCCTTCCCTTTCTCAGCCGTGGCGAATGGGAAGCCGCTCTCTTTCATGAATTCGCTCACCTTGTCATGCGGCGTGAACAGTGGGCTGTCAATCTCGACAATCGTATCCGCGAATTCGTCCCGCGTCTCCGGCTCATTAACCGTCGCGGTGCCAAAGTCTTCTTATTTGCCGTTTCCGGCGCCCGCTTCCTCCTGTTTGGTTATTGGAGCCTCTTCAATCTGCTCATGGCACCGCTCCGCCGCCGCGAGGAACTTCTCGCCGACGCTTTTGCCGCTGCTCACTGCGGCTCTATCTGCTACGCCCGCTGCCTCACCCTTGCGGTAACTCTGCAGCAAGTACTGGAAGGGGAAGTCTCCGATCGAATCGGTGGCCTGTTCCACGCCGCGCTTCTAGGCTCGAACGCGCAGTTCGGCGCGCCCTTCGAACAACTTGAGCCGGCGTCGCCCGCCGCTGCGATCGTGCCCGTCTCGCCTGAAACCTTCCCCAATTGGTTCAAGATTGTTGTGCGCTCCCAGTCTGGCGAAGTCATGTCCGAAAGGATCAAGGCTACGTTCGACTGGCTGCGCGACACAGAGCAACAGCGCGCCTTCGATGAACACCCCACGCTGCGCCTTCGGCTCGACCAACTCGGGGCGCCATTCCCGCCGCGCGTTGAGGAACTCTTGACCGACGATCCTCGTCTCGTTACCGAAGAGACCTGGCAACGCCGAATCTCCTTTGCCTTTGCCGAGCGCTTCCGCTCGCAGTTCTACCAAGCGAAAGGCCGGGCTAAGCTGGCCGCCGACTACGGCTTCACCGCGGCTAGCGTCACCAGCTTCCCCTGCTGTTGGTCTGGCTGCAATGTTCACCACCGCGCACATCTCCTTATTGCGAAGCGCGGGATGCGTTGGTTCTTTACCGATGGTCCGGGCGACTTCTGGCCATGGTCGCTTTTTCAAAGTGTGAACCTTTACCCGAGCGGCCGCGCATCCGGCCGCAACGGCCCGTTGATCCTCGCACTCTTTGCCATGTTCTATGACGTGCCCGCTGCTTCCGAGGTGGAACTGGTCTGGTATCCCGAGCCGGCCGGCGTCCGCCGCCAAACCCTGCAGGTCTTCCATTTGCGGGACAACATGGAGGAAGCAATGCATCTGCTTTGGATGCTCTGGAGCAATAGCCGCCAAATCCAACCCCAAACTCCAGCGGGAGAAAACCGTTCGGCTACCGCGAGCTAGTATAGTGCCCCGCCGTCGCAGCACCAAAGTCAAGATTGCTAGGGTGATCAGCGGTTGAACGAAGTGCAACGATCAAGACCGCGGATTCTTCACCGCGTACGGCCCGCGAAATCGGTATCGACAAGTAGTAAGAAAGCGATCGCTTTGCGCTACATGGCTGTGCCACGGGCAGAACTGAGAGAGTGAGAATGGCCGAAAATGACAACCCCGGCGGAATCAGTGTCGCAGGAATCAAGCCGACAGCAGAGAGAGTCACCGCGACCAACACTACCGCTGTTAACGGCCTACTGTTTGCGAATCCGGTCCGGATCAGTTCCACTGTCGTCGGCCATTCGGAAAGAGCCCTCTTCTACAATCCGCCCGCCGTGGCACAACGATTTACAAACCACAACCAAAAGCTCCAAAACTCAGGACTAAAACACAGCATTGCCGGAAACGACCTGCTGACAAATTCAAAGCCGTCACGGCCGTTCTCGATTTGGCCTTGCGGGGCAAGCTCCTTGAGCGCGCCGTCCGGCTAAACCTCCGCTCTCCCTCATTCCCACTTTCCACAGATTTTTCTCTCCCTGCCTCTCAACAACTTGCCTCCACTCCAGCCGCCTTACGGTCTCGCCCCGCGCTACCCTCCACGCAGAACTTCATTCAAAGGATTCAAGCCTCACCATGACTCCACGTCAGGCTC
>JAFATG010000195.1 GCA_019244055.1 Acidobacteriaceae bacterium | reverse complement strand
ATACGCATTGGGCGACCTTAAAGCGGATGACAGCCCTTCGATGAAATAGGCTCCTAGCGCAGATTGGAGCTTGTGATTGCTTCTATGCGGTTTTTTTTATTCATAATGCGGCGCATCTCGCGAAACGGTCCGTGTTTCAGCAACTTCGTACAGGCAGATGGCGGCGCTTCGCTGATTCGCCCACACTAACACTGCCTTAGCGCGTCCGTTCGCGACAGCGACAGAATAGAAACGAAAGCGTCTCATCGCGAGTTCGGCCTTATGCCAACCAGCGTCATCGACAATCGCAAAAATGAATGTTCAATTTTGAATTCCTGATCCCAAGACGCCCCGTTTCGCTTGGGGCGAGGCGGCGATCAAGTCTGCAGGCTTGGAAAAGTTTTGTTCGGGCCGAGGCCGCCAAAGTCTGGACGGTTCCCTCATTCAAACTGGCGACTTGCACCTGACTTTGGTGTATTGTGTGACGTCGCGCCACCTGACACCGACAATATTGTAAAACCAATTCAGGACGCTCTTGTCGGACTAATATTTTTCCGACGACGCGCTTATCGCCGACGTTGAGAGTCACAGGCGGCCTATGACGGGTAGTTTCGACTTGACGCGATTACCACATTTGGTGCTGGCTGGAATTGCGTCTGGGCAAGAATGCGTATACGTGAGACTCAGCAATTCGCGGTCCCTAGAGGAGATGAGATGAATGTCTTATCGTCCGGCGCGCGGTAGGCTCCGGGAGGGAACTTCCGGAGTAGACAGGTCACAGGCTGCATGGAAAACTTGGGGCACACGACCCCGTAGAGGAGATTGGTCAGACCTGGGGCTGGACGTCATCATGAGGCGCACAGCGACCTCGGATAGGAGTGTGGTGACCGCCGCAAAGTATGTCTGCTCCACCTGGCAGTTCAACCCACCAGGAGAGAGACATGGAGAAACGTTATATCGGGATCGATTTACATCGCAACCAATTCACTTGCTGTATGCGACTGGAGAACGGCAGGGAATACCTGAGCCAGTGGCGCCTGGAAGATCTGCCGCGCTTTGCGAAGAAATTACGGCCAGACGACGAGCTGGCTATGGAGACTACCGGCAATACAAGATTGTTCTACGACGCCATAGCTCCCTGTTTGGCGCGGATCGCGGTGGTCGATACCAACCAGTTTCGGGTCATCAGCCGCTCGGTGAAGAAGACCGACTCCAACGATGCCCGGCTGCTCGCGCTTTATCTCAGCAAAGGTCTGTTACCAGAGGTGCGGATGAAGGATAAACAACACGGTCAACTGGCGAGCCTGACCCAAACCCGTGACACGCTGGTGAAGCTGCGAAGCACGCTAAAGAACAAGGTCAATAATATCCTGTCAGCGCGCGGCATCAATCTGGTCAAGGAAGCGCTCTCCAGCGAGAAGAAATTACGTGAGGTGCTGGCGCTGCCCTTCGATTCGCTCATGCAGATCGAACTGCGCGTGATCGTGCAGCAGATCCGCAGTCTGAACCAGAGCATCGAGGAGCTGGAAAAGACCATCGCCGAAGAAGCTTCCAAACTGAAGGGCCACAAAAACCTGATCAGCATTAAGGGGATTGGCAAGATCACCAGCGCCATCTTACTAAGCGTGATTGGCGATGTGACCGACTTCCCGGACGAAAGCCGGCTGGCTTCTTACTTCGGCATTGTGCCGCGCGTGGCGAATTCCAATGAAACCGATCGCTCCGGGCATATTCACAAGCGCGGCAGCAAACTCGCCCGAACCGCCTTAATCCAGTCTGCCTTGATCGCCCTTAAATACAGTCCCTACCTGAAGAACTTCTATCAGCGAGTAAAAACCAGGCGGGGCGCCGGCAAGGCCATCATCGCTCTGGCCCGGAAGTTCCTGGGCATCATTTACCGAACCCTCAAGAACAACTGGGTCTTTGAAGATTTCCCCAACTTCGTCTTAGCTGAGCCGATGGACGCCGCATGAAGAAAACTCTCGCTCGGGGACTCACCACCGGAAACCAGTTCGTCTCGTCCCGGCTTCGCTCCCGTCGCCCTTCTCAGGTGAGCGACGGGCGGCTCCACCGGAAACGAGACTCAACCCACAAGTTTTGCCTTCGCAGGCAAACCAGATGGCAGTAGACAAAACATCATAGGAGGAGTACCTATGAACACATCGACGCAGAACGTCTGAGTGCTCTTGTTCGCCAACTCTCAGACCAGTGGTCAACGCCGAGGACGTTCGATTAGCCATCGCGGTAGATAAATCTGCCGTCCAGGCACCCGTACTCTCGCACCCGATAGTCCCGAGAAAACCGCGCCAATGCCAGCCCCCGATATCTCGGAATCATTTCGCTCGAAGAGTCGAATGCGGGACCTGTGGGCCGAGTGGTTTGGCGTGACGGGCAGCGCCTCCTAGCGCCGTCTGACCAGCGGCTTCGCCTGTCCAGGCATTCTTCGCCGCCAAGCTTGAGCGACGGACCTCTAGTGCTCCCTGGGCGGTGTTCCTAAGCGAAGGTTCGATGTAAACGAAGGTTTTCTAAATGGCTTGCGTGCGGGCTTTTTGAGTGCCTTCTCTGCCGCCCTTCGCTCCCGTTCAATGAGTAAGGGGCGAAAGTCCTCTCCCACCACTGTGTAGCTCTGAAATCTATTCAAACAGGTTGGCCCGCCAACGGATGCGGTCATGAGCAATTGAAGACAAAACATCGGTCCTTCCTGCACCAGCACCCGGTTCTGCAGTAACAATGGCAAATCGACTTCAATCGAGAAGCTAATCGTGGGATTGTGCTCTTCGATGCCCCGAAACAGAAAACATCTTCTATCACCGTCTTGTGTGAAGCCGTCATATGCGAATTGCACGGTTGCTCTTTCTTTACGAACTGGACTTACTTGGCCGAGATCCGGGAAAGAGCTGTCGAAGTTTGCTGAGAGCATCACTACGTGTATCGCTCGGAGTGTCAGATACCACCGTGAAACCTGCTTTATGCCTCAGCAATCGTTCGATCTGTTGCGGATCTGATCGCCAAACGGCTGGGATTCCGGCTTTTTGGACGATATAGAATTTCGATGTCATGTTTTCCTCTTGCACTTTCTAAATTAAATTCGTTCCGGTGCGGGAAAGTCTTCATATCCGACAAGCATTTCTTTGGCGTTCAGGTCATGATGGTCTGGAGAACTCTTCAAGAAACGAGGTATTACACTTTTTCGTGTCCAGGCTTTCTTGCTTAGGTTGGTGATCAGGCGGCGGTCGCCTCGAATCTCGCCCAGATAGTCACCGGCGCATCCATAAACCTCATCGCCTTCCGCGAAGTAGCCAAGCTGCCTCCCGTCACTGCCGAACAGGCAATCGGAGCTCCGGTAACCAACATACCGGCCGCGCCAGCTCCAAAAAGTCTTGGCGTCATCCACGTCCTCTCCTCTCAGTGCGGTCACTGCGGCCTCTCCTTGCTATTCGGCACAGCGCAGAAATCTCCCTGGTTCTTTACTTTCTAAGAAGACCCGTCCAGAAGGTCTGAGTTAGTTCAGAGGATCTGAAGAATGAGCGGAAATACTCAGACCTCTCAAGTATACGCCTGCCCTCGGATCAGGTCCAAGTAAATACCGGTACTATTTGTTTCCTGAGACTAACCGGCTGACCCTAATCGCAGGAGCGCACACATCTTCTGAATAGACCTGCGTTGTTTCGAGCTCGGGTTTACATCACGCAACAACTTGGGCTACACGCGACAGCTCTGGAAAATGAAAAGGCCGCCATCCGCTCTCGTCTGGAGAACAGAAGTAGGCGGCCAGTCTTAAGACTTTGATGTAGCTGCGATTACCAGCGCGATCCTTGTCGTCCGCGATTTCCGCTGGAGCCATAGCGCCGCGCACCGGAACCACCCCCGCTTGTTTTGGGGCGCGCTTCATTTACATTCAGCGTTCGGCCGTGGAGATCGGCGCCATTCA
>JAFATG010000155.1 GCA_019244055.1 Acidobacteriaceae bacterium | reverse complement strand
TGACGAGGCGATGCATGGGACCGCCCGTCGCCGGCGCGCTCGCAACGAGGGCGATTCGGCTGTGCAACTTCAGTGGAAAACCTGCGCCGGATTCAGCAAACTTTCGCTCCAAATCCCTTGACTGACAAGCTCAGATGTCTAACGACTTCGCTTGTTCAGTTGGACACTTGTCCCAAGAATTTTCCAGGTCGGATCATCCAGAGCCATCATTTCGTCACTGGAGTCGACGTAAAGATAGGCGAGAACTTGCGCTGTCGGGGTTTTTTTCCGAAACTCCTGAAAAATCGTTTTGCGCAGGGCGCGAAGGATTTTGCCGCCGGTACCGCCAATACCGATGAGAAAGTGATTGGCGTTCATTTTTCGGTTATGCTCTCAATTGCAAAATTGTATAGCATACCTTAGGTTGGGCTCGTCCGGCGTGGCACCAAGCCTACATCGCTTGTCCGAGAGACCCATCACTCTCCAAGTTGTCCGAGAGACCCATCACTCTCCAAGAGTGCTAACCCATGGCTCGTCTTGCTCCGGATTGCGTTAGAGTTCGGCATTAAGGCCACTGTGTAGCGCGCAACTCCCATCGCGGTGAATCTGCGAATTATCTCCTCGCTGGGCGACATTTGGCCTTGACTGTGGTTCCTTCGCCGCATGTCTGCTGTTTGGACATCCCGAAACCTTCGGTGAACAAAAGCCGGTTAGCACTAAGCCGCTGCCACGGCGGACGCTGCGCGTGATCTCGCTTGGATATTGGTCCGCGAACGAGCTTGCACGCTGTTGCGATATGTCCTATCATCTAATCGCGGCGTGCCCCCAACGGGTTTATTTCTTGAGACACAACGGCGAGATCCGAGTGCGTCATTATCAAGAAAAACGCTATTGAAAACCCAATAGGCACGCAAGTGGCCGCTTCCGCCGCAAACGCCAGCGCCTCACTGCAAACGGCTCAATCTAAACTGATCCGGCGATCAATCTCATACCACGACGCAGCTTCTCGCGCCGAATCACTCCAGATTGAGTCCTAACGTCACTGAGGAGTTGGCCCTTCGGGAGCTATTTCAGAGATGAAGTACAGTATACGACAGTTTACATTCGTGGGTGTCTGCCGTCGAGTATTCTTTCCAGGTACGTCGATGTCGAGCCGCTGATTCTCGAACGCGAGTCGCCATCGATCGGAATCGCTCCGGTTTTGGCGAATTCTAGCGCCCGCTCAACCGCCTCCTGGCGACACTCCGTGCCACGGGGCTGAAGACGAAGCGGGAAGCCGTCGAGCTAGGATTGCGCACGCTGCTACGCCTACGCAAGCAGGCCGAAATCCGACGGCTGCGCGGCAAGTTAAATTGGAGAGCCGATCTCGATTCGATGAGGACGGACCGTTGATTCTGGTCCATTCCAGCGTTTGGATCGACTACTTCAACGGGGCGATCACGCCCCAGACGGAGAAACTCGACAGCTTGCTTGGATCGGAGCCTCTGGAATCGGCGATCTGATTCTCATGGAAGTCTTGCAGGGGTTTGTTGACGACCGAGACTTCGAAGAAGCACGGGAACTCTTGACGGCACTCACGATCGTAAACCTAGCCAGCCAGGGATCGCCATTAAGGCGGCGCAAAACTTTCGGGCGCTACGCCGCGCGGGTATAACCGTCCGCAAGACCATCGATTCTGTGATCGCAACTCGCTGCATTGAAAGCGACTATGACCTGTTGCACAATGATCGAGATTTTGATCCGTTTGGAAAACACCTTGGCCTACGTTCACTCGTCAGAGGCGGATAGCGCGTTCCTTAGCTCGCGGAAGATTATTGGCTTCTGCACTTTCCTACGATTACCGTAATATCATCGTGCTGTTCCTGCGGGCTGAACCGCCGAAGTTCGTCGACAATCGATGCGATCATCGCCTGCGCGGATAATTCCCGATACTTCTTCACGGCTTCCGTCAGGCGGCGTTCCCCGAACTCTTCTCCCGCATCATTGAAGGATTCTGTTACTCCGTCCGTGTAAAGTACAACCGTATCTCCTGGAAAGAGTTGCCGCTCAGCTATCGAGCACTCCCATTGTTTGAAGAGTCCCAGCACCGTACACGTGGATTCAAGCCGCTCAAATTCGTTCTTGCGGCGCAAGACCAGGCCCGAAAGATGCCCGCAGTTTCCGTAGCGGAGCCGCCCGGTCCCGTCGTCATATTCGGCAAAGAACAGCGTGGCATAAGCACTGTCGCTCGTGTTTTCGTAAAAGAGCTTATTTACGGAGCGCAAGAGGCGCTCGGGTTGGTCGAGCGCGATCGCGCATTGGCCGCGGAGATTCGCCTGCAGATTGGCCATAAGCAATGCGGCCGCGATTCCTTTTCCTGAAATGTCCGCTATCACCAATCCCAACCTGCCTCGGCCCAAATCAAGGAAATCGTGGTAATCGCCCCCTACCTGACGGGCTTGGAAGCAAGCGCCTGCATATTCCAGGGTCCTAAGCGGCGGCAGTGTTTGTGGAAACAGCCTCGCCTGCACTTGTGTTGCAATCTCTAATTCCTGCGCGGCCCGCCGTTCGGCTTCGACCTTCTCCGCAATCCGCCGTCGCTGCGTTTCTATTTCTCGATTCACCTCATCGAAACCGATCAGCGCAAATGAGTTTCCGTCCACATCGCGGAAGCGGGTGAATACTCCGCCCCAAGCAGACGGCTGCCCTCCGGACGGCGAAACGGGATCCTGAACGGACCCAGGATGCCCATACCGCACTCGACGCAGGCGGGGTGCAAAGGAGAACTGTACGCCGCGCCGGCGCCATTTCTGATACGTGCCAATCACGTCTTCAGTGACCAGAACAACCCCGGTTGCCCGGCCGATCAGTTTGTACTCCTCGGAATCGGGCGGGGGCGCCACCAGCGAAAGTACAGCGCTCCCGTCTGGAGGCGCAACTGCCACCCAGCGCTCGCCGGATTGAAGCAGCGCATCAAATGCGAGATCAAATCCGAGCTTGTCCACGTAAAACCGCAGGCTCTTATCCTGATCCCTCACGAAGATGACGACGGCGTGAATCCCTAAGAACGGACCTTCTCGACCGACAGATACTCTGCTCGCTGCCCGCTCCGGCGAGAGAAGGTCGTTCACCGCGTCCCTTTCAACGGCTCGAGGAAAGTCTCGCTGAAGTGGAATCGAGATTCTTGTCGAAGAAGCCCGCCATGATCTGGTATGCCTCTTTTGACTCCGGTAAATGCACGTCGTTCCAGAATGCGTGAGGTAGAGCCTCGAAGACAACAAGCTGCGCATCCACGCCCGCGCGCAGAAAAGCGCGATGCAGAATCGTTGTTTCGCTCAGCAACAGATCGCGGGTGCTGGTCATGAACAGCGTCGGCGGAAAGTTCTTCACGTCCGCGAACAGGGGAGACAGCACTGGATCCCGCAGATCAGTTGAGCCCGGGTACGCATTCGGGCCGGGCTGCTTTGCCGGAGGCTTCAGCGGCCCCGAAAACCCGTTCAGAGCATAGATGGCTTGAGAGTCGCCCGCGCGGCTGAGGTCGCCCGATCCTGAGAAAATACCCAGCGCCGCAGGAAGAGGTAGCCCAAGCTGCCGGAGTTTCACGGCCACCTCGCCCGTGAGAATTGCACCCGCCGATGTCCCATAGAGACCGATATCTTGCGGCCGATGTGTCTTCAGCAGGTCCTGGTACACGGAAATGGTGTCTTCTACCGCTGCAGGAAAAGGATGTTCAGGAGCAAGCCGGTACAGAACGGCGACGACAGTGGTCTGAGTCAAATTCGCGATCGGAACAGTCTCGGTCAAAGATCCCGAATCAGAATTGAAGCCGCCTCCGTGGACGTTGATCAATACGCGGTTTCGCTTGCTTTCCGGGATGCTCAAAGGCATAATTACCTTCACCGGTACTCCGGCAATCGTCTTTTCGGAAACATTCACCGGATATACCGATCGAGATTCCGCGCCGGCGCGCGCCTGCCAGGCGTCTGTCTTAGTGCGCCGTTCCGCCAATGTCTCAGTCCTAGGCGTATCAGGAACGGGCCGCGAGAGAACTTTCTGGGCCTCAGGGCTGATGGTCCGTGGCACAGGAACCACTCTCGTGACATGCGCCGTGCCGTTCTCGTCAATGTAGCTGGTATCTGCTTGAGGCGCAGATTGCGCTCCCGTTTGGGCAAGGACAGCGCACGATGCAAACGCGATACCAACCGCAATTCTCGTGATCACAGAATTCGTATACATATCAGGAACCCCGCAGCCCTCACATTACTACGAGTTAACCTCTCTAAGAGGGAGTTCAGGTTTGGGAATTCGGCAAGACAATAAATGAGGCACGTCTTTTTGCAAGCAGCAATTGAAGAGGCCAAGGTGGGGCTTGAGACCGGCGGTATTCCGATCGGCTCCGTCCTCGTGATCGATGGCCGGATAGCCGGCCGCGGACACAATAAACGTATTCAGAAAGGAAGCCCTGTGCTGCACGCCGAAATGGATTGTCTCCAGAATGCCGGCAGGCTTACGGCGTCGGAGTACCGCCGAGCGACGCTCTATTCCACGCTGTCGCCTTGCGACATGTGCAGCGGTGCGGCCCTGCTTTACCGAATTCCGAGAATAGTAATCGGCGAGAATCGCACGTTTCGCGGTCCGGAGGATTACCTGCGCTCGCGGGGTGTCGAGCTCCAGGTCGTTGATGATCCGCAATGCTTTCTTCTCATGGAGGAATTTATCCGCCAGAACGGTTCCTTGTGGAATGAGGATATCGGCGTATAACTGTCGTCACTTATGCCTGTTTCTTTTGCTGAGAGATTAGCCCCCATCATCCTGCCGGACGCGAGCAGGCGTGAGGTCCGGCTGGGCGCGCTTTGGGAGCAAGGCCCGGCGGTTCTCGTGTTCCTCCGGCACTACGGTTGAATTTTCTGCCGGGAGCATATCGCGCAGTTGCGTGAACATCAGGATGATTTCAGTCGCGCTGGAGCCGGACTAGCGGCCATCGGACTCGGCGATTTCACCTACGCAAACCTTTTCAGAGAGGAGACGGGCATCAGTTTTCCGCTACTCGTCGATGAAAAGCGGATTGCGTACAAGGCCGCGGATCTCAAGTCGGCCAACATATTGCATCTACTTCGCCGAGACAATGCTGCCGCTCGCGGGCGTGCCCGTTCGGCTGGACACCAACAGCACCGGTTGGGGCAGAATCCGTTTCAGCTTGGAGCTAGCTTTGTGTTTGCGCCAGGCAACCGGGATGTACACGTATATTTGAGCCGAACCTTTGGCGATAACCCTTCAGCGGAAATGCTTCTTCGCGCCGTACAGGAACTTAAGCCCTCTTGAGAACCATTCCAATGCCCAGCACTTATATCGCACTGCTTCGGGGAGTGAATCTCGGCGGCAAGAACAAGCTGCCGATGAAAGATCTGGTCCAGATATTCGTCGATGCAGGATGCAGTAATGTACGAACCTATATCCAGAGTGGCAACGTTCTCTTCAGCGCCGCGCCGCGACTTGCAGCGCAGCTACCGGCCACGATCTCCGCGGAAATCGCCAAGCGGTTCGGATACAAGACACCCATTGTATTACGCACCGCCGAACAGATCCGTGAGGTTATTCGAAGTAATCCATTTCTGAAGGCGGGAGCAGCGGAAGAGACATTGCACGTCATGTTCTTGGCAGGTACGCCGAAGCCCAGCGAAATCGATCGCCTCGACCCGGCTCGGTCGGCTCCAGATAAGTTCATTGTGGTTGGGCAGGAAATCTACCTTCATCTGCCCAATGGGATGGGCCGCACGAAATTACTGAACAGCTACTTCGATGCCAAGCTGGCTACGATGAGCACGGCAAGAAACTGGCGAACCGTGCTTAAGCTCTTAGAATTGAGCGAGAGCCGATAATTCCGGGGCCAAAGCGCACGTGCTGGTTTCAGGGGACGTTCCAGAGATACATTGCGGCGTAAGCTCGCCAGGGCCTCCAAGCCTCGGCACGGCTTTCCAGCTCGCGAGAACTCTGCAAACGAAGCGCGCGTAGAAGGCCCAGATCGCCGGACGGAAATGCATCGCGCTCGCCGAGCGCTCGCATGGCAATATACTGCGCTGTCCATTTTCCAATGCCTGGGATTTCAGTTAGCCTGGCTAGGAATGCATCGGTTTCCGTGATGCCGTCAAATCTGATTTGTCCGTTACAGACCGCACGCGCGAGGGCCCGAATCGTTTCTGCTCGCGCTTTCGGCAGACCGATGGACGAGAGCGTGGCATCGGCAAGAACGCCAGCCGAAGGGAAAAGATGAGTGAGACCGGGTGCTAGATTGACTGGCTCGCCGTAGGTCTTAACCATCCGGCCTGCAAGCGTCGTAGCGGCCTTGACGCTGACCTGCTGGCCGAGAATAGCTCGGATTGCGAGCTCAAATCCATTCCAAGATCCCGGTACGCGCAGTCCCGGAACAGCATTGAGCGGCGGCTGCAGAGCCGGGTCCTTTCCAAGGCTTTGCGCAATGACTGCCCAATCGGAGTCCAGGTCGAACATGGCGCGTATTCGCTCGAGAATTGAGCTCAGAGAGCGAGGATCGCCAAACTGAAGGCGCACGGCGAGGGCGTTGTTCGGTTCATCAAGCGAGACCTCAAAATAGCCGGTACTACCGTTTAGCGAAATGGAGCGACAATAACTGCCAAGTGTTACAACTTCGATGCCGGGCGTGGCGCGAGGGCTTAGGAACGCCAACATCGTGTCCCAAGCATAGGGAGGGCGAAACGGAAGCCGGAGGTGCCGTTGGATAGCCGTCTGGCAATCCGGATTCATACCCGCTCGGAGAACAATCCGAACTCGGATAGAGCCGGACAAACCGCCGCCTTTGTGATGCGGAGGCGAACGCGAGTGGTCGTTACGGGCGCTTGGGCCCCCACGATCCGACAGGAGCCAATACTCGTCCCTTCCCCAAATCGCGACCAATTGCCTTCAGTCCAGACTTCGACCATGAAGCTGTCGACGCGCTGCCCCAAACGGATGTTTTCACGAATGCGAACGATATCGAACTGAGTGGGGCGTGGAAGATCAAATGTAACGTCCGCCTGGGTTATAGGATCATCGGTCGACCAATACGAGTAGCGATCACCATCCAAAAGAGTTTTCGGGCTGAATTCAGGACTGCGTCCGCGAACATTTGTGGCGTTTACAGTTGCGTCGATCGCCAGGTCATGAGAAAAGATTTGGTCAATAAGGGCTCTGAAGCCGCGCAAGGCGGCACGATCGTTATCCGAAATCAGGCCACGGCGATCGGGCGGAACGTTCAGCAGAAAACTAGCGCCACGGCCAACTGAATCATAGTAGAGATCAAGTAAGTCACGTGGGCTCTTTACTTGATTGTTCTCGCGCTCATGCCAGAACCAGCCCGGCCGTATCGAGACATCACATTCCGCGGGCATCCAATACTCTCCATTCCTGGTCCCGACTATCGATTGTTTCTCTTGCACATCACCGGGCGATCCGGGACCGCCATCCGGAGAAAGGGGAGTATAGGTCGCCCAACACGTCTCGCCCGCAATTCCTTTTTCATTACCTACCCAGCGAACATCAGGGCCGACGTCGCTGAAAATGACAGCATCCGGCTGGAGTTTGCGTTCCAGCGCCCATGTGGCGGGCCAATCGTAGTAATGCCGTTTATCGATAATCCGCTTTTCATTTGCGCCGCCGTAATAACCAGTCCCGCCGTTCGCGCCGTCGTGCCAGATCTCAAACACCGGTCCATATCCCGTCAGGAGCTCTTCGACCTGCTTTCGGTAGATCTGCAGATATTGAGGAGTTCCATAGCTTGCCTGGCTTCGGTCCCACGGCGAAACGTAGACTCCAAACTTGAGGCCATGCCGGCCTGCCGCTCGTGAAATCTCCTTGACGATGTCCCCTTTACCGGCCTTATAGGGGCTATTTCGTATCGAATGCGAGGTCGTGCTGGTAGGCCAAAGACAAAAGCCGTCGTGATGCTTGCACGTCAAGATCACGCCCTTACTTCCGCTGGCCTTCAGCGCTTCGACGATCGCATCGGCGTCGAATTGAGTTGGATTGAAGATCGCTGGGTCTTCGCTGCCGTAACCCCATTCCTTGTCAGTGAACGTATTCACCGTGAAATGGAGAAAGTTGTAATACTCCATCTCGCTCCATCGCACCTGCCGTTCAGAGGGTAGCGGTTCGTAGGATGTAGAGGGCGATACTCGCGAGGATCTTAGCGCGAGTCCGATACCCGCAGCACCGCTAGATAAGAAGGAACGCCGGGTCACATCCAAATTAAAGCTCATTCGGAACGCCCGCTTGTTGACACGTCACCCAAGAACAGTGATACTTCTCTCGTAGCCAGCTAGGAGAGAAGAGGATGGGCAAACACCCGAACGACCGATTACAGGGGACGCTGGACCTGCTGGTGCTGAAATCGCTTGCAAGCCGCGGCACGATGCACGGTTATGGCATCACAGTCCATATCCAGCAAGTGGCAGGGGATGTCCTGCGGGTAGAAGAAGGCTCGCTTTATCCCGCGCTGCACCGGATGGCGCAAGAGGGTTGGATTCGCGCGAAGTGGGGAACCTCCGAAAATAATCGACGCGCGCGATTTTATTCAATTACTCTAGCAGGTCTGAAACAGCTCGCCGCCGAGGAGAATCGCTGGAGTGAATTAACAGGTGCAGTCTCGCGGGTCCTGCAATTCGTTTAAACCAACGCCGGCGAGCAAGCCCCGAACTGGCTCTAGAATGAGGGCCTGAAATTAAGGCCCTAAAATTAAAGCCCTAAAATTAAAGCATGGATCTGGCCATCAATGGCGTGCGGAAACGCGTGGATACCGACCCGGAGCGGCCACTTCTCTGGGTTCTGCGCAACGAGTTAGACCTGATCGGAGCGAAATTCGGTTGTGGCGAAGGCCAGTGCGGGGCATGTACAGTGCTGATTGATGGCGTTGCCCAGAGATCGTGCATCACTCCCGTTGGTGCCGCCGTCGGGAAACAGATCACGACGATTGAGGGACTTGCCGATGGCGACCGCGTGCATCCCGTTCAAAGCGCATTCATCGAATGCGACGCGATGCAGTGCGGCTATTGCACAGCTGGAATGATTCTTTCGACAGTGGCACTACTAAGGCAGAATGGCTCGCCTTCCGAGGCCGAGATCAAACAGGGTCTGGAAGGAAACGTCTGCCGCTGCGGGACCTATAACAGAATCGTCGACGCGGTGCAGAGGGCAGCGAAAACGATGACCAGCGAGGCGAAGGAGCCGCGTCATGCTTGAGACACTCGACGCGGTAAAAGAGACTGCAATAAAGCGCCGCGACTTCCTAAGATCGGTCGGCGGCGGAGTCCTCGTTCTGTTTACCCTCGGCGAAGTGGATGCACAGGAATCGGGGCGAGGAGGTCATCGGGGCTCGGGTAACGAGCAGCTGCCGGAGGACTTAGCGGCTTGGCTGCATATCGGGCCGGACGGAGCGATCACAGCGTTTACGGGGAAAGTTGAAGTCGGCCAAAATATTCGAACATCGCTGACGCAGGCTGTTGCCGATGAATTGCGTTGCACGCCGGGAATGGTGAAGCTCATCATGGGTGACACGGCACTCACGCCGTGGGATATGGGCACTTTTGGAAGCCGGACGACTCCGACCATGGCTCCAATTCTGCGCGAAATGGCAGGCACGGCTAGAGAGGCGCTGGCCGAAAGCGCGGCGCAGCGCTGGGGCGTGAAGCGTGATGAGATCAGTTTCGACAAGGGCTGCCTGATCGGGCCCTCAGGGAAGAAACTCACGTTTGGCGAGCTCGCTTCCAAGCTTGATTGGGCAAAAACGATCGGGCAGAAGGATTCCGCAACCCCGGCTGACAAATGGATCATTGGCGGGACAAGCGTCCCGAAAGTGGGCGCGAGAGAGATTGTCACGGGCCGACACAGATATCCCTCCGATCAAAAACTGCCGGGTATGTTGTATGGGCGAGTGTTGCGGCCGCCAAGCTTTGGCGCGAAGCTCACGTCCGTAGACACGTCGGCTGCGGCGGCGGTCCCTGGCGTAACCGTCGTACATGATGGAGACTTCGTTGGAGTCGCTGCGGCAAATGAGCAGCTTGCTAACAAGACAATCGAGCTGATCCAGGCGAAATGGCAAGAAACTCCGCAGATCTCCGCCAAAGACCTGTTCGCGTATATCAAGAAGAACGGGGAGCAGTCAGGTTCGGCTCCCGAAACGCAACACAAGAGCACATACACGGTGGCGTATATTGCCCACACACCGCTCGAGCCGCGGGCGGCCGTGGCCACGTGGAGCGGTGGAAAGCTCACCGTGTGGACGGGTACTCAGCGGCCGTTTGGCGTGCGCGAAGAACTGGCACAGGCGTTCAACTTGTCTCAAGCCGACGTACATGTATTGATGCCCGACACGGGCTCGGCGTATGGCGGCAAGCACTCAGGCGAGTGCGCCGTGGAGGCGGCGAGACTTGCGAAAGGAGCCGGCGAGCCAGTCAAGCTGATCTGGACCCGAGAGGAAGAGTTCACATGGGCCTACTTCCGTCCGGCGGGAGTGATCGAAGTCGCCAGCGGAGTGGATCGTGATGGCCGGCTGACTAGCTGGGATTTCCGCAATAACATGTCGGGGCCGGCCGGTTTGGAGAGTCCCTATACCGCGGGGAACGAGTTTATACATTTCTATCCTGTGGACTCGCCGCTGCGGGAGGGCTCGTATCGCGGCCTGGCGTCTACGGCAAACCATTTTGCCCGCGAATCGCACATTGACGAGCTCGCGGCGGCAGCCGGCACCGACCCACTAGCGTTTCGTTTGAAAAACCTGAAAAACGATCGAGTTCGCGCAGTGCTGGAGGCGGCAGCGGAACGCTTCGACTGGCCAAAGCGGAAAGCAAGCAGCAACCGCGGATTTGGCCTTGCTTGTGGGATGGATAAAGGCGGGTTCGTCGCCTGCTGCGCCGAGGTTTCAATCACCCCAGACCGCAATCTGAGAGTGGAGCATGTAGTGGAGGCTTGGGACTCCGGCGCGATCGTCAATCCGGAGCACCTGAAGAACCAGGTGGAAGGCGCGATTGTAATGGGCTTGGGAGGCGCGCTTTTCGAAGCGATCGATTTTGCGGACGGGCGTATTCTGAACGACCGGTTTTCGAAATACCGAGTGCCCCGGTTCAGCGATGTGCCAAAAATCGATGTCGTTTTGATCGATCGCAAGGACGTTCCTTCAGCGGGCGCGGGAGAGATCCCGCTCGTCGGGATAGCGCCTGCTATCGCGAACGCCGTCTATAGCGCGACGAAGATTCGCATCCGTTCGATGCCAATCCTACCGGCATTTCAAGCTTCAGCCTGATGAAAGCTGCGGTTTTAAGGCACCCGACACCCATTTCTACTCGGCCTCTTGCGATTGAAGAGGTAAGCAAGCCGGAGGCTGCGCCGGATCATGTGCTGCTGAAGGTGCGAGCGTGCGGCGTCTGCAGGACTGACTTGCATATCGTGGAAGGCGAACTCGCTCCCAGGCATCAGAGCGTCATACCCGGTCACCAGATTGTGGGCGAGATTGTCGGGGGAGCTACCGACAGCTTGCGAAACGGCACGCGAGTGGGCGTTTGCTGGGTTGGCGGCGTGGATGGCACATGTGCGTATTGCAAACGAAGCATGGAGAACCTGTGTGACTCGCCCGTGTTTACCGGCTACACAGTAAATGGAGGCTACGCAGAATACGCGGCGGCACGAGCCGATTTTGTGTTCCCGTTGCCCGAGGCGCTCGATAATCTGAAGGCGGCGCCCCTGCTTTGCGCCGGGATTATCGGATTCCGCAGCTTGCGCGTGGCTGGCGTAGAGCGCGGTGAAAAGGTTGGCCTGTTCGGCTTCGGAGCATCGGCGCACTTGGCAATTCGCGTCTTACAGGCGTGGAAGTGCGAGGTTTACGTGGCGACGCGCGGCGAATCGCACCAAAAATTGGCGCGACGATTAGGCGCTCACTGGGTGGGAGCCGAAAGAGACCAGCCACCCGCGCAACTCGATCGCGCGATCACGTTCGCCCCCAGCGGAGACGTAGTGGTCACGGCACTTTCCAGTTTGCGGAAAGGCGGCGTGCTGGCCATCAATGCCATTCATCTGGACCGAATGCCGGAGTTCGATTACGACCGGCTGTTGTGGGGCGAGCGCCAGATTCGCAGCGTGGCCAATATGACCCGGGAGGACGCAAGAGACTTCCTGCGAGTGGCGAGTGAGATCGGGCTGAAGCCACAGGTCACGACGTTCCCGCTCGATCAGGCAAACGAGGCGTTGGACGCCGTCAAGCGCGATTCCATCGATGGCGCGGCAGTGATAGTTCTGTAGTAACGGCTGGCTTGCCGCGCGGGTCCACGGTTCGGCTATGAAAATTGGTTTCGTCGGACTTGGAAGGATGGGCAGCGGCATGGCGCGCAATCTGCTGCGTGCCGGGCATGAGCTTACCGTTCATAACCGAAGTGTGGAAAAAGCGAATGCTCTCGCGAAGGATGGCGCGAGAGTGGCCAAATCCCCGGCAGAGGCGGCGCATGAAGTTGAAGCCGTATTCACCATGTTGGCTGACGACCCCGCGGTAGAAGAAGTGGTGTTCGGCGATCAAGGAATCGGATCGGGGCTACGTAAGGGAGCCGCTCACATTTCCAGCAGTACCGTCAGTACGGATTTATCGCAGCGACTGACAGAGGAACACGCCAAGCGGAAGCAGCTTTACATTGCCGCGCCGGTTTTTGGCCGGCCGGAAGCAGCAGAAGCGAAGAAGCTGATTGTGGTCCCCGCCGGCGGCAAGCAAGCAGTCGAGCGGTATCGTCCATTATTCGACGCGATTGGGCGGGCGACATTCGTCTGCGGGAATGAGCCGTGGCAGGCCAACTTGGTCAAGCTGTGCGGAAATTTTATGATCGCGAGCATGCTCGAAACCTTCAGCGAAAGCTTCGCCGCCATCCAAAAGGCGGGGCTCGAACGGAAGCTGTTTCTCGACATCATGAACGAGCTGTTTGCGTCGCCGGTGTACAAGAACTATGGAGCAGTTATCGCGGAGGAGAAGTACGAACCTGCGGGGTTTGCGCTGAAGCTCGGCCTAAAGGACGTGAAGTTGGCCATCGATGCGGCCCAGGGAGTCGGCGCGGCTCTGCCGTTTGCGAGCATAATTCGAGATCACCTCGTTTCGGCGATAGCGCACGGACAGGAGCAGATGGATTGGTCAAGCATCGCCCTGGTCGCTTCGCGCGCTGCTGCGCTAGATGGCCCAAAGGCAAAAGCTAGCTCGAGAAGCGAGTAATGACCCACTTCTGCTGGTCCTTATCGTAGGCAAAGGAAACGGAGGCGTCGAACTCCCGTGGGCTGGGCTGCCCACTGCAGAAGACGATGTGATCGAGGTCTACCGTCGTGGGATGGGACGTCTGATCAGGCAACTCCAATTGATAGCCGCAGGCAGGGTTATGCTTCCGGACGTAGACCATCCAGTTCTCCGCCTTGTTGTTGTAGTGGAGAAGCCCATTGGCTATTTCTGGCGTCAGAGCGGGTGTGGTCGGCTTAGGCGGCGAACTGCACGCCACGAAAAAGACCAACATTGCGAAACTGCAGAGACGTAGAGGCATCAGTTATCCCAATCAGTAGACAACAATAGCAGCATTCAGTGATCGCATTTATACACTGTTACAGATGCGTCTGATGCTATTGGCCCTGGTACTGGCTGGAATGATGCCCGCGCAAGACTCAAGTAAGCCGAAATATTTGGATCTGGAGTATACGCCAGAGGAACGCGCTGCCGATCTGGCATCGCGAATGACCCTCGAGGAAAAAGTGGGGCAGATGCAGGACAACGCGCCGTCGATTCCTCGGCTCGGGATACCCGCCTACAACTGGTGGAATGAGGCGCTGCATGGTGTCGCTCGCGCAGGGCTTGCGACGGTATTTCCACAAGCAATCGGATTAGCGGCCACTTGGGACACCGATCTGGAGCACCGGATCGCCGATATCATCTCGACCGAAGGGCGAGGCAAGTACAACGATGCGATCGCGCATGATAACCATCAGCGGTATCACGGTCTGACTTTTTGGTCACCGAACATCAATATTTTTCGAGACCCGCGCTGGGGACGAGGTCAGGAAACCTACGGAGAAGACCCTTACCTCACGTCGCAAATGGGAATTGCCTTCATTCAAGGGATGCAAGGAGACGACGATCACTATCTGAAGACGGTGGCGACGTCGAAGCATTTCGCCGTTCACAGCGGGCCAGAGGAGTCGCGGCATCAGTTCAATGTCGGTGTGAATCCGCACGATCTGGAGAATACTTATTTGCCCGCTTTTCGCGCAACGGTAATGGAAGGGCGAGCGCAGTCGGTAATGTGCGCTTATAACAGTGTGGACGGCGCGCCCGCCTGCGCGAACACGATGCTTCTCGGTAAACTGCGGAACGACTGGAAGTTTTCCGGTTACGTGGTAAGCGATTGCGGAGCGATTGGCGACATCTACAACGGCCATCACTACGCTGATTCGATGGCCGCTGCGGCCGCTAAGGCAGTGAAGGCGGGAACGGACCTGGATTGCGGAACCGAGTACAAGAGTCTCATAGAAGCGGCGCAGAGCGGATTGATTCAGGAGAACGAGATTAACGGTTCTGTCGAGCGGCTATTCGCAGCAAGGTTCCGATTAGGCATGTTTGATCCGCCGGAACACGTGCCGTTTTCAAAAATCGGAATGGATGAAGTGGCCTCAGCGAAACATGCCGAAGTAGCATTGGAAGCGGCCGAAAAATCTATCGTCCTGCTGAAGAACGAGAACCACACGCTCCCGCTCGAGAAGGTTCCGGCGAATATCGCGGTGATCGGGCCCGCGGCGGACGACCCGGACACGCTGCTCGGGAATTACAACGGAACTCCGCGCTATATTGTGACACCGCTGGCAGGTATCGCGGACAAATTCGGCACGAAAGCGAAGGTTGCGTTCGCCCAGGGCAGTGTGTACGCATCGTCATCCATGGCGCTGATTCCGCAGAGTGCGCTCGCGCCGCCCACTGGAAAGGAAGGAGAACACGGGATCCTCGCCCAGTACTTCAGCAACGATACTCTCGATGGACAGCCGGCACTCTCGCGCGTGGAGCCGCGCGTCTACTTCGACTGGCAGATGCAAAATCCCGAGATATTGCGAGCGTTGCCTGCTCCGACTTTCTCGGTGCGATGGACAGCAGTGCTGCGAGCCCCAGCCACTGGGGATTATGACCTTGGAGTCCTGCGGCAAGAGTGCGGTGATTGCCTAGGGAGCAACGTGACGCGGTTATATCTCGACGGCAAAACGCTCATCAACGAAGACCGGGAGTCAAACGCAGGGAACTTGGCATTTCGCTCGACGGTGCATCTGGAGGCGGGACAGGATTATCAGTTAAAGCTCGAATACGTGCAGCGGGAAGGCGGATCCGGAGTGGAGCTGGTCTGGGCTCCTCCCCCCGAGAGCCTATTAGGCGAGGCGGTAGCCAGAGCGAAGGAGTCGCAATTGGCGATTCTCTGCCTGGGTTTGAATTCGCGGCTGGAAGGCGAAGAATCGCCCATCGAAATTCCAGGATTCTCACACGGCGATCGTACCGACATAAAGCTTCCGGAGCCGCAACAGAAGCTGCTCAAAGCAGTCCTCGACACCGGAACCCCGGTAATTGTGATTCTGATCAACGGGAGTGCACTGGCCGTACAAACAGCGCAAGAGAGAGCGCAGGCGATTCTGGAAGCATGGTACGGGGGTCAGGAAGCCGGTAACGCTATCGCAAAGACGTTGTCAGGAGAGAATAACCCGGCGGGCAGGCTGCCGGTGACGTTTTATGGTTCTATTGACCAATTGCCGCTGTTCACGGATTATTCCATGAAGGGCCGTACGTATCGATATTTCAAAGGAAAGCCACTGTACCCGTTCGGATATGGCCTGAGCTACTCGAATTTCGGTTACTCGGACGTACAGACAAAGCCTTCCGGAGATGGCGAGCGCGAATTGAGCGCCCACGTGACCAACCGCTCGACGCGCGACGGGGATGAGGTGGTGCAGCTTTACCTGAAAAGCGTGAACCGAGACCTTGCGCTGATGGGATTCCGGCGGATTCATTTGTCGGCAGGCGAGACCAAGACTGTTTCGTTTGTTGTGAGTGAAAGCGATTTGAAGGGCACGACAGCCACTATCGGCGGAGGGCAGCCGGTCCCAAGGGAATAGGCGGGCGGATGTGCGTCGAGATGCCGAATTCTTCGGTGATACCGAGTTAAACCTGATCTACATGGCGCGGCGGCTTCGGGATGCTCTGCGGCTGGAAGATCTGCTGACAGCGGCGGGAATTGAATACGTGGTCGAAACAGGCGCATACACCGGCGGGTTGTTAATCAAGCGAGATCTTACCGGCGCGTTTTTCTATATTCCACCGGCTGACCTGGAGCACGCGCGGGAGGTGCTGTTCCAGAACCGGTATAAGCCGTATGAAGAGGGGTAACGATTCTCCCTGCGTGGGTGTGTTTTTGGTGAGTTTGGAAATTCCGAACTCGGTTTCCAGAGCGAGAGTACGTAATCGCCGCGTCCGTTAGGATGGTCGAGGGTGAATCGAGCTGAATTGCAGGAGTTGTCCAGGATTAGGTTCTCTGAGGCTAAATCTTTGCTGAGGGCGGGGTTTGCAGATGGAGCGTATTATCTGGCTGGATATTCTGTAGAGTGTGGGCTGAAGGCATGTATTGCGAAGAGTACACGGCGATTTGACTTTCCCGATAAAACAAGTGTGGAGGCTAGTCACACACACAATCTTAAGGATCTGGTCAAAGTCGCCAATCTGGAGGTAGCTCGCTTGGAGCAGGCGAAAACAGATCCAGGTTTTCGAAACAGTTGGGATCTGGTCCAGCAATGGTCGGAACAGAGTCGCTATCGCCGCCACGAAAGGAATGCCGCGATCGCTCTGCTGGAGGCGGTAGGCAACGGTAAACATGGGGTATTGTCATGGATAAAACGGCATTGGTGACCACTAACTTCGCCATCGGCGCACAAGTTCTTGAAATTCTCGATCGTTCAGGCTTGGAAATAAGGCTGGCGATGTGGCTTCATACGCCGGAGTACGAGGATTGGCGGTTCGTGCTATCTTCTCCCCGTCTAGACAGGTCAGAGCCGCCCGAAGCCTACGGGCTTGTACACGATGCTCTGGACCGGGCCGGGGTGCCGCTCGAAAACACACCGCCCCTGCTGATTCTGGGAATGACCGACCCCTTTGTACGAACATTGCGTCGCATTTTCGGGAAAGCCAAGAATGTTGAGGGGATGCGCCTCGGCGGGCAGATGCTAGGCGATCGATTTGTCGACGACGCTATCGTGTACCGAATTAAATAAGAATCGCTGACGCTATCCGAGCGCGGGGTGCGTTTTCTATGTTCCACCGGCTGACATTTAGCGCTGCGGGACGTGCTGGATACAGAACTGGTATACGCCATGTGAAGAGGAATAAGAACTCCATAAGCGTGAGGCCAGCGAGCTAGATTAGACTCGGACTATGAAATCAGCGCAACGCCTGACTGCGATTATCGAACGTGAGGACGACGGTTTTGTGGCGTTGTGTCCGGAGCTGGACATAGCGAGCGAGGGTGAGTCGATCGAGCAGGCGCGGACAAACCTTATCGAGGCACTCACCCTGTTCTTCGAAACAGCTTCGGCATCCGAGGTCACCCGGCGCTTCCATAACGAAGTTTTTGTGACACAGGTCGAGGTGCCGGTTGGGTAAGCTCCCGGTTCTTTCGGGCCTGGAGGTGTGTCACATTCTCGAGCAAAATGGATTCATCGTGGTTCGCCAGCGAGGTAGCCATCGCATCATGCAAAAGCGCCTGGAAGGAAGCACCATAACTGTTCCGGTTCCACTTCACAATCCGGTTCGCCGCGGAACCCTGCTGAGCATTATTCGGCAATCGGAACTCCCCAGATCCGCTTTCGAGAGCGAACAGTAGATACTATGACTCGCTACAGCGATGTCTCTGTCAGCTGGATGATCCAAGAGTACTGCGTAGGTACGGGAGCCGTCGCGAGGTAAGCCCCGGCGAAACTCGGGACGTGTCCGGGCACAAGATCAGTCTCATGGCCGCGATTTCGTTCTTGAAATTAGGACTCGGATCACGATTGTCATTTGGTAACTTGAAGCGTGTCCGTTTTAGAATCTCTCGATTGGGAAGCGGTTAGAGTACAGTACGACACGCGAGAACATACACACGCTGAGCTTCTAAACTTGTATAGAAATGGCACGTTCTCGAAATTCATTCCCTTGCTTCTTGGAATTAGCGACCCGTCAGGCAACTATAGTGCTGCAGAACATGGGATTGGACCGAAGGTTCTCGCCGAAAATCAGGATGTTGAGAAGCGAATTCTTGCGCTCGTGGGCGAGTTTCTGGAAGTGACCAACGGACACGATGTCCCTCTGCTGATCCGCCAGGCGCATCTGAAATATTTTCAGATAGGAGTGGGGTCTGAGGCGTCATGTATGGT
>JAFATG010000075.1 GCA_019244055.1 Acidobacteriaceae bacterium | reverse complement strand
AAAACCTGACTCCCGATCGCACGCGTGTTGCGATGCACGAATACACACACTTCATCGTTGAGCGGGCGGGCTTACACATCCCGCGCTGGCTAAATGAGGGCTTGGCGGATCTATACTCGTCGCTCGAAACGGATGGGTCGAGAACTCTCCTCGGAATGCCGTTAGAAGACCGCATGCTGATCCTGAAAACCCGGCCCTGGATTGACCTCGCGTCTCTTGTGAGTGCCACGGATGGATCGCCCTATTTCCACGACCACGAACAGATGTTAATCGTCTATTCCCAGAGCTGGCTGCTCGCCCACATGCTAGCGCTTAGTCCGGCTTACGCTGGGCGGTTTCCTGAGTTTCTCTCGGCAATCAATCGAGGCAGGTCTGCTCTGGACTGCTTCGAATCCGTGTACGGCCGAACGGTGGAACAAGTCTCCGCCGATCTGCTCGATTACTTCAGAGGAAGGCTCCCTGTTTACAGCTACCCGCTGGACCTTACCAACATCCGTGGCGAAGCCGCCGTGTCCCCGCTATCACAACGTGACCTGGAACTGACCTTAGCTGGCTTGCTGGCGGTCAATCCCGATCAACAGGGTCGCGCGGCTACCATGTTGCGAGATATCTCCAGCAGATATCCCGCCGAGCCTGAACCCGAAGTCGCCCTGGGCTATATCGCGTTGCGGCAAAATAGCCGCGAGAAAGCTCGCGAGCATTTCCTTACGGCTCTGGAACGGCATTCAAACGACCCCGATGCGCTATATTACGGCGCGCGCCTTCAGGAAACGGCTCCGGGTGCCGCTCCCGATCAGATCATTCAGCTCTTCCAGAAGGTTCTTGCCCTGAAACCCGATCACTATGAAGCTCGCCTGGAACTCGGATTTTTCGCGGCAAAGAACCAAAGGTTTGCTCTGGCTGGATCAGTCCTTGCGGACGCTCAACAGCTTCGTCCCGAACATGTGTATCCCGTTACATACACGCTCGCCTATTGCCAGGCGCAACTGGGGGAACTGGATCAGGCCAGGCAATCTGCTCAGAATGCAAGACGCTCTGCCCTAAACGCGAAACAAGTTGAACAGGTGAATCACCTGTTGCGCTACATTGACCAGGAGCGACGTATTCTGGCGGCCAACACCCAACGATCGGCCATCGCCGTTACAGGTGGCCAGTAGCGGGCCCTCACTCTCCCACATACCGCAGAACCTGTTCGCGCAGCGTGTTCAAGCTGACCGTCAATCGATCCGTCTCGATCAGGACAAACTCGTCCAATGATGAAAAATTCTCGCGAGCCTCGACGAGCCGTCGATGATCCTCACGCAACTGCGGCAGCGTGGTGCTGGCGCTAAGCGAACCACGCAGCGCTGCCGCTAGGAAATAAAGCGTGAACTCTACATCGTTCGCAAAGGCGCGAAACGCCTCCGGCGGGGTCTGCGGAGGATTCTGGAGAATGCCCGCTTCCAGGCCCATCGTGGCGTGTACGAACGCATGTGAGCTCGCCAGCATCGACGTAAGGCAATCCACCTTCTGTGACGAAACGCCCGGCTCTGATCCCACACGGTCTACCGAACCCTCCGCATTCGAACGTGTTCGCCGCCATTCATCCCGCGTTCGATCCAGCTTCGCTTCAAGCTCCTCGTCGTCGCGTCCGAACCGATCCGCCACTGCTCGAAAGTACTCACGGGACGTATCCAGCATGTCCGCCATGACCTCCGACACCTGCTTGCGTTCCCACGTAGGCCACAGAACGTACGCAACCAAAGCGAGTGCGCCTCCCGCAGTCGTGTTCAGAAATCGCTCCAGCACGACCTCAGAGGGAGGTATGCCCGTTATGGCGATGAGAAACACAATCAGACCGCTGATCGCGATGCTGAAAACGCCATAATTGGCAGGTCCTATATAACGCATAAAGAAAGTGAAGATGCCCACCAGCAGAAGCTCGCTGACTGCCGAGTGCGGGAGCACGTGATAGAGCACGGTGGCGATCAGTAACCCTGTATAGGTACCAATCAGCCGGAGGAGTCCGCGGCTGAAAGTTGTCGTAAAGTCCGGCTTCAGGACCACCGCCACTGTCATCGGCAGCCAGTACGATCGCTGCCACGTTATCCCTCGGCCCATCGCATCCGCTACCGCGACCCAAACGGCCGTTCGCATCGCATGCCGGAAGGCGCTGGAATCCAGATCAAGATTCGCTCGTAAGATCGCGACCGAGCTCGCTAATCGGAGTTTCCAGGGCAGGGCCAGGTCATGTTTCGCAAGCGCCTCCAGAGCGGATTCGCTGGTGTGTCCCGCCAACTGCAGGACCAGCCGGAGTTGGCCCCCCAATACGTCCGCTGCGGACGCGACGTCGTTAGCGAGCGGAACATCGGCCCGATTCTTGTACGATTGCGCCTCCTTCAGTAGCGCTTGCAATTTTGCGGGCTGGGCGGTCTGTTCCTCAGTACCTCGCCCTTGAAGACATTCGCTGATAGCGACGAGTATCTCGGACGCGAGTTCCAGCAGCGCATCCAAGGTCTGTCTCATCTCAATGACATCCACGGTCGCCAGTTCTTCCTGGCTCAGCTCCGAGCGCAACCGATTTATCAGGTAAATCGAAAGGCGCAGGCGATCAGCCTGGTCGAAAAGCAGCCGGAAGCGCTCGCCCTCCAGGCTGTGATCCTGGCCTAGCGCGGAAAGCGTTTCCTGGACTTCCTGGCTCGGCTTGTCGAGCGCCGATTGCACCTGAGCGTCGGTGTACGGATCCACTTCGTTCGCAAGGTTCCGGTACGCGTTCCCGACCGCCCTCCGTTCCGGCTGGTATCGCCGAACCGGCCAGAACAGGAGCGCCAGCAGCGTTTGGAGCAACCCACCGCCCAACACGAGCAGCGCAGCGATCAAGGCGCCCTTTGGCGATAGCGCGCCGCGCGTCGCGAAAACGAGCAGCGCGACGAGCGTATTCAAGCCGAGATCTCCCGCTCTGGTGCTGATCGAAACGAGCAGCGCCGCGCCGAACGCCCATACGCCTGCCATCAAGATCGCAGGGATGTGATACTTCCCTGTAACCGATCCCAGAAAAACAGCAAACGCTCCTAAAAAGCTCCACAGCAGCATCCGCCGAGCCCGCTGCGCGTACGGATCCCGCGCATCCGAATACGCTACGTTCAACGCTCCCGTCGCAATCGCGACGGCGCCCAATGGATTGCCGCTTGCGATCCCGATGCCTAACGGCAACGCCACCCCCAGAGCATTACGCAGCGCCAACCAGAGCGTGTTGAATTTGCTCCTGTCGAGGCGTATCACGGCGCGCCACAGCGCCGTCGCGGGCCTTGCCGCTATCGACGATGGCTCCAATGCCGGCGCGACCTTTGATTGGGTCAGGATGCTGCCTTGAAGGACTCCGGAGCAGCACGGCGCCGCCGCCCGCTTAGCAGATAGACCGCGGCCCGCAACTCGAGCAGTGGGTCATCGGACGCCTCAATGCCGTCTACGCGTGGGATTGGGTCGAAGATGATCTTCTTCTGTTCCCGTTCATTATCCGGAACCGCGCTAGTAAGAACGATCGCGCCTAACTCGATGAGTTCGCGATCCTCCGGCCAGTGAACCGTCGCATCGTCCACTACATCGTTCGCGTTCGCCACCTGTACGAGAACTCGGAAGCGAATCGGGCCCTTCGCAATATGCTGCGTGAGCTCGTCGAAAAGAAAGTTTGCATCCTTACCTTCGGCCGCGGCGTCGTCCAGGTGTTCAACGCCGGCTTCTGGCACAATCCGGTAACGCCCATAACGGCTCACGCCATCGTTATTCGTGAAGCGTAATGCGGTGACGCCGAAGTATGACTCGTTGGCAAAGCTGGAGGGGGTTGGCTTGGGCGTCTGCACAAAGGCGAGCGCTGCCGGATGACTGCCGAGGAATACCTCGATCGCCGAGGGCGACGGCTTTGATGGGTCGCTCGCGGCAGCGGCTCGCAAGAACTCCAGAAACTCCTGGCCAGTTCTAGTGGGGAAGCCGTCAGTCGAATGGCTGACGATATCCGTGTGAACGTGCTCGGCCAGATGAAAGCGGATGGCCAGCCCGCGAGGATTGGCATTGGGGTTATTGTCCGGCACCAAAGGAAATCCCGTAGAATTGGAAAACCGAACGGTCACCGGAGTCGAGTCGCGGATCACATACGGTGCCCGTGTTAAGGAAGCCGCCTGCGAAGAGGGAGCAAACGTACCTGCCAGCATAACGCCTTTGGCGTGAGCAGGGCGAAAGCCGGGACGTAGGCCGAAAATGGCATCGAATTGCTTCAGCAGCTCCTCGCTCAGTGCGATGAGCTTCTCGTCGGAAGGGAGGGGCATAGTCCTTCCAAGGTATCCAATTCAACTAACAGTTTGATGAGCAATACCTCTTTAATTCGCAACGGCTCTGCGGCGTTGCGTTTCTGAATGCCGTTCACCTTGCCGCCTGCAACGCCTTCAACTCCCTCACGATCCGCTCCCGCACTTTGCTGTTTTCGTCTTCGGCAATGGGCGCCTTCAGATTCTCATAAAACTCTAATATGTTGTTACCATCGCCGTTGTAACGGTCGCATAATGCAGCCGCGCCAGCTCGTCGACCCAGAACTCGTACGCATCATCCTGAGGATCGTATTGCCCGGCGTGCGTCATCGAACCGATATCGAAATTCAGGTTGGCGAGCCGCAGCTTGTTTTCGCTCGCCCGTTGCGCTGCTCTCCCGTAATCGGGCTCGGCCATATCGAAGCTGTGCATAAAAATCTGAAACGCCGGCGGCGTCAGCGCGTTGAACTTCAAAATCTTGATCTGGCCGATAGCGGTAGCAACTTCACCAGGAACGCGACCAGCTTGTCGAAAAACGACGGGCGGTCGTACTGTTTTCCCCACTCACGCTCATAGCTCGACCGCTTCATAATGTAAATGAACTGTGCTCTCGACATGCTCGGGTGTGTGTGCACGAGCTCACCCTTGCGGTTTGCCCATGCCACGCGAGTGAAAAACGGAATCAGCGTCACCAGGGTGTAGCGATACGAACCGATCGAGCGGTCCAAGTCCGGGTACAATCGGTCCAGCCCGAAACCATACGTCTTCTGAAATGCGCGCGCAAGCAGCGCCTTTGCTACCTCGAAACCGATGAAGTCGTGATAATTTTGCGGCGCGAAATTGCCCTTAGCAACCTCCTCGACATCGAGGCATACTCAGTCCGTAGATGGTCATCAGGGCTCTGCGCATGCGTGATGAACTCGCCGTACTTCTTGCCTAGCTTTTTGTAAAGCAACGGCTCGCAAACATTTGTCCCGTACCGGTGTCCGATGTTGTCTCCGTAATAGTGTGAGAGCGCCCCAAGGCCGAAGGCGTACCGTCGAGCATCTGCGACTCTGACAGAAGCGATAGGATAAAGTCGCCTGCCCGGACGTAATGGGTGAAATCGCTGAATTTGGTAACTGCCTTGAGGATAGAACCGGAATCCTGAATCACGGCCTCGCCGTAGGCGTACGCGTGCGCATCCTTCAATTCTTCCGGGGTGGCCAGGGGAAACCGCTTGAGTAAGATTCCTTTCAGCGCAAGGTCCCAGGCCGCATCGACAAGCGCCTCGTGCGTTATGACGGAGTAGCCCGCGCCGTTCGCCGCACAAATCAGGCCTACAATAATCGCGGCTACAGCCCGGACACGGTGCGTCATCGCACGCGCTGTTCGGTAGCCGCAGCCGCGATTGCTGGCTCGGTGGCCGGTTGGGCACTCTTTAATTGCTTCAACTCAGCTAAGACTTTGTCCCATTTTTTGGGATTCTTCTTCGTGTCGAAAGGCACGTCGAGATTGCTGTAGTACGTCAGCAAATTGGCCTGAATCTCCGGGGTAAGACCGCTGAAGTTCGTCTTGGCCAGCTTGTCCAACCAATACGCGCGAACATCGTCTTCCAACCGGTACGCCCCCGGCGGCGTTATGGCCCCGACGTCATAGTTCTCATCCGGAAGCGACAGTGCGTTCTGCTGGGACTCTTGCAACTTCTGTTTGTATTGAGTGGAGGAACGGTCGAAGCTTGACATGAACAGCGTTTCTACCTGTGCCGTTGGCATCTTGAAGTGCAGCGCCCGTAGCGGTCCGATGGGCGGCACCAGCTTCAGGAAGACTCCCAGCATGCGATCCCCCGCGGTAGGCCGGTCATAGTCCTTCCCCCAATAGCGCTCGTAGCTGGATCGGCTCATCGTATAGACAAAACGCTTCTGCGTGATGCCCGGATTGCTCTGCTGGATATCCTTTTTCTTTTCCGCCCAGGCAACCCGCGTTGCTTTGGGAATGGTCTTGCTCACGGCACGGCGGTAGGACCCGATCGCTCTGTCGAAATCGTTGAAGACGTCCGCCAAATTCAGGCCGTACGTGTCGCGGAATGCCCTCTGAAGCGAACCCTTGGCGACGTAAAAACCAATGTAATCGTGGTACGCCTGCGGCGCAAAATTCCCCTTCGCAACCTCGAGGACGTCGAATCCGAATTCAGTCTTAAGATGTGCCGCCGGGTCCTGCTCATACGTGATAACGTCTCCGAATTTGCGCCTCAGCTTTGGATAAAGCATCGGCTCCGCAACATTAGTCGCATAACGATGGCCGTCCAGATCCGAAACGTAATGAGAGAGCGCCCCCAGCGCGAAAGCATACTCGTCGAGTGTCTGCGATTCGGCGATTAAAGCCTCAATGAAATCGCCTGTGCGAACGTAATGCGTCAGGTCGCTAAATTGTTCGCTTCCGTGTGGATAATATCCGAGATCCTGAATAATGGCGCCGCCGTACGCGTATCCATGCGCCTCCTTCAGTTCTTCCGGCGTAGCTTTCGGGAAACGCGCCGCCAGCAACGGCCTGATCTTGATGACCCAAAGCGCATCCACTAAAGCTTCGTGCGTCAGCACCGAATACGCGTGGAGCGGAACAGTCAACCAGGGCATCAGCAGAATGACAACCCACCTGCTCACCCATCGAAAACGAACCAGAGTCACTCGCTTTATTAGTTGCACACCGCGGTTTTTTCGGAACACTCAGAGAGGAGAGTGCAGGTACAGTACCTAAATTCGCTACTGTTGGCGCGCAGACAAAAAAGCGCAGTACCCAGCAGGTACCGCGCCAAAAAAGCTAGTGATTTTTAATGTTAGTTGTTGCTGATCTCTACGTTGATCGTCTTCGGTTTCGCTACTTCCTTCTTCGGCAGCGTGATCGTCAGGACGCCGTTCTTGTAATCGGCTTTTACCTTGTCACCGTCTACCGTGTCCGGCAGGCTGAAGGCCCGTACGAAAGTACCGTATGAACGCTCGATGCGGTGGAAACCTTTGCCGTTCCTCTGCTCGTTCTCGAACTTCCGCTCGCCTTTCAGCGTTAACGTACCGTTCTCGAGCTGAATTCCGACATTCTTCGGGTCCACATCGGGGATATCCGCTTTCATGACCAGCTCGTTTTCGGTCTCGTATATGTCGACCGCCGGTGTCCACGGGCGCGAAGCCGGCTCGCTCAGCAGGCGCGACAACGAATCCTGGAACAATCGCAGACCGGTCGGGAAATCCTCAAGCTCGCTTTGGAAGGGGTTGTATTTAATCATTGGCATCTGGAATCATCCCTCCTAATGACAACCCCATCATAAGATGTGCGCACGATAATGTCAAGTTTTATGCAAGAAAAATTTAACGGCTGCACCTTCACAACGTTCGATTGCGCCCGGCGCGGGTGCAAGCGGCAGCCAGGGCACCTTCCCAGTGGCGATCAACCCGGGAGCCATAACGGGAGATTACTCTGACGCAAGCAACGTGAGCCACGGCTTTCTGCGCGCTGCCCACGGCGATATCACGACTTTCGATGTACCGGGCGGCGGCACCGGGACTTTCGGTTTACCTGTTTTTGAACTGTAAGACAGCGATTTTGTTGTCGGTCTGCAGAACGTCGCCCGTGGCATTGGAGATGTCCTTCGGGATATTCGTGCGTCCGACAAGTGACAGCGCCTGGATCTGTTTCGTAAAGAGAAGGTCATTAATGACTTTGATGCGCTCGCGATCGATGTTCGGGTCGATGCCATGGGTAATGGACCGGCTGGTCTTTGAAAAATAGATTTTGATGTCGTGGGTTGCGGCGGCAATAAAGACGGGCTGCCCCTGAAAAACTGGTTGGATTTGCCAGATGCGAATGTGATGCCGGGACGCGAACGTGTTGTTTTGCTTTTCGAACGTCATGTCTGGCGGTTGTCCGTTCAGAGTCAGAATTGACATGGGAGCTTCGTCGTAGCCGCTATCTTGAATGATTGCCTGGGCGGTTCGCATGGTGGAAGCATGTCCGAGTGGATCGGCGGCAAACCATCCGGCTTGTTTGAACGCTGCCTCGATCTGTTCCTTGGCTCCGATAAACATGAGGTTCGTCAGATCGGAAGGGCTAGGGGGCTTAAGAGCCACGGTTCGAAAAGGCGCCTCGGCCACAATCTCCGCAAGCGTATTCGCCGGAGTGATCGGGGGTAACATGCCCATGTCGCCGGACGGTGTCCAATCAAGAGGCTGGGTGAGTTTCACCGTAAACTCCACGCCGGGCTTGTAGTCGATTGAAGGATCCGCCTGTTTAACCATGGCGCTCTTGACGGTCGCAAGGAGCTGACCCAGCGAGTCGGATTTCTTTTCGAGTTTGTTGATTCCTTCATCGGCCAGCGAAGTGAAAGTGTGAGAAGCGGTGATCCCCGTAATGAGGCCGGTCTGGTCGACTGCTTCGCGCGAGTTTTCAACCCCTTCGAGAACACAACTGATCGGCTTCGACTGCCCGCGGTCGTCACGAATTGTTGTTATCTGCAAGCGCAGCGTCGCTGGGGTCTCATTGCCGCCGTTTGCGGCAGATTGATTAGGGCGCGCATCGGCCGTGGTGCCGGATAACTGCGTGCCGAATCCGATGACGCCCGTGCCGTTCAGCAGCACGGGGGCTATAACAACGGCGGTGACTGGCTGCCCAGATGGCTTTTCGCTGCTCACTTCGGATGTGAGACGCAACTGAATCTCCGTACCGGTGGGTAGTGTCGCCGCAGAAAGCGCGACTCCGAGGCCCAAAACACGCACGATGGACAACACCAGCCTTGCGACAGCCATACGAACACCAATAGCACCTTTCATCACCCCGGTTGCCGAACGCAATCCAGACAAGTTTCCCCTTTTGTTCCCGAGCACTGCAGCAGCTCACCGGTGGGCGCCGTACCCTCTTGTTTCGTGCTGGAAATTGATCCATACTTGGGGACGGTCGAGCAACGGGAGGGCTCGACAGAAGTAGGAGGTTTTTATATGTGTTGGTATTCTGCCGAGCACGCGGCGAAAACCCTTGAAGCCGAAGCGGGGCAGCGATTAGTCATCCGAAAAGTCCACGGGAGTAGTTGGGCCGTGCAGGAAGCAGACTTGCAGAAGATCCGCCCCACGCCGGTTTGCCTACTCGACGGGACGAAGGTGCTGTTTCGGTTTCCGGAGGGTGAGCAAACAGGTTTGATCACTCAATCAGAAAGCGAAGCGGTTTTCCATATGTTGAGCAAGCCGAAACGGGACGTTTTTCGGTTCGCGGACGGACGCGATGTCGACGCGAACAGTCTTCCGGCGGACTTGGTGTTTGATGTTTTGGAAATTCCTGGGAAAGAAGACCTCTCCGCGATGCTCAAAGATGGGCACGAGGTGACGGAGGCAGCGGAACCACCACGCAGACGTGAATCCCTGTTGGAACGCGTCTTGACCTTTTTTTAACAACGGGAAGCAAGGACCTTCCGAAAACAAGAGCGATTTCGAACCTAACCAGCGTTATCGAAAGGTCCTTCGCCTTGGAATTCCGTCTCTATAGCCACCATTAGTGTCCGTCTTTTTCCTCCTGTTCCAGCGTGAACAGAGAAAGGAGACCGTAAGCACGCCGACTCCGACGAGAAAAAAGCTGAAAGGCTCCGGCGCGTGAATGTCGGCAGAAGATCGCTGCGTCCGATCGCGACTCGTTGGTGTCGCGATTTTTTTCTGATGCGTGGCACTGTTACGTTCGAATGAAAGTGCGGGAAAACTTGTAAGATCACCAACTATCGCGAGCAAGGACAGTACGAGCACTAGCGAAGCACTTCGAAATAGTCGTTTGGCATGCGATCTACCTCCGCGAATTGAAGTCTCTCCCTCCATGTCAATTGGAAAGTAGACTTTGAGTCGGCCCAAAGGCTTTCGCACGAAATGGATTTGTGAGTTCTATGAGTTTTAGGAAGGACTATTGTTCTGCATTTCGAGATAAAACGCCCCAGTGCTTATTCGGAAATTAAGACCAGTTATTAGTTTGGGGCAGCTGGTGGGATTCGATCTGATACCGGCTCAAGTACCGCTGCAAGCTATAGATTGCACGCATAATAGTCGCGACTTGATCTGACATTTTCTGATAGACTGCGCAGAACGCGCAAGAAGGAGATGTCGGTGAATACGGATCAAAAGATCATTAAGAACAAAGTAGGCCTGCTGAACCTGGCCGACATGCTGGGCAGCGTTTCGGAAGCCTGCAAAGTGATGGGGCTATTCGCGCGATAGCTTTTAGCGCTTCAAGGAACTGTATTGACGTGACCCCAATTTCCGTCCACTAAGTTATACGAAATTCCGCAGCATAGTTACCCGCATCGCCTTCTTGATGGAAGGTTTGACCACGCAGCCGTGGCGGTGTCAAGGCCGCCTGAGGCGCCCGAAGGGCTTGGCCTTGACTCGCTTCCGGCGGAGTGGTATCGGGAAATGCTGGAAGGCGATGCGGCGTGCGCCCACTGTTGTGCGAACTCCTGTGGTGTTCCATATCCCAGCGCGGAATGCGGGCGTTGCCCGTTGTATTCATTTCGCCAGCCGGCGATCTTGCGTCGCCCATCCCAGAGATTCCAGAACCAACTCGCATTGAGACATTCGTCCCGAAAGCGCCCATGAAAGCTCTCGACATGCCCGTTTTGTGTGGGCTTGCCGGGTTGAATGTGAATCATGGTCCAGCAAACCCATCGCTCCGACCCGCGCATCCTGAGTCGCCGGACACTACAGCGCGACCATCGACGCTTGGCGGAAATCCTTCACCGGGAATGTCCGTGTTGGATGTCGGCTGTGGCACCGGCGCCATTACAGCGGACATTGCTCGTATCGTGGGGCCAAACGGGTATGTTCTCGGTTTCGATCGCGATGAGTCGCTCCTCCATTTGGCGCGTCGCGATCATATGATTCCGAACTTGCGGTTCGTGCAGGGCGATATCCTGACGTTCCCTTTGGAGGGCCGGTTCGACGTGGTCACAGCCGCTCGGACGCTGCAGTGGGTCAGCTCGCCGGAGGCAGCCATCTCCCAGATGAGACAAGCCGCGAGATCCGGCGGCAAGATCCTGGTGCTCGACTACAACCATGACAATAATTCGTGGGAGCCAGATCCGCCCAATGAATTCACGCGCTTTTACAAGGCATTCGTGGAGTGGCGTCGCGTGAACGGATGGAATAATCGGATGGCTGACTGCTTACCGGCACTGTTTCAGTCGCAAGGCCTTCAAGACATTCTGGTCCATATGGAAGACGAGCTAGCCCGACGAGGAGATCCAGATTTCTCGGCCGCGAGTTCCATCTGGGTTAACGTCCTGGAAACTATTGGCCCACAGTTGATCGCCGCAGGGTTCCTCGCCGAACGAGAACGCATGGAGACGGAATCTGTTTACCGCGACTGGGTACAGGATCAGTTACAGATCCAGACGCTTCAGATGAGAGCGGTTGAAGCAACGGTCCCATGAGAATGCGAATATAGCCTCATCTGCTTTAGGGCGGCGGATTTCCCCTGTTGCTTTCCCAATGGAAGTGTGTCATGCTTCGTGTTGGAAACCCAATAGGCGACATGAAAGAGAAAACGGATGTCCTGCAGGGCACGTTGGCGTTGATGGTGCTGAAAACACTGGACGTGCTCGGCTCACTGCATGGGTACGGCATCGCCCGCCGTATTGAGCAGATCAGTGGAGATCTTCTTACTGTCAATCAGGGCACGCTCTATCCCGTCCTGCTGAAGCTTGAACAGGAGGGTTCTATCGCCTCCGAATGGGGCGCCTCCGAGAATAACCGCAAAGCTCGCTTCTATCGGCTGACGCGTGACGGGCGCAAACAACTGCGGGCCGAGACGCGCGGTTGGGAACAGACGGCAGCGATCATCGGGCGCTTCTTTGCTGTAAAAGCCGAGGACCTCGAATGAGAGCGCTAAGGCGATTCTTCAAGAGGCTGACTTCCTGGGCCACGCGGCGGCAGGATGAAGAGCGATTGCGCTCTGAGATTGAAGAACATCTCGCGCTTCAAGCCGCTGAAAACGTTCGCGCAGGTTTATCGCACGACGAGGCGCGGCGTCAGGCGTTGCTGAAGTTCGGAGCGGTGGAAGCAATGAAGGAAGGCTATCGGGACGAGAGAAGCCTTCCGTTTCTGGAAACGCTGGTGCAAGATATACGTTACGCACTGCGCCATCTACGGAATGCTCCGGCGTTCACCACCACTACGATTCTCATGCTGGCGCTGGGCATTGGCGCGACCACTTCTATATTCACTTTGGTTCATGCCGTTCTGTTGAAGTCACTGGCGGTGGCGAATCCCGCCGAACTGTACCGGCTAGGCAAAGAATCCCGTTGCTGCTACTGGGGCGGGTACAGTCAAGAAAAAGAGTTCTCGCTTGTCTCCTACGATTTGTACAAACACTTCAGGGACAACACCAAAGGCTTTTCGGAATTAGCGGCGTTCTCAGCGGGTGAGCCACTGTTTGGCGTTCGGCGCTCAGGCCGCGGGGGAACGTCCCAGAGCTATCCAGGAGAGTTCGTCTCGGGCAATTACTTCACCATGTTCGGTGTAAGGGCGTACGCGGGACGCGCCCTTGCTGCCGAAGATGATCAACCTGGCGCTCCGCCCGTCGCTGTGATGAGTTATCGCTTATGGCAGGAAAAGTATGGGGCCGAGCCGTCCGTCATCGGCGGTGTCTTCAATCTGAATGACAAGCCATTTACCGTGGTCGGAATCACTCCGCCGAGTTTCTTTGGTGACACTCTGCGCGACAATCCGCCCGATTTCTTTCTGCCGCTAAACACCGAGCCGTTCGTATTGTCCGATTCCGATCTGTTCACAATCGACCTAAACTGGCTGAACTTGATTGGCCGCATCCGGCCCGGCGCGGGACCCGCATCTATTGAGGCCGAAATGCGGGTCGAGCTCAAGCAGTGGCTACGTTCGCACTGGGGTGATATGAGTGCGAACGAACGCGCAAAGTTCCCCAAGCAGACCCTGTTTCTGAGGCCAGGAGGCGCCGGCATCACTGCCATGCGCGAGGAATATGAGCACTGGCTTCAGATCCTGATGATGGTCTCAGGATTTGTGCTGCTCATCGTCTGTGCCAATCTCGCCAATCTCATGCTGCTTCGCGGCTTGGAGCGGAGACGGCAGACATCGTTGAGCATGGCGCTCGGGGCGCAAGCGCCGCGAATTGTGCGACAGTCCCTCACCGAAAGCCTGTTGCTCGCGTTTCTGGGTGGCGCGGCAGGCTTGTTGATCGCATTTGCAGGCACCCGGTTTATTCTGCATTTTGCATTCCCTAAAGTCGGCAATATGGCAGGCATACCCATCCAAGCCTCGCCTTCCCTGCCGGTACTGCTCTTCGCCTTGGGCGTTTCGTTGATTACCGGACTTGCCTTCGGCCTTGCTCCCGCGTGGATCGCAACACGCGTGGATCCGATCGAAGCCCTTCGGGGAGACAACCGCTCCACCGCCCGTGCTGGGTCGCTGCCGCGAAAGACCCTTGTCGTATTCCAGGCTGCGCTTTCGCTTGTGTTGCTGTCCGCATCAGGGCTCCTCACGGCTGCGCTACATAGACTGGAGACCCAAGATTTTGGATTTAATCAGAGCCGCCGCATCGTGGCGAACATTGATCCCAGGCTTGCCGGCGATCGGTCAAACCAACTCACTGTGCTTTACCGCAGGCTCCACGATTCCCTATCGAGCCTTCCTGGTGTATCCGGCGTCGCTCTCTGCATATATTCGCCATTCGGTGGTAACAATTGGGGCAGTGGCATCTTGGTGGACGGGCATCCTGCTCCCCGACCCAACGAAGACAACTTTGCCTTCTGGGATCGGGTCACGCCAGCATACTTTGACGTAATTGGAAATCCAATTCTCAGGGGTCGCGCTATCTCTGAGCAGGATACGGCGACTTCACCGCACGTGGCCGTCATTAATGAAGCGTTTGCGCGGAAATTTTTCAAGAATGAGGATCCAATCGGAAAGCACTTCGGCCAACACGGTATTAGATCCAGGCGGGAATACGAGATTGTAGGCATCGCCAAAGACGCCCGCTATTTGGATTTCATGCTCGACCAGCCAATTGCTCCGGCCTTTTTTCTGCCGGAGTCGCAGCACGACTTCCTGCCTGCGCCCAAATCGAAAGAGGCGAATCCCGGCTCACATTTTCTCCATGACATAGTCATTGCGACCAAGCCGGGAGTCACTCTTTCCAATGCACAGATCCGAGGGGCGATCGCTTCCGTGGACCCCAACCTGCCGGTCATCTCCATTCGCAGTCTGAGAGAGCAGGTAGCCTTCCAGTTCAGGCAGCAGCGGCTGATTGCGCAGCTTACTTCGTTTTTCGGAGTTCTTTCACTCGTCTTGTCTTGTATCGGGTTGTACGGAGTAACTGCCTACAACGCGGGACGCCGCACCAGCGAGATCGGCGTGCGCATGGCGCTGGGCGCTGATCGCGGGCAGGTTATCGCACTGATCCTACAAGGCGCTTTCGCCCTAATCATCTTTGGACTTTTAATTGGATTGCCGTTGTCGCTCGCCGCAGGGCGATTCCTCGGCCATCAGCTTTACGGCCTGAATCCATACCATCCCGCTGTCACACTAATCGCCGTGATGGCGCTCGCGTTATCCGCTCTGGCCGCGTCCTTGATTCCAGCCTTGCGAGCGAGTTGGATCTCGCCCTCAGAGGCCTTGCGCGCCGAATAGGGGCCACGACTTCCAATGAGAGCTTTGAGACGCTTCTTCAGGCGGATGACCTCCTGGGCCAGACGGCGGCAGGACGAAGAGCGATTGCGCTCTGAGATTGAAGAACATCTCGCGTTTCAAACCGCGGAAAACGTTCGCGCTGGTTTGTCGGCCGACGAGGCACGGCGTCAGGCCGTGCTGAAGTTCGGAGCGGTAGAGGCAATGAAGGAAGGCTATCGGGATGAGAGAAGACTTCCGTTTCTGGAAACTCTGATGCAAGATACGCGCTACGCACTGCGGCGTTTGCGAAACGCTCCGGCCTTCACCATCACCACGGTCCTGACACTCGCGCTTGGCATTGGCGCGACCACTTCGATTTTTACCTTGGTCTATGCCATTCTGCTCAAGTCACTGGCCGTAGCGAATCCAAATGAGCTGTACCGCCTGGGGAAAGAAGCGCGCTGCTGCTATTACAGCGCCTACTGCCAGGAAAAAGAGTTCTCTCTCGTCTCGTACGATCTGTACAAACACTTCCGCGACAACACTAAGGGTTTTTCGGAGTTAGCCGCCTTCGAGGCACCCTCGCCGGATTTCGGCGTGCGGCGCTCCGGTAGCTCGGAACCGGCCCAAAGTTATCCGGGGGAGTTCGTCTCGGGCAATTACTTCACCATGTTCGGCATCGGAGCCTATGCGGGGCGCATGTTCACGGCTAATGATGATCGAGCCGGAGCTCCGCCCGTCGTGGTGATGAGTTATCGCCTATGGCAACAAAGATACAGATCGGATCCGTCCGTCGTCGGCAGCATCTTCTATATAGATCAGAAGCCATTTACGATCGTCGGAATCGCTCCGCCTGCGTTTTTCGGAGACCGGCTGCGCAACTATCCGCCCGATTTCTTTTTCCCGTTGAATACCGAACCCTTTGTTGAAGCGGACGCCGATCTGAATAAGCCTGACACCGCCTGGTTACATCTCATTGGCCGCATTCGGCCACGGACAAACGCCGCTGCTGTTGAGGCCGAAATGCGGGTGGAACTTAAGCAGTGGCTGCGCTCGCACTGGGGCGACATGAGCGCCACCGATCGCGTGAAATTTCCCGAACAGACCCTATTCCTCGCACCCGGAGGCGCCGGCATCAGCGATATGCGCGAGCAATATGAGCACTGGCTGCACATCCTGATGATGGTCTCAGGATTTGTGCTGCTCATCGTCTGTGCCAATCTCGCCAACCTGATGCTCGTTCGCGGCATGGAGCATCGGCGGCAGACGTCGTTGAGCATGGCGCTCGGGGCGCAAGCGCCACGGCTCGTGAGGCAGGCACTTACGGAAAGCATCTTATTGTCAGTGTTAGGTGGCATGGCGGGTCTGGCGATCGCATTTGCCGGCACGCGCGTTATTCTCCTTTTTGCATTCCCGAAGGCTGGCGGCGTGGCAGGCATACCCATCGACGCTTCGCCTTCTGTGCCGGTTCTGGTGTTTGCGTTCGGCGTTTCGCTGATCACCGGACTCGTCTTCGGCATCGCGCCCGCATGGATGGCCACTCGAGTAGATCCGATTGAGGCTCTTCGAGGAGTCAACCGCTCCACCATGCCCACGGGCTCGCTCCCGCGGCAGGCGCTCGTGGTGTTCCAGGCTGCGCTCTCGCTAGTTTTGCTGTCAGCTTCAGGACTCCTTACGGCCACTCTGTACAATCTGGAAAATCAAAATTTCGGATTCGATCAGGATCGGCGCACAGTGGCGATGGTGAGTCCCCGGCTAGCTGGCTATAGGCCTGACCAACTCACGTCACTCTATAGACGCATTCAGGATTCGTTTTCGAGCATTCCTGGCGTATCGGCCGTGGCTCTCTGCACATATTCACCTCTGAGCGGCAATGCTTGGGGTAGCGGTGTATGGATAGATGGACATCCACCTCCGGGACCCAATGCCGACAATTTTGCGTTGCGCGATCGAGTTACGGCGGGATACTTCGAGGCAATAGGAAATCCAGTCGTGAGAGGGCGGGGAATTTCCGAGCAGGACACAGCGGCTTCCCGGCACGTCGCTGTCATCAATGAGGCGTTTGCCCGAAAGTATTTCAAGGATGAAGATCCGATTGGAAAGCACTTCGGACGGGATGGTGTTGGATCTGAACGGGAATATGAGGTTGTGGGTATTGCGAAAGATGCACGGTATTTAACTTTCGATCTCGAAAAGCCGATTCCCCCATCGTTCTTTCTTCCTGAACCGCAGCAGGACCTCGACCCGAAAACTGGATTGCCGGAAATCGACAGTTCGCATTTTTTGAGCGACGTCATTATTCTGAACAAGCCGGGTGCCACCGTCGCCGAGGTGAGGATACGTCAAGCCGTCGCCTCTGTCGATCCCAACTTGCCCGTCATTTGGGTTCACAGCCTGAAAGAGCAAGTAGCCGGTCAGTTCCGGCAGCAGCGGCTGATTGCGCACCTCACGTCCTTCTTCGGACTCCTTTCCCTCATCCTTTCGTGCCTCGGGATTTATGGCGTCACTGCCTACAACGCGGGTCGCCGTACCAGTGAGATCGGCGTGCGCATGGCGCTAGGCGCTAATCGTGGACAAGTTGTCGCACTCATAGTCCAAGGCGCATTCGCGCTCATTATCTTCGGACTATTGATTGGACTGCCATTGACGCTCGCCACAGGGCGATTCCTGGGCCATCAGCTCTACGGCATGAATCCGTATGATCCCGCGGTCACACTAGCCGCCGTCTTAGCACTCGCGTTGTGCGCTTTGGCCGCATGCTTGATTCCGGCTTTGCGAGCGAGCTGGATCTCGCCCTCAGAGGCCTTGCGCGCCGAGTGAGGCCGGCGCGGCCTCAGGCGTATCTAACTCAGGAATTGCGATCTGCTCCGTGATCTGAATCCCGAATCCTTCGAGCCCAACGATCTTTCGCGGATGATTCGTCAGGAGGCGAATCGTCGAAAGCCCGAGATCCGAGAGAATCTGCGCGCCCAGTCCGGCTTCGTGCTGCAAAGGCGGATGCTTCTCAGATGGGATAAAGCTCGATTGAAACCGATCGTGCGCCAGCAGCTCGCGTTGCCCGTCGCGCCACACCGCGTCAATGCCCGCTGCGGTCTGATGTAGATAAATGAACACCCCGCATTCAGCGTGCGAGATCGCGGCCAGAGCGGACCCAACCAGCTTGTGGCAGTCGCAGTCGAGCGAATGGAAAATATCGCCGTACACGCAATGTGAATGAACGCGAACCAACACGTTGCGCTTGCCCGCAACCTCCCCATGAATCAGCGCGAGGTGCCTCTCGTTCTCCATCCGGCTCACGTAACGCATGAGCTTGAATTCGCCGAATTCGGTTCGGATGCGCCCGGACCCTTGCCGCTCGACGAAACGTTCCGTCTGTAGCCGGTAACGGATCAAGTCCGCCACCGAAATCATCTTCAATCCATAGCGGCGGCAGAACTCCAGAAGCTGCGGCACGCGCGCCATCGTGCCATCCTCGTTCATCACCTCGCAGATCACGCCCGCGGGTGAAAGCCCGGCTAGCCGCGCCAGGTCCACGGCCGCTTCCGTTTGCCCCGATCGCACCAGCACGCCGCCCGGCCTTGCGCGAAGCGGAAAAACGTGGCCGGGACGCGCGAGATCCTGCGGACGGGAGTTCGGATCAATAGCGACGCGAATCGTGTGCGCCCGGTCATAGGCCGAAATTCCCGTGGTCACGCCTTCGGCCGCATCAATCGCTTCGCAAAAGGCAGTCCCGAAACGAGCCGTGTTTACAGGCGACATCGGTTGCAGATCAAGCCTGCGGCAGATCTCGGCATCCAGCGACAGACAGATCAGCCCACGGCCGTTCGTCGCCATGAAGTTGATCGCTTCCGGCGTGATTTTCTCGGCGGCGATGGTGAGATCGCCTTCATTTTCGCGATCTTCATCATCCACCACGATGAGGATCCTGCCATTACGCAGCTCCTCAAGTGCTTCCGGAATGGAGGCAAAGCTCATGGGTGAACCCGCGCGGCGGCAATGAAGGATGCGATCGGAAGCAAGCTAAACAGCGGCGGCCAGGCCAGCCTTCGCGTGCCAGGATTTCGCCGGCTTGATGGCCTCGTTAACGGCCTGGATATTCTCGACTCCCTCTTTCGAAAGCCAGTCTTCCAACGCCTTCACGCCCTGTTTGGCATACACCGGCACGCCATCTTTCCATGTCGCACGTCCACACAGCACGCCGGAGTAATCCGTGCCCGCTTCAGCCGCCATGTTCAGGGATTCGACAAACTGCGGGTTACTGACGCCCGCGCTCAGATAAATGAAAGGCTTCTCCGCGACATCAGCGGCCTTTCGATAGTAATCGAGCGCCTCCTGCCTCGAGTACGCCGCCTGTCCTTTAAATACCTTGCTGCCCGCTACGAATTCAGCATTGACCGGGACTTCCACCTTCAGCACGTCTACGTTGTACTGCGGCTTGCCGAACTCCTGCATCGACTTAATGACGACTTCCGGCTTTTTCTTGGCGTACTCGAACCCTTTTTCGTCGCCTCCGGCCGGATCGTACCCCACAAACTCCAGAAAGAACGGAATCTGATGGTACTCGCACTCCGCGCCGATGCGTTCAATGAAAGCATGCTTGATATCGTTCAGCTCCGCTTTTTCGAACGGGCTGTAATAGATAAGAATCTTCACCGCATCCGCGCCCAGTTCCTTGATGCGCTTGGCGGAGAGGTGTGGAAGAAGATCCGGTAGGCGTCCCGGCTGCGTGTTGTCGTATCCGGTTTCTTCATACGCGAGCAGCAGCCCCGCGTTGCGCGCCCGCGCTTTAGCGGCCGGAACTCCAAATTCGGGATCAAGAAGGATGGCGCTGGCGTGCGGTGTCAGGATCTTCGAGACAGCGACTTTGAACTCGCTCATCATGTCGTCCGACACCTGATTTTCGGGCACGCCTTTCGCCTTGGCGATGGATTTTCGCAAGCTGCCGCGCTGGTCCATGGCGGCCGCCGCGATCACGCCTTTATCATTCGAGAGCGCATTCAGATGTTTGATTTTGCCTTCGGAGAGCTGCATAGCGGTTGAGCGAACCCTCAGTATAACGAAGATGACGACTGCCCGAATTTCCGGCTTTACCGTGAAAATGCGCCGGGATTCATTCTCGATTACCGAGACACGGGAGGGCCTGCAGTTTGTCCAACGAGCTTTCGTACTTGTTCCAGCCAGTTGTGTCGTCAAGGCTCAAGCCGGCCCGAACCGATCCGAGGATCCAGGCCGACGCAGTTTGGTTGTCCGGGACGAATACCAGTATGGTGATAGCGCTAGACGGATTTTCCGCTCTGTAGTACATGCTCCGTAACCCCGCGATGGGCTCTACGACATCTCGCAAGGGCTTTCCACAACGGTCGACCACAGCGCGAGGGGACAAATCTGAGAGTTTGCGGTAAGCGGCTGATCCGCGGCTTTCGTCGAAAGCACCGGGCAGACTTCGAACAGCTAGCGCGAATACGAGAGCGAGAAGGATACCACCAGCGATTTGCAACACGAGCCTCATTGGCGCGCCAAACTAACGCACGCCAGGGGCCACTTTTCAGGGTCCCTGGAATCATAGATTTGCGGAAGCCCCGAGCAGCAACTGAATACATATGTCCCCTGAAGGCGTAAACAGGGGTACACACCCATTTTGCAGCCGCGGGATCAACAGCAACCGGAACTTAGCCCGCCACCGAATCTCCGCGACCGCCTCATAAAAACCTCCGCCCGCGCCACATCTTTCAGGATCTGGCTCTTCAGCGCAGCCGCATCCGGAAATTGCCTTTCCGCCCGAATGAAGTGCCGAAACCGGACCTCAATCCGTTCAGGCGACTCACCTTCGAGCGAGCTCAGCAAATAGCTCTCGACCGTCGGTTCGGTACCGCCAAACGTAGGTCTCACCCCGGAGTTCGTGACCGAGTCCCAGGTGCGTCCAGTCCTCACATCGCAGGTCTTCGTCGCGTAGACGCCCCGCGGGACGATCAGGCCGGGTTCGGGCCGCAGATTCAATGTGGGCACTGTTTGCTTCGAGCCGATTCCGTGTCCCTTCACCACTTCATCTTCGAGCGCATAACAGCGCCCGAGAAGCCGCCCGGCCCGCGACACGTTGCCCGCGCCGAGATACTGACGAACGGCAGAACTCGAGACAGTTTCCCCGCGATAGGTAACCGGGCGCACGAACCGGACGGTGAAATTGTATTTCGACGCAAGCCCGGCAAGAACTTCCGGCGTGCCGCTCTGCTTGTAGCCGAATCGAAACCCTTCCCCCACAAACACGCCCCGAATCTCCAGCCGCTTGACGAGCAATTCGGAGACGAATTCTTCGGGCGATTCGTGTGCCACTTCCGACGTGAATCCCAGAATGAATATTTTTTTCGCTCCCGCTTCTCCCAGTAGCTTCACGCGCTGCTCCATTGTGCAGATCATGAGCGGAATGCGATCAGGAGCCACGACCGCGGTCGGATGCGGATCGAACGTAAGAACGGCGGGCGTAATGCCTCGTTCCGATGCGAACTCGACAGCCTCGCGAATGAGCTTGCGATGGCCAATGTGAACGCCATCGAAGTTGCCGATCGCTAGCGCGCACGGCCCAAACCGGCCCTTCACTTCATCAATCGAACGAAAGATAGCTGCGCTCATGCGCAATCGCCCCAGCCAATGGGGATTTCGAGCCCGTCGTACGCCACGCGGACCTTCGCTGGCAGCCGCGACTCCACCGCCGCGTGAAGCAGATCGTGAGAAATATGCGTGAAAAAAGCGCGCCCAGGGTTCAGCTTTTCCACCGTTCGCAGCGACTCCTCAACAGTCGAATGCGTCGGGTGCGGGTTGTGCCGCAACGCATCCAGAAAGAGAACGTCGAGCCCCGTGAGTTTCTCCTGGCTCTCCGCCGGAATGTCGCTGTGGTCCGTGAGATACGCGCAGTCCCCGAATCTGAATCCATACGCCGTGCCCGTGGCGCCGTGATTGACGCGGATCGGCTGAATGGTCACTCCCTCCACTTCAATTGGCTCATCTCCGAACACAATTGGGCGCAGCCTCGGCCGGCTGGACTCGCTAGGCGAATTGTCAAACACATAATGAAAGGTTCGTTGGATGACCTCTAGCGAGGGCTCGGACGTGTAAATCGGAATGTCCCGCCTCTGCAGGAAATTAAACGGGCGGACATCATCCAGGCCGAGAATGTGGTCAGCGTGCGAATGGGTGAAAAGGATGGCGTCAATGCGGTCGATCCCATAACGCAGAGCCTGATAGCGGAAATCGGGCGAGGTATCTATAAGGATGCGCTTATCGCCTAGGCGCAGCAAGACCGACGGGCGGAGCCGGCTGTCGCGCGGATCGCTTGAGGTGCAAACTTTGCACCGACAACCGATCATCGGTACGCCGACACTGGTACCCGAACCGAGCACGAGGATGGACGCATGCTCGAACTGTTCGAGCATCTACTCGGTCTTCGCGCCCTTGCCTCCGTCGGAGGTGATGATGAGCGGGCGGTCGTCGTCCTTCTTCTCAACTGGTGTTTCGGCGGTCTTGCCAGCGGCTTCCCCAACGGCTTTCGCCTGTCCGGAGCGGCGCTTTACCTCGTCCGATACCTGAACAAAGCGGAAGCGCAGTTCTGTGATTCCGTTCTCCAGAGTGCGCTGCTCTTCAGCGGTCAGATTGCCGCGCGTCTTTTCCTGGAGGACCGTCAGCAGATCAATCGAGTGACGAGCCAGCGGCAGATTGGGCTCCGGCTGCTCCTCGTTCTCGCCGCCGAAGTGCAGCAGCCCGAGCTGAATCTGAGTCTGCATCAATATGGACTCGACCAGAAACGAAAAGCTTGGGGGCGGCAGGGTGAAATCAGCACTGTCTGACATACAACACCACCATAGTACTGGTCCCGCAAGTTTTTTGAGAGTCGCTTGCCCGGAATGTCGAGTATGCGCCGTGTGCTCCGACTGCACTATTGAAGCGAATCGGTCACGACGAAAAGGTCAGAATGGGTTTCGTCGCGAGCGTCGAGCGTCGTTTTGAGAACCTCGTCTACGCTCTTGTCTGGCCAGACCTTCTTGAACGCTGCGACATAACTGTCCTGCTCCTTGTCTATATCTGCCAAGCTATGGAAGCCGGTCACAGCGACGTAATCGTAGCTGCCGGTCCCGCCAAAACGGGGTTCCATTACCGACCACGATGCGATCACGCCATCTTTCGCATTTGCGCATGCACAGGCTTCCAGAGATCATGTTCCATCTTCTCTGGATTTTGACCAGGCTTGGCCTTCATGTAATCAACGGTGAAATACATGCGGTTAGCCTGACTGGTTTGAGCGTTAGTGTGCGCTAGAGGCATCAGCGTGCCAAGAGCGAAGAAAACAACACAAGCGAGGATCACAGTGAGGCGTTTCATTGGTGGTTGATACTAGCACGAAATCATTGCCCATCGTGGGGCCGATAGCTAAACGGAAGTAAGGGGTTCCCATTGCGGCAGTCGGGGTGTATACTATCGTCGTTCCAAAACGGAAAGATTCGGTTTACCCAGGAATGAGGATGGAGGTCGACTGAAAATGAGCCGACATTGCGTGTGGGCTGCAGCGTTTTTTGCCGCCACGTCGATCAGCGTGCGTGCCGACAATATCGACTTCAGCACTTTCGTATCCAGCTCGAGCATCGGTGCGGTCGAGGGCGGTAATCACTCAACTATCGCCTTTAACTACGCAGGAAACAAGTTTGTCGGGTCTGTCTATCTGGGCGTCAACAACAACCAACTTTATTCGACGAATCTGGCCGGAGACAATGTCGCGCTGTTCGGTTCGCCTATTCCGGGCGCCGGCGGTGAAGTCGTTATAGGCGCTTCGTTGGGCAAGGGCGGATTCGCACTTGGTGACATTTATACGGGCTCGGAAGCTAATGGTCAGATTTATCATTACGCCAACACGGGCGGTTCGCCGAGTTTGTTCACGACACTTCCAGCCGCCGCAGGAGTCGTGCGTCAAATATTTTTCGACCCAGGATCGACCTTCGGAGGCAACATGCTGGTGACCACGACCTCGGGAAACGTTTACAAGGTTACCTCCTCCGGTATCCCGAGCTTACTGACGGGCGTCGGCGAGGACACCGAGGGAATGGACATCGCTCCCGGCGACTGGGGACCCTACGCGGGCGACTTGATGGTTGGTTCCGAGGGCAGTGGGACTCTACGGCTCATCAGTCCTACGGGCTCAGTCACCGTCGTCGAGTCTGTTGGTTCTTTCCCAGGCGCGGAAACAGTAAGTGCGATACCGCTAAATCTCAAGGCGACGAACCCTTTGGAAGGGTTTTACGTGGCGAATTACCCGAATGATATTCAATTTGCTTCGGCGAGTCAGTTCATTAGGCAAGGTCTTCTGGGAGATGTCATTGTCACCGACGAATTTGGGGGCAATACTGCCTGGGATGTGCACTTCAACGCCACAACCAACACCTTCTCTTCAACTCTGTTCAACTTTACAGGCAACTCGATCCAGCAATTTGAAGATGGCATCTTTGTGACTCCAGAGCGTATCTCGGTGTTCACACCTGAGCCTGCGAGCCTGCGCCTGCTCCTGTTAGGCGGTATTATGGCCGGATTAGGCATCCTTTTACACGCGAAGCTACGGGTGTAATCTGAGCCCATCGCCTCTTCAGACGTATTCCTGGGCGAGCATTCCGCGCACGTGTTGCGCGAACTTGCGCCCCAGGTGCTCGGTGCCATCATCCGGCGCTTCCGCGACTTCGCCGGCGCTGAGGACGCCGTTCAGGAGGCGCTACTCGCGGCTGCGACGCAATGGCCCTGGAAGGCGTTCCCGAGAATGCGCGGGGATGGTTAATTCAGGTCGCGTCGCGGAAATCTCGTCGCACCGCCAGCTCGCGCTCCAGACCGCCCGCTCCTCCTTCACGACGCCGGCTCGTACCACAGCACTACGCTTCCGTTGCCGAAAGCTCGCGATTTTGTCAGCTTCAGCGGAAATCTCTCCTTGACGCCGTCAAACATCGTCCGGCCTTCGCCAAGAACAATCGGAGTCACCACGATCTGGTATTCGTCGATCAAACGGGCCGCTGTCAACTGCGAAACAATGCTGCCGCTTCCCAGAATCACCATCGGATCTCCTGGCTCCTGCTTCATCTTTCGTACTGCCTCTGCCAGATCGCCCTTCACTAGCTTCGTGTTGTTCCAGGACGCCTCGTCCATCGTTCGCGAAAACACGACTTTCGGCCCGCTGTTCATACGTTCTGCAACAGCCGGAAGAGTGTTGAGCGCGGCGTCGGTCGGCCAGAAGCTAGCCATCAGATCATATGTAACTCTCCCGAACATCAACACGCTTCCTCCCTGAGCATTTTCCGCAACGAATGCGTTCCACTCCGGATCTCCTTTGTGGGCCCAGCTCATATCGCCGTTCGCATCCACGAAGTAGCCATCGAGGCTCACGCTGTTGTAGACGAGTACTTTCCTCACTTGTCCTCCGCCTGGACGTACTCGGAAATATCCCTTGTCAGCAGCGTGCCTTCCCACAAAGGACGCACTTCGACCGTTCCATGCAATGCCGTCGGCGAGCGGGCCGCCCATGAGATAGCGGCATCCAGATCAGGCACCTCGATGATGTGAAAGCCGCCGAGTTGCTCTTTCGTTTCGGCGTAGGGGCCATCCAGCACTAACGTCTTCCCATCGGCCGCCCGCACTCTGGTCGCCGATGAAGTCGGTTTCAGCCCGTTGCTGCTCTTCAATACGCCGGCCTTAGTCATCGCTTCCATGTACCCTTTGTAGGCGCCCAACCACTGTTCTTGTTCGGCCCTCGTCAGTTGGGGCCAGCCGGCTTCATTCACGTAATCCAACAGGATATATTTCATCTGTAAAATCTCCGTTGTCAGGATGTGAGCGGTTTTGTGTTCCGCCACTACCATGACGTCCGAACCCCCGCGATTTGGACAGCAACCGAAATTTTTGCGAAAAAGCGAACGGCGCCTATCTTCCGAAAATCGCCAGCTTCGAAACCAGGCGGCCGCGCGCGTTCGCGCTCATGCCCGATTCCGAATTGGCGCCGTCCCACTGTGCGCGCGTCATTGGCGTGACCGGCTTTAGACTCTTCTTCTCGAGTGCCGCGTTCGTATCCTGGAGATCCTTTGCGGTGAACGTCTCGAATTCACGCATGACGTCCCCCAGTTCGCGGCTCAAAGAATCGATGCGTCCAATATAATAGTCCGCGGGCCGGCCCTCGTAGGAATTCAAAGCTCCGTAAACCTGAGAAGTCTTCTCGCGAATTCGTTCCTCACCCGTAATGGCGCCGCCCTCCTGAGTAGCTACGATCTTCTTTCGAATCGCCTCGTCCTTCGCCGTCGCATCGCGTAACTTCGTCTCCAGAGCGTCATCCGTCTTCGCCTGGGAGGCACGCATTAACAGCGCCTGATGTACACCGTTGATCTGATCCACATCGAAGCTCATATCGCGGAACAGCTTGTAAAGGCGCAGAACCGCTTCATACTGCATCTTGCGATCCTCAACAGTGAATTTTGCGCGCCGGTCAAGCGTCAGGTCAAGCGGCGTCGTATAGGCCTCCTTGCCTCGTGTCATCTTTACTGTGTACTTGCCGGGCAGCACCCGCAATCCCTCCGTCGCTTCGCCGGCGATCGTCGCCGCCGTAGGAACTCTCGGCGGCTTCAACCGCATCGACCATTCGAGCCGGGTCAGCCCTCGCCTGCTATTGGCAGGCAAAGTATCGACTAATTTGCCTTGCCGATCGACAATCTCAATCTTCATCCTTCCGAATATGTGCCGCTTCTTCTGGTAATACGTAATCAGCGCGGCATCCGGCGGGTTCGGCCCCACATACATCGCATCGCCCTCCGCCCATCCGCCAAAGGCGGTTAGGCGTTGCTGCTGGGGGCGGGCTTTAATGAACGCCGCATCTTTCGCCATCAAATCGGGAGTCATCTCTCGCAAAGGACTGATATCATCCACCACCCATATGCCGCGCCCGTGCGTCGCGATCACCAATGCGGAATCCCGCGGCTGAACCACCAAGTCACGCACCGCGACGGCCGGAAAATCGTTCCCTTTGTATTGTGCCCATTCTTTTCCGCCATCGATGGAGATCCACAAGCCGAACTCCGTCCCTGCAAACAGCAGATTCGGCGAAAGCGTATCTTCTTTAATGACGTGGGCCCAACCGCGCACTCCGCAGTCTTTGGTCCTCAGCGCCGTCCAGGTCTTGCCAAAATCCGTCGTCTTAAAAAAGTACGGGTCCATGTCGCCGAACCAGTGCCTGTCAAACGCGGCATACGCAGTGCCCTCATCAAAGCGGCTGGCCTCCACCCAAGAAACCCAAGAAAATTTCGGCAGCCCTGGCACATTCGCAACTACATTTGTCCAGTTCTTGCCGCCATCGCGAGTAAGTTGCAAATTCCCGTCGTCGGTTCCGGCCCAAATCACCTGCCCATTGCGAGGCGATTCGCTAATCGAAAAAATCGTCGTGTGCTCTTCGGCCACCGAATTATCGACGGTGACGCCACCCGATTGCTCCTGCTTCTGCTTCTCTGGATCGTTCGTGGTCAGGTCAGGCGAGATACGGTCCCAGGTCTGCCCGTGGTCGCGTGATCGGAATAAGAACTGCGCGCCGATATAGATAGTGCCTTTTTCATTCGGGCTCATATGAATCGGCGTGTTCCAATTGAAGCGGAGCTTTCCTTCCCCGTATTTCGGCTGCGGCTTAATAGCGCGACTCTCGTGCGTGAAGCGGTTCACCCGGCCAATGTCGCCCCCTTGTGCCTCCACATACAGGTACGCCGGATCGGTGGGATCGGCAAAAGCGAAGAAACCGTCCCCGCCATACATGTTTTCCCAGCGACTGTTTGTAATTCCGCCCGGATACGCCGAATCGCCCATCCACACGCTGTTGTCTTGCAGTCCGCCGAACACGTGATATGGATCCGCTTCATCCACGCTCACGTGGTACCACTGGCCGATCGGAAGATTGCCGCCTTTCCACCACTTGTTTCCGCCGTCGTCGGAATACCAGATGCCGCCATCGTCGCCCGCTATCACCCGGTTCGAATCTCCCGGATCGATCCAGACATCGTGGAAATCCCCATGCGCCCCCCCTGAAATGTTGCTGAAGCTCTTGCCGCCATCGGTACTCACTACCAGCCCAAAATCCGGCTTGTAGATTTTGTTCTCATCTTTCGGATCGACAATCAGGTTCGCGAAGTAAAACGGCCGCCACACCATCGACTGGCTCCGGTCGCGCTCCTGCCACGTCTTCCCTCCATCATCCGAGCGGAACAAGGCGCTCCGAGTCGATTCGATTAGCGCATACACAACGTCCGGCTTCGAGGGCGCCACCGTAACCGCTATCCGGCCCCATGGTTTCGGCGGCAGGCCTTTGGTGTTCTTGTCGTCCAGCTCCGTCCAGGTTGCGCCGCCGTCGCTCGTCTTGAAAAAAGCGCTGCCGCTCGGCGATGTCGGACTATCGCCTCCCGACCGGAACGTCCATCCTTTACGCCGGAAATCCCACAGGCCCGCATAGATCGTCTTCGGGTCGCGTGGATCCATGCTGATCATCGAGCAGCCGGTTGACAGATTCGATCCCTTCAGAATCTTCGACCAGCTCTTTCCGCCGTCGCTCGTTTTATAGAGGCCCCGGTCATCGCTATCGCTCCACGCCTTTCCCGGAACACACGCGTACACGGTGTTGCTATCCTTCGGATCGATGAGAATCTTCGCGATGTGCTCCGAATCCTTCAGCCCCATGTTGGTCCAGTTCTCGCCCGCATCCGTGGACTTGTAGATACCATCGCCGATCGAAACGCTGTTGCGCATCCAGGATTCGCCGGTCCCAACCCAAATCGTTTTGGGGTTCGAAAGATCGATCGCAATCGCCCCGATCGATTGCACCGGCTCTTTATGGAACACCGGCTTGTACGTCGTGCCGCCGTTCACGGATTTCCAGACGCCGCCGCTCGCCGCGCCTACGTACACCGTCAATCTCCCGTTCTCGCGAACTGCCGCAACCGCCGAAACGCGCCCGCCTGTGGTGGCCGAGCCGATATTGCGCGCCCCCAACCCGGAGATTGTGTCCGAATCGAACTTGGGTTCCTGCGCTGCCCCCTTCGGCAAACTGAAGCAGACCAGCACAATCAAGCCCGCCGCGAAACTGCCCCGACTTCTCATTGCTGTCCCCCCTTCGGTGGTGAAGTAGAACTCGGAACCGTGAACAGACTGTTCGCCAATGGCACATTGACCTCGACCTTGTCTATCGTGACTTTCACTTCGTTCGTATCGCCCTTCTCTTTGCTCGCCAGCGCCGTCGCGAAATAAATCCCGTCTACTTGTTCGTAATCGCCATAAAGCGTCTCGCGGTACTGGTAAGCGCCGCGAATCATTCGCTGAGTCTCGACTTTCAGCTCGAGATAGGTATCGGTGTCCAAATAGTAGTAGCGAATATCGCCGTTCTGAAGCGTCAGCTTGATCTTGTAGCAATCGGTTCCCTCGACGGGATCGTGACCCACCAGCTCCGCCTTATACCCCTTCTCCTTGTAATCGACGAGCTGTCCTTCAATATCGGAGTCTTCAATGATGCCCTTCAGGTCGTCCTCGGAGAGCAGTTCCGGATCTTTGCGTCCCTCGAAGGGCGAGACGCGCCAACCTGTTTTGCCGTCGTATGCGGTTACCTCGCTCATGCCTTGGATGGTCACTTCCTGGCGAACCATATGCGGTCGCTTATTCTCCTGCAGAAACCCGGCCTGGAAACTCTGAATTTGAAATTTCCCCGTTTGCCGGACAGTTTTAAGCGTTTTGAGCTTCTCAATCCCGCCGCGGGCTTCGATGTTCTTCGTAATAATGTCATCCACGGTCTGGGCCTGCGAAATCCCGCACGCTAAACCGAGACCGGCAATGAAACTGATGAGGACGCGCAAAGTGACAGCCTCCTGACCGGCTCATTATATGTCGTACTATTCCTCGATAAAGACCAGCTCTGAACTATTGCCAACAGGCAGTCTTATCGTCAGTCCCGACGCGAGGAGTTCTCGTCCCGTTGCCGCGCGATCCAATGCGCTGTGATCGTGGAACCGCACTCGATACGTCCTCTCAGGAACGAGTCCCGCAAGCCGGAACGTGTGCTCGGCTTGCGTCTGATCAGAACCATGAAAGACGTAAACAACTCCTCGGTCCCGCCGTTTGTCGAAAAATTCGACCCCATCCCAATGAACTCCGTCCGGCCGAGGCGAGATGTGATAGAGATCCGCATCGCGGATCAGCGGCCGCAGGTCGTCCTTGTAAAGCCGAAACTCTTCCTTTGCCGCCGCATGCTCTTCACGCGTCCAGGCGTTTGTGTCTTGCATGATGGTCAGCCACCCCATCATCCCGCTCCGCAGCATGTAGCGAAAGTTTTCAATTCTGGGCGCCGGCCACTTCTCGACATAGCATTCAAGCATGGCTGCAGGCAGCAGATGACTTGCATCGTAAAAGGCGCGGCGGTTAGACAGCGGATCGTACGTGTCGGTGATCGAGAAATAGTCTCCATGAGCCGCGCTGCCAAAATCCACCATCCGGCCGCCGTCGTTGCAAATTTCGAGCAACAGTTTCGGGTAGCGCTGCCGCAACCCCGCATAAATGTCGTAGTATGCGCGAACGGAGTGATAGCTGACGTCTGTTGAATTCGCGCTCTCAACGAAATAGGAACCACCCTCCTTCACGACCTTCATCCGCGACTCGTCCGGTGGCGCGTGCGGATGGTTTTTGCGCACGCAGCCCTGCGCGACTAGGTAGCCGTCGTGCTCGAGCATGTCCAGCCGGTACTGCTCGATGATGCGCCTCACTTGATCCTGAGCGTAGGCGTGCGCCGCCGGTTCGCCGATGTCAATCGTTTGGCCTTTGAAGGGCTCGGGCTTCCAATTTGGCGGCACGTCTGTAACGGTCCAATCTCGCACTCTGGGATCGTGTACATTCAGCGCTCCAGGCCCGGTATCCAGCCCTGCCTGCGTCCAATCGACCCAGAGGCCGAACTTCAAGCCATACTCGTGGGCGTAATCGGCGACTGCCGCCAAGCCATGAGGAAACTTGTTCACGTCGGGATGCCAATCTCCGACGCCGCGAAACCATCCGGCATCGAGGTGGAACATCTCGAGACCAAGCTCGGCGGAGTCCCGGATCATCCGCTCACCGAGCGTCTCATTCACGTCCATCCCGCTGCCCCAACTGTTATTCACAAGCAGCGGATAATTCGGATTCTCCCAGGCATGAGGGTTTGTCAGCGCCTGCCGCTCCCATCGACGTAGGACGTTCCCTAAACCGTCGATACCATCGGTGAAGGCCCCCACAAAACACAGTGGGCGTATCGAACGTTTCACCCGGTTTTAACCGGCTGCGAAACGGTCCGGGGTCTGAGTTCAATCCGACCGCACCATGTATCGAGTCCACGCCGCGCTCTACGCTCAATCTCGTTCGGCCGCTAAATTCAACACCCGCATACCAGCCGCTGCCTGCGCCGGCGTTCTCAATTGCGAAAAAGGGAATGATCTCGCGCGGCTCGCCTGGCCCGGGATGGGCGTACGTGCTGGACCTGCCCGTCCACTTTCCTCCGACCAGCAAAACGTCTCGATGCGTTCCCACCGCTGATGGTTTATCAGCGCCTTTCTCGACGTAAAACTGCTCCAGGCGGACATTCGGATCGACCCCAAATCGAAATCCGAAGCTGTCCTGCATGGGAATCCAAATGTCCGTTTGTGCGAGGTTTTCGATGTGGATCGTGTGCTCAATCGGTCCGATCGCAGCGCGTGCCCTCCATTCCCATATAAGGCGCAGCTTGGGTGAAGCGGCATCATAGACGAACGCGACATCCCGGTTCTCGATGCGGCTGGCATTCGCGTTGAAATTCCAGCGAACGGGAACGCTGCGTCCATCGATCACCACGGAGCCGAGCAATCTATCGGATTCTTCATTTCGCCACGAATTCGCGCCAGATCCCAGATTTCCGACCTGCGGACTCGTTTCCGCAGCGCGAACCTCTAAATAGGTTTGCTCCGTTCGCAGCACCACCGTGGTCTGACCGAAACCGCAATGGCCTACCGCCGCCGCGATCTCCAGCGTCCATAACCAGCGAATAAGCATGTGAGTGTTCGCGTCCTTCAACGTCGCTTCAGTGTTTCGATCTCCTCCAGCGTCCGTGGCCAGTCCGACCCTAAGAGCCGGGACAGGCTCCGGTCCGCCAGAATCTTTCCGCCGGTCTGGCATCGCGCGCAGTAATTCGTCTCATTGTCCGCGTAACGAATCCGCTGGATCTTCTCTCCGCATCTCGGGCAAGGTTCTCCATAGCGTCCATGAACCGCCATGTCTTTGCGAAATGCGGTCACTTTTTCGGGGAAATGGATCCGCGCCTCAGTGCAGAGGCGATCCACCCAGACCGCAAGGGTGTCTCGCGTTGCTTCAAACAGCCTTTCCCACTCGCGCGGTTCCAGTTTGCGAGTGAGTGTGATGGGAGAGAGCTGTGCGGCGTGCAGAATTTCATCCGAGTACGCGTTGCCGATACCACTCACCACGCGCGGATCGGTGAGAGCCCGCTTCAGTGTTCGATTCTCGAGCGTGAGCGCAGCGCGAAATGAATCAAGATCGGCGGTAATAGTCTCCATCCCTCCAGGGTCCACGGAGCGTAGGCCCTCCTCACCACTGAGAATGTGCAGCGACGCTCGGCGCTTTGTGCCGGCTTCGGTCAGCACCAGAGAACCGCCAGGAAAATCGAAGGCCGCCAGATTATTACGGCCAGCTAACTTTGCTTCCGGCGGCCGCCAGTGCAGTCGACCGGCAATCATCAGGTGAAGCGCCAGCCAAAGATCGTTCTCGAATCCAATCGCGATGCGTTTGCCGATGCGCCGCACCTCGCGCACAGTGCGGCCTTCGACATCCCTAACTGCTGGTTGTGCGGTTCGCAGCAGAAAGGCGCTTTGTAATCGAACCCGCTCGAGCGGCTGACCGATGACGCGCGGCTCGAGTGCGGCAATGTAGGCAGCGATATCCGGCAGTTCCGGCATGCCCCTATTGTGGGGCAACTTGTCAGCTTGCGCCGGGCACTCCGCCCGGCTTGAGTTCAATCCCACGCACATCCGTTCACTCGCGTGCCGATGCGCCGCGGATATCAGAACCGCGCTCGGGGGTGGGCTTCAGCCGGCGCGCAGCTCTTAGCTGCGCCTTGCCTCCCCACCATAAAACATTTCGAAATTATCCCGTTGACATACCCCACAATAAAGGAGTGACAGGCCGGTAAAGATGGATGAAGGCGGAGTGAATGCTCTTTCACGTTTGGAGGGAGAGACGGTGGGCGTTCTACTTATTGGGGTATGTGAATTCCTTGTCATGGTTGCGGCGATGACCATGTGGGTTGCTATCCTGTGCTTGGCTGGCCTAGCGGTTGGTACCTGCTCGATAAGGCTATTGCCATTGCGGCTTGGCTTGCCGGCCGACAAATCTGAGAAAACTGAATATCCACCAGAAGATCGCAATCGCCAGCACCAAGGCAAAGAGGGCAACGGACTCGAACACAACTTTTCCGGTTTCTTTTTGCTCTGTAGTCATCGTCTGCATCAGATGGGCCGTATATGGAGGAAGCCGAGTGGCAAGAGTCGGATCGCTCTCAATCTGGAATTGCGCGACTCCCACGGCGAAGAGATCTAGTGGCAGAGTCGAGCGAGATGTGACTACGTAAGTTGCCAATGCCAACGGAATGACGATGAAGCCGACCAGCAGGATTACGCTCGGTACCCTCGTCGCGCGGAAGAGCGCTCCTGCAAACTTCGGAATGCCATAGTAAGCCTGTCCAACGATCTGTTTCATGGCAGATCGTTTATCGTATCGCGCTGAGTTCTACTTATTCCGCTTCTTCCGGGGTGCCCTCTTCGGCTTGCCCGTCGCCCCTGGACGCGGCATATCAATCGTGGGCTTTACTTTGCCCAGGAGTCGGACAGCTTCGCGCTCGGTTAGCGGGATGTGGATCTTGTCACCTGGGTGTGGCACGTCTTCGATAGTATCCCCGGATCGCTGAATAGCGCAAACGCCACGTAGCGTTCCCTTGCTTCCCTCGACCGGATACAGGGTCTCCCTCTCGTCTCCCTGAGATTTCTCTTTACAACTTCCCTTTATCTTCTTCATACTGGAATTGCGAGAAGGACAATGAAAACCCAATCCGGTTCTACGGATTCGCTCGGAATCCAATTTCATCAGCAGTACATCGAGAAGATCAGAGAAGACGCAAAGCAAACCGAAGAGGATCTGGATCGGTTGCGTCTACATCTGGAGGCGCTTCGGTCGGAAGAAGGCGACGCGCTCAAGGTTCTAACTAACTTGCAACGCCGCGCTGGTATTGTCTCCGTGACAACGCCAGAGAATCGCGACCAAGGGAACGAGCTGGACGCGAAGCACGCGCTATTCGAACGCTTTGCGAAGCAACGAGGGGATCAGGGATTCATCATTGCGGATGTGTTCAAGCTCTTTGCAGATCAGAACGTAAGCATTGGGAAAAACTACCCCTATTTCCTCGTCGCCGGTCCGTTCAAATCTTCCCTGCGAAGAGTGGGAGTCACGAGTAAGGGGAAGCGCTATTACTGGATTGGAAATGAAACGGCCAGCGCTCAGACTTTTGCGAGAAGGACCGAAGCGCTGGCCGTAGCATCCTGATTCGCGGAACTGTTAAGCTCCGCAAAACCATTTCACACCTCGGGCTTGCGCCGAAGGCAGGGTTGTTAAGCCCACTGCTATTTTGGCCTGACCCCGAAGAAAGGTCAAGGTGTATCTAGACCTCGTGTGCTCTTCTGCGGCGATGGCGGAATAGGTAGACGCACTGGCTTTGGACACTAGCGAGTGAAAGCTCATGCGGGTTCGAATCCCGCTCGCCGCATACCCGATTTTATAGTGCTTGCGAGCTAATGGCGTTTACCGCAGGACGTCGATCATGAGATTCTGGACAATCTCACTGTCGTGCTGTGGAGCTCCATTCTCTACAAACTGTAGCGAGGCGCGATCGGAAGAAAGCCGGAATACGATCTGGCCGTGTCGTTTGGGGCTTTCGTAGAAGATGCAGGGAACATCGGGTACGTAGGTAAGGAGGGCCATCGCTCCTGACTCCAGGTTCCGCAGTTTTGCCTCGTTGGCAGCCGGGGATTCCAACCGGATACTTACGGAACTTGCATTGCGCGTCTGCTCGCATTCGTTCTGCAAGTCCTCTCGGAGCTTGGCCCATTTGCGCGGGGCCAGCGCCTTCTTGATACGTTGTTCTTCGACGAACCGTTCGTCTTCGATCATGAGCCGACGTTCTCGCGCATTGACGCTCTCAATAAGGTTTCCCATGCAATCTAAAACGGTAAAGGCGGTTCCCGTTCCGCATCCTTTGGTTGCTTCAGCGTCAGCCGTTTCCCGCTGGTCTTCTTGATCGCTAAGACGCTGCGGTCACGGTCGTTCAACTTGCGAACGTTGTAGCGGAAATCGAACTCGCGAAGGTATTGATCGAGGTACTGCTTTCCAACGTGATGGTAGATGCCATCGATCCCACGTTTGATAATGCCGAAGTATCCCTCGACGGTGTTTGTGGTTATCACAACACCGTCCTCATGCCTCACGTACTCTTTGGCGCGATGATTCACTTGGCTGTGCTTGTGCTCTTTTGGAACCGCCGTCAACGCAGTGCTCGTGTCGGTTATGACGTGGGCAGACGTATCCACGGCGGTCTCGATCATCGGCCTCAGATTTTCGCCGGTGACGCGTCCTACATGCTTCGAGCGCACTTCACCATCACGCTGCAAGATCGAAACGACGGCGGCCTTGTTCTCGACCGGACTCCTACCCTTGCGCGGCCCCGGCTTGGGGCGTCCGCTCGCGCTCCACTCGTAGCCATATTTCCCAGTATGATGTTTTCCGCCGATGTAGCATTCATCCACTTCTACAATCCCGGCTAATTTGCTTGCTACTGGTTGCTGTCCTAGCGCCCAGCGGATGCGATGAGCCATAAACCACGCGGTTTTATAGCTGCCCTTCTGCTTTCCGGTTTCCTCATCCACGCCCCACAGATTGCGCCACAGTTGATGTGCGCTCATGCCTTTCTTGGAAGAGCACATCAGGTAGATCGCAAACAGCCATTTGTGAAGCGGGATATGGGAGTCTTCGAAGATCGTTCCCATCGTGACCGTGAACGGTGCACGACATCCGGCGCACTTATACAGGCCGTCTCGGGTGGTTTCCCCGCGTAGCCGGTACGCTTCGTCGATCACTCCGCACTTCGGGCAGACCGGGCCGTCGGGCCATAGGGCGCTTTCTAGGTACGCCCGCGCTGCGCGTTCATCTTGGTGATGCCGTGCAATCAATCCGGCCATACCCTATGATCCCTCTTTTATGTGGGTATGTCAAGGGGATAATTTCGAAACATTTCGATAGTTGACATAGAAATTTACAAGTCCGACGACCCTCTCGGAACTGCTACTCTCAAGGGTTTACAACGCCTCCGTCGAGTTGTATCGAATGAACCTCGTCTTTAGAGTTTT
>JAFATG010000016.1 GCA_019244055.1 Acidobacteriaceae bacterium | reverse complement strand
CAATACTCGTTTCCCAAATCCTGGGGGGAATCACGGCAGCTTCTTTCGGATTTCCACGCATTCCGTGTGGATGCTTGCGGGCGCCGGGGTTCCGGTACGAACTATCGAAGAGCCTTACGACAGCCTCAATTTCGCATCGACTCTTCTACACCTGTTGAATCGTCCCGCTCCCATGCCAGACCGAGTGGTCAGCTTCGAAGAAGAACCAGCTCCAGTCGAGCGTTGATCCATCGCGCTAGACTGAACGGGATTTATGAGACTAAATTGTCCAGACGCTTCTACTCTGGTGTTGATCATTCGCCGGCAGGTCACGGGCCCGATGGACGACACGTCTATTGCTATAAGTAAGCCCCGGCGTTACACGGCGATCGACGAAAAGGTTCGGCTCGTTGTAAATAGCCCTTGGATCATTCGGGAGACGCCGGACGATACAGTCGTCGAGGGTCGCGTTTTCTGGCGCAAGATCACTACGCCCTCAAGCGGTTCCAGCGCGAAGCTCGCACGGCGTCCTCGCTGAATCACCCTCACATCTGCACAGCCACGAGATCGGCGAGTTTGAAGGCCGGCCCCTCACTGTTATGGAGCTTCTCGAAGGTGAGCCATTGAGCACGCTCATTCGCAAAGCGCCGCTCAGCCTGCCCGACGTGACTTGTCTCGCAGCCGCTCTGATGTGCCGCTTTGGCGACAGCTCAGGCGCAATATAGAGCCGCAACCTCGTAATCGGCAACTTGCGGTATCGTGAAAGCCACTGTGCTCCCGTCTATTTTCAGCGGCAGCACTGTCTCGGAACGGAGCAGTTCCCCGCGAATGACCCGCCTCTGGTTCGGCACTCGGAAACGGATCGTTTCAGGCCCAATTGCATGAAAATCCCGAATCCACCCCTTGTGCGCTGCAGGATTCGTGTAGTTCAGCACGTGAAGCGCGAACCCCGGCTCCGTCTCCCAGGCAAATGTTTCGATCAGGCCAGGCCCATCAATCATCACGGGCTGATCGTTGCCCGAGATCCACTTGACGCAGTTCCCTAACAGCAAACTTAAGTCACCATGCCCGGAACGCCACAACGTGCCGTCGACATCACCCGGCACAAAAATAAGCCGGCTCCGGCCTTTTTGCCGAACCACCATCGCCGGTTCGTTTGTATTTGAGGGATTGGGATAGGAGAGTTCTGGCGGATAAGCTACCGATCCCGGCACGACGGTCAAAACAGGTGCTTGGACGGATGCAATGGGCGCGCGGTATTGGGCTCCGGCAATCCAATCCGTATCCTCGAATCCCTGCAGCAGCTCATGCCGCTGTTCAATCCGAGCACAATACGCATTCCCGTTTGTGCCGATAATGGCGCCGCTTCTTCGAATCCCAAACACCTCCGCTAGTCCGAAATCCGAGCGTTTTCGATTGCGCTCATCGTACATACTCGTTTCGAACGTCGCTAAGAGCGATCCGCCACCATCTACGAAATCGGCAATTTGCTGACATTGACGGTCACTCAGCAACGCTACATTGGGCAGAATCAAAGCCTTGTATTTCCGTAACTCATCACGGGACAGCTTTTCCTCGTGGACGAAGTCGAATAGAAAACGGCCTTCCAGCAACGCCGAGTAAAGTCCGTTGATTGAATCGCCGACGCTCATGCCGGGCGACGCTTGATAGAACAGATTCGTACGTTGCCCCATCACGACGCCAATTTCGGCGACGCTTGCTTTGTTGCGGAAGTGGGGATCGTGCTGTGAGGTCCATCGAAAAAAATCGCGTGCTGGCCCGAGTACCCTTCGATCTTCACCCAACCCCTTCTCGGCTCCGATGATGTGATGGTACGGAACCATGCCGCTCGCCACCGTCTCGTTGAACCACATGCGCTGTTCTGGTTCAGACTTGGCGACGTATCGCCAACGAACAGGCCCTGTAGACCACGCGCCCGTAACATTGGTGGCCATCTTTCCGTTTTGCACGGCCCGACAAACCCGGCCTTGCGAAGCGCATGCCCAAATCGGCGTATTATCTCCGCCCCGGCCCTGGTTGTCGCATTGGAACCATTCGCAGAGCTCGCCCAGTGCAACCAAATTTGCCGAGGAATGAATACCGCCGCCTAAATTCGCGAAGTAGAAGTTGGCTTGGCGCTTCTCTTTGGCAATTGCGTCGTACAGCTTCCACAAATAGATCGTCCGTTCATTGAAGCGATCCCAGTACTCAATCGTTCCTGGCCCGGGGAGATGCACGCACACACCACAGTGGCAATCCGGCAATCGCCCCAAAGGAGGCCACGCATTTGTGAACAGGGCATCCACATCATAAAGCGAGTTCACTTCGCGCATGATGGCCGGCAGATAATCCGTCATGTACGTGCTGAACATGCACGTGCGGAACAGCCGCGGATCTTCCGTGTGCGCAACCGGCTGTCCTTCTGCGTTGCGCTGGAACCACTCCGGATGCGCTTGTACCGCATCTTCCCAGTTCAGATCGGGACTTGTACGGCCAACCACATGCAGCCCCCGTTTTTTCGCCGCTGCGCAACACTCGCCAAAGAAATCTTTGGTCCCAAGATACTTGCCCTTGCGATGGAAGGGCACTTTGGTTTGATAGAAGGCCAGAATTCCGGTCACGCTGACCAGAACAGCATCGACTTTCAAGCTGGCCCAGTAGTCCGCCCATGCCTCGACGTCCATCTCCACCGGGTCGTGTTCGGTCATGTTGAGCTGACCCACACGACGGATGCGCCGCTGCCATCCCACATCGCCTTGGGTTGCAAACGCGGACCCCGCCAGTCCGGCGGCAGCAGGAATGGTTAGAAATTCACGCCGGCTGAAATCTGTCACTGCATGCCCGCCCATCTGTTCTGGTATTAGTCGCACGATGAAACGCGATTCGACCTCATCGGCCTCCAGTCTATAAAAGACAATTGCCCCTCATCGATACGTCTGATCGTCGAACCTGCTGAAATCGGCATCGGTACTCAGGATGCCAAGAGTCACAAGAGCGAACGTAAACGCACGTCGGGTATCGCCGAGTTGTTCGCCCGTCCATCGACCGCGGGGTTGGCGGGACGCCCTTCTAATCGTTTAGTCAGCTGCGCGGGTGAGACAGTAGGCAAAAGCACAAACAGCAAAGCATGATCGGTCGCATAGAGATTTCCGACTACGCAGGCTATCAGCTTGGATTGTTGTCGCCGACCTGTTACCTACCGTGGTAGGACAACTCGGACATGCCGTATCCGATTCGTTTCCGGATTGCGCGTGGATAACGGCAAATGAAGACGATCGGATACAGTTGAGGGCGACTCAGAGCGTCTTTAACGGCCATCTCTAACAACCGAGTAGCTTGTCAAGCAATTTGTGAACGCACGTTCGCTTCACGCGCTCGGAAGGCGCGGTTGCGAGATGCTACTGCCGACTTAAATCGAAACTCCATACGATCCGAAGGCTCGTCGATTAATCTTTCGGGTGGAACTCAGTCCGACCCAACCATCTCTCCGGTCAAACATCGACCATGATTACAATTTCGAACTCCCTTAAAGGGAGCGGGAGGCTCGATCAGTGTTGCGGTGATCGACTTCACACCAAAGGCCGTTACGAGCTATCCCGCGTACGAA
>JAFATG010000359.1 GCA_019244055.1 Acidobacteriaceae bacterium | reverse complement strand
ATCGACAATGCCGATAGCGTGAACGTAGGCTTCTATGACAGCGCGGGCGCGCAAAATGAGAACAACCTTCACTTGGAACGAGGATTATCGTTCTCCAATGTTCCGAGGCGGCTGAGTGCTGGGTTTGTTTATAATCTGCCAAGTTCTCCTGTCCTGCGCTTACTTCTTAGTCACTGGCAATTGAGTGGAATTATCACACTTCAGGACGGAACACCCCTGAACCCGTTCTACATCGCCACGGATTTTGCGAATACCGGAACGCCTAACAGGCCGAACATTGTGTATGGGCAGAGTATCAGCCTTCCTTCCAGTCAGCGAACCGTCGACCACTGGTTCAACACTGCCGCTTTCAGCGACCCCGCGCCCTACACGTTCGGAAATGCCGGACGCGATATCATTCCAGGACCGGGCAACGAAGTCATCGATATTGCGCTGGCACGCCGGTTCGTAGTAACTGAGTCCTCCACGATTGAATTTCGAGCAGAGAGCTTTAACGTGCTGAATCACCCGAACTACGGCATCCCGGGTCCGTATCCGGATTTTGGGCCGTCTTTTGGCAAGATCCTTTCAGCGGGCGAGCCTCGCCGTTTTCAATTCGGGCTGCGCTTTGATTTCTGATGGCCCCAGCTCCAGCTTCTGCTGCCCTGGTGCCGCGGATCGAGAGTGACTTTTCGCCGCTGCGCTCGAAAGCACTCCGGAAAAGACGCATACCGAGGTACGGCATCGCTCTGCTCGAGGCTCTGCAATTCTCAAAGCGCGAGGGCAAATTGCTGGAGCAGCTTGACACTTCCGAGTGGAACCAGCTCTTAGCCCTTTCCGATACGACCCAATTTACGTTACTTCTTGGCCACCTCTGCCGCGAATTTCTTCCCGACTCGGTGCGGGCTCGTATCGATCGAAATTACATAGATAACGCTCATCGCTTCGAGCGCCTCAAAGCAGCAGCATTCGAGATATCGGACGTTTTGACCGAACGCTCCATTGAATTCGCTTTGCTTAAGGGCTTCGCGCATTCTCCCGGACTCAGCCCCGACCCGCTACTGCGCGCGCAAGGCGACATCGATCTATGGTGCCTGCCGGATCAGGTGTTTGAGGCGAGAGATGCGTTATCAGACCTCGGCTATCGCCCGGCCTGTAAGTCAAAAGGGCGGCACCTCGATCCGATGATCCGCGAGACGCGTTGGGTATGGCGAGGTGACTATTTTGCTGCTGATCTGCCCATGCCCGTTGATCTGCACTATACTCTGTGGGACGCCGAGATGGAGTGCATTCCAGGCCCTCCAGAAAAGGAGATGTGGAACCGGCGTGTTCGCGTTGGAATGGACGGCCGCTTCATCCCGACCCTCGATCCGGCCGATGCACTTTCTTTCGCAGCCCTCCACGTTATGATGCACCTCTTACATGGGGATCTTCGCTTACAGCGAGTTTGGGAACTCGCCTATGCCCTGGACAACCACTCTCACGACGAGGAATTCTGGTCTCAGTGGCGAAGCCGTCACAATGCAGAAGCGCGGCAATTACAATTGGTCCCATTATTGTTGGCTGACCAGTGGTTCGGGTGCGGCCTGCCCGAGCTAATCAGGAAAGAAACGGAAGAGATATCCCCGGACGTGGCGCTTTGGGTTCGGGAATACGGCTTATCGCCTGTCGAGGCCCTTTTCGTACCCAACAAAGACGAACTCTGGTTGAATCTTTGTTTCTTGCGCTCATTCAGGGATAAGGCCCGGGTGTTCTCGCGGCGTTTGCTGCCGCTGGGCGCCGCGGCAATGACCGCTAGCGAGGATAGTAGCCCAGCCTCCAACGTGAAACGAAACACCCCGCTCAGGACCTTGTTAATACAGCGCGCTTGGTACCACGCGCGAGCAATACCTGCGACATGTTTTGGCGGTTTGAAATGGTGGTGGCTGCGCCAGCAACTTGGCTCAAATTTCTGGACTTTTCTGCTCGCGTCAGTTCTCTTCGATTTCGGGGAGTTCATCTTTTTCCTGCTGTACAATCTCTACCTCCTGGATCTTGGCCATACTGAGAAATTCTTAGGGCAACTTTCAGCGGCAGTAACCGCCGGAACCTGCGTTGCAATCTTGCCGGTGGCGGCAGTTACGCGACGCCTTGGAATGCGGAACGCCATTATGGTTGCCATTCTCGGAACCGCGATGGCCACCACGCTGCGGGCAGCGCTTCCCTGGCGCCCCGCTCTGCTCTTTACTGCGTTCCTGAATGGCGCATTCATGTCCTTCTGGGCGGTTTGCTTGCCGCCGGTGGTGGCGGGTTTAACGAACGATCGCAATCGGGCACTCGGCTTCAGCCTGATCTCTTCGGCGGGAATCGGAATGGGCGCCCTGGGCGGGTTCGCAGGCGGCCGGTTACCCGGATTACTCACTCATCTCAGCTCGACCATCACACCGTTACAGTCCAAGCGAATCGCTCTGCTCGCAGGTTCCGCGTTTGCGGCGGTCGCCATCATTCCCGCCGCGCTGATCAAATTTCCCGATATCAAACCCGCGGAAACCGTGAAGAAGCTGTATCCACGCAACCGCTTTGTGTATGCGTTTATGGCAGCTCTGTTTGTTTGGAGCCTGGGTACCGGAGGGTTCAATCCGTTTTTTAACGTCTATTTTTCGCGCCGCCTTCATGTATCGGTCGAAGGTATTGGCTCCATTTTTTCCTACGGGCAGTTAGCCCAGGTTTTCGTGATTCTTCTTGCACCTACTGTTCTGAAAAAAATGGGTGACATTAAGGGAATCACTTTCATGCAGGCCACGACAGCCGTCATGCTTGCGTCACTGGCTCTGATATCGAGCCCGCTATTGGCTGGTGTTGTGTATGTCGGCTACATGTGCTTCCAGTACATGAGTGAGCCGTCATTGTTGAGCATGTTGATGACCAGAGTAGTGCCGTCCGAGCAGGGCGGAGCTTCTGCGCTGAATTTCATGATCATCGCGCTTGCCGGAATCTTTGCGGCAATGATAGCGGGCGCCATGATCTCTCACGAAGGATATGGTCTGACCTTGGGCGCCTGTGCAGCCGTAATCGCGATAGCGGCGGCCATGTTTTATGGTTTGGTTCGGCCATAAGTGCAGAGGTAATCGGCCACATAGCCGCCCTGAAAAGGAATGACATATTCCTCTTCGATTTGGTATTCATGCCGGTTGAGAAGATCAAGAATTTGGCCGACGGTCTGCGATCGAGGTAGCCAATACGAGTGAACGCCGAGTATTAGAGGCGGATGATGTTGATCAAGCAATTCCTCCGCACCTCGAAGCACGAGCAGTTCGGCGCCTTCCACATCAACTTTGACGGCATCGGGAATAATTCCGCAATCCGCCACAAATCGGTCCAGGGTCACTGAACCCACATCGCATTTCGTCTTCTCGTCTGTCGTGACATAAGGTGTATCGTCCGGCCCAATGGTGAGCGAGTTTCGAACACTAAGGCCTTCGTTCACCAGGAAAAAAGGAACGGAATCCGCATTAACGTCCGACACCGCCTTCGCGACGACTTCGATCTGTGGCAGACGATTCACCCGTTTGTGATCCAAGAGAATATTCAACAAAATTGGAGCGGGCTCGAAGGCGATCACCCGTCCAGACTTCCCCACGCGGTGAGCCGCTGTTATCGCAATCCAGCCATAATGTGCGCCTACATCGAAGAATGTGCCGCCGCGGAAGAGTAACCGTGAAGCCCACCGAACGATATGTTCTTCCGGCTGCGGCGCTCGGAACAGGCGTCGTTCGGTCCAGATCAAGTGAGATCCGACTAATTTTGGGAAACAGAAACTGCCGCTCATCGTTACTGCCCCTGGAACTTGTCCAATCGCGCGCGATAAAGCGCGGGGAGTCCAATTCCGCGATCACAGTCGCTCGCAAATATGACAGCGCTTGAATTGAGGTCCCAGGACGGCGAGAAGCTGTTGCAGTTTCCACCTGTGAGCTGTATAGCCGGTCCTCCAGTCGTCCGCTTCAACCAAATCTGTTGAGATCCGCCTGACCACTTCGTGGACACAAGCCAATGACGGTCAGGAGAAATCAATTGTTTGAAACGCCCTGAATCCAGCGGGCGATAGGGAACGCCCGCGCGTTCCGGAGCCGTGGGTGATATTCGAAGCAATTTCTTTGTAAAAACATCGAGCAACATCGTTGTCGAGGTGCGGTGCGCTACCAGCTCGAATTCAATTGGGCCGTCTGGCGACTGCGCGATAGGGTGAAAGGCTTCGCCCGGAAATGCGAACTCCTCATTGTGGCCGTCATGGAACCAGCGAAGCACGTAATGTACTCTCCCGATGGATTCGTAAACGATGCCGGATCGAAGGACAGCAGGTGAGGACGAATAAATAGCGCCTCGCTGCACGGCGATCCGCTCCCAGTGGCGGCCTGGCTCCTGGAGATAAGCGTTCTCGCGCCGCCACGCAAACGGAATCGCGACTGCCGCGGCAAGCGCGATGGTCCCAACAACTTGTCTTGCGTTCGTGAGCCACTTCGACCGATAACCCGCATATACGAACAAAACCAAGAGCAACCACACCCTCGGGAAAAACGAACTAGAGGCGGGAAGTAAAGGCAGTATCAGCAGAACGTAACAGGAGATGAGAAGAATTCCCTCGCGCCATCGTGTTTCATCAAGCAGCAGCGCGACCGGCAACAACAGAAGGACAAACGTATACGAGGCGGTATTGGGTGACGCCAGAACTAACGCAATATAGAACCAGGCAAAGCGGCGCTTTTCAGTGATCGATTCTCTCAGGCCGAGAAATGGAAACACTAAAATCAAAACAGTTATGAATGGCTGGAGGAAGAAAAACAGCCCGGGAGCGTTCCAGAGTGGGTGAGGGTTTAGCTCCGGCTCCATTACAAAACTTCGCCGCAGGAAAGTAGAGATGGTTCCGTTCCAACTGTTATACGGGTCGAGCGTCTGCCCTTCGAGCGAGCGTGGAAGGATCTGCGTCGCGAAGTAGAGAATCTCGTTCCAGCCGAAGATCAATACCGCGATCGCGACGGCGGCTCCGAAAGCAAGTATCATTCCGGTCAGCGCGCCCCAGCGCCGTCTGACGACAAAGTACAGTGCGAAAGGTCCGCCATACAGTTTCAGCGCAAAGGCGGCGCCAAAGAGAACTCCACCCCAGGACTCTTTCCCGCGGTTCAGGCAATAGAAGCCGAACACCAACAGCAAAAGCAGAAAGACGTAGTACTGCCCGAGCAGGAAATTGCTATATAGCGTTCCATACCCTGCAAAGGCAAGGAGGGAGAGTTCAGCGACGCTGAATCGAGTTATCCGGGACAACAGCCAAACAGCCAGGCCGAGAAAAACCAGGTTCAACAGCAGCCAAATGCGTTTCGCCGCTTGCACCTGAAAGCTGGCCACCGGCACTACTGGCAACATGGTCAACGGAGTCTGCGGGATGTACCCACCCAGTTGGTTTTCCACGCCGGCGTAGTTCATCCGCCTCTGAAACCACGTCCATTGATAGTAGTTGTGCAGGGGCGCACGCTTACGGACCAGGACGGCGGCGGTGTAGTAGTTCGGGAAATCAGTCTCGGCGCGATTCCAGCCTGCTCGAAACGCCGTGGCCATAAACACCGCTAGCGCAATGAGCGCGAGGCCCGCAGTGATGGCTTTCCGCCATCCCGCTCCGAATCGCGGGAATCGTTTGCCGAAGGCCTGTTGTCGTAGGTTGGATTCGTTGTGGCCACCGTGCATACCCCGCAACTCTTATTGGGAATCGAAGTTCACCATTACGAGTCCTAGTGTGAGTTGCTTCATAGGGACATGAATTCTGGAATTGTGAATGGTTTGTAAAATGTCGTGCATTGAGAGACCGGGTACTTACGTCGTCCTAGGGCTCGAAGTACATCAAGCGGCTTTGTTGCGCTCCTCCTGTTCTACCTGACGCCAGTATTCGTCGAACAGATGGGGTTTCATCTCGAGGGCGCGGACTTCGATTTGCTCGATTGAAAATTCGAACCCAAATTGCGCTAAATCGAACTCGCCGTTGGTATTTTCCTTGACCGCGTGGATGTACAGCCGGGCGGCCTTATCCAGACGCGCTTTGGCGCTCTGGGCGCGTTGGTACTGCAACTGTTTCAGAGTTTC
>JAFATG010000160.1 GCA_019244055.1 Acidobacteriaceae bacterium | reverse complement strand
GAGTGGCTGAGGCCTGCACTCAGCTCGGGCAGCGATTCAATGCCGACTCTCATCCTAACCAGATAGGAATGGTGGCAGTCTCGGTCTCGAGAGCGCTGCGTGCCGGCGAAATGCTTTCAGTGCAACACGAACAGGACATAGAGCCTTCACTCACGATGCAAGCCTGGCGCATCTATGACTTGTACTGTCACCCCATCCGCAATGAGACCGACCCCAGAATCATTGGCTTGATTTGCCATCTTTACCCGCCGACTTGGATTCGTGGCGAGGGCCAGCTTGTCGCTGCATCGCAGTTCGACATATTTCTCAGGGACGGTCTCCACAATGTGCTTCCCATCTCGGCCGATTCACTGAGACGTTTGCTGGCGCGTTTAAGTTTCAGCGCGGTTCTTTGAAATGCAAAAACAATCAGCCGGCTCTCTCGTTTCGTTGCCGACCGAAAATGCAATCCCTGCTCCTGCCATAGGGGAAGCCGAGCCCAGTAAGTTTTCTGAAATAGTCGGGCAAGCCGAAGCCGTGCGTCGGCTTACGGCGCTAGTGGATCTGGCGAAGCGACGTCAGGAAGTGCTGGGTCACGTTTTGTTAGTTGGGCCTGACGGATCCGGCAAAAGGACCATCGCCCATGTTATAGCGCGCGAGCTCGCCGTTAACGTTCGTGCGGTTTCAGGTTCTGCCATAGAGCGCGGCGGCGATTTGGCCGCGATCGTAAACGATTTGGAAAAGGGCGACATTCTTTTCGTCTATAACATCGGTCGGCTTCGAAGTTTCCTAGTCGATCTATTAGCACCAACGCTTCGGAGATTCGTACTCGACATAGTTGTGGGCAAGGGACCGAGTGCACGGGACATGAGGCTTGCCGTGAAGCCTTTCACGCTGATCGGCACAGTTCAGAAGCAAGGAGATTGCTCACCAGACTTATTCGGCTGTTTCGATATAGTGATTTCGCTGCCGCGATATTCAGAGCAGGAAATGCTCCAACTGACGGAGCGCCGCGCGCTCTCCGCTGGGTTGTCGCTAGAAGCGGCTGTGGTTCCTCTCGTGGCGAGACTCGCCGACAGCAATCCAGGAAAAATAAACACGCTGTTGAAGCGTCTGAAGCTGGTAGACAAACACCCAGTTGGCCGGCACGACGCCGAAGAAATCCTGTCGGTCTTTGGATATCCGGGAGTGATCTCCGCACGTTCAGATGCACCAATTGGCAATTGGAGTGCACTTTCGGGAGTCGAATTCGAGAGACTGATCGTCGATCTGTTGAATAACATTGGCTTTACCGCAGCCACGACGAAGGCGAGCGGGGACGGAGGCATCGATGTAGAAGCAACTCTGGATCGCCCTATTGTTGGAGGCCGTTACCTGTTTCAATGCAAACGACTTGCTCCAGAAGCGCTAGTCGGTAGCCCGACAGTGCGAGAGTTTTATGGGGCGTTAGTTGCGGATCGAAAAGCCGTAAAGGGAGTTTTTATAACCACATCCGGCTACACGGCACAGGCCCGCGACTTTGCGCAAAATCTACCCATAGAACTGATCGATGGTGAGCAGCTAGTCCAGCTTATGTCGGATGCGGCAGTCAAAAACCAGGAATGACTTCGGGCGGAACCGCGCTGGCCGTTAGCGCTTTGCCGAAATGCCAATTCGGGCAAAGAGCGCTCCGCTCGAGGGGCCCGAGCTAATTACCGTTTTTGCCCCATTATGGTAATGTAGATGATTCCAGATCGTGATGGGAGTTGAGCTTTGGCCAGAGTTATCGCGCTACGCCAAATACCGTTTTCGACAAAGCGACCAAACTCGCCTCCACCTCGTCAGCCCAATCAGGCCAGCCGGACGCGGGAGCACCTGACGCCCTACGAGGTCGAGCGGATGATTGCGGCTACACGCCACTCAGATGGCCGTGTGGCCGAGCGAGATGCTTTACTGATCATGATGGCCTATCGCCATGGGCTGAGGACGTCCGAGCTGTCAGGCTTGCGCTGGGATCAGATCGACCTCAAGGCGGGCGCCTTTCACGTAGCGCGTCGCAAGAATGGCTCGCCCTCAACTCATCCGCTTCGCGGCCCCGAGCTGCGCGCCCTGCGCTCCTGGAAACGGCAGCAGGACGAGATGGCACCTTACGTGTTTACGTCGTTGCGAGGCGGTCCGCTGACGGTTCGCACGATTCATTTCGTAGTTGCAGCGGCGGGTAAGGCGGCTGGCATCAAATTCCCCGTTCATCCTCACATGCTGCGCCACGCGACCGGTTTCTACCTGGCGAATGCCGGCCAGGACACACGGGCAATTCAGCTTTATCTCGGCCATAAGAACATCCAGCACACCGTTCGGTATACTGAATTGAGTCCCCAGCGGTTTAAGAATTTCTGGAAGGATTAGTACGCGTGTTCACCATCGAAGAAGACTTTCACAGTTGGTTGATGGACCAGGCGGCCGCCCTGCGGGCACGGGATTACGAATCGCTCGACTGGGACCACTTGGCAGAGGAGTTGGAGCTGATGGGGGCCCGTGAGCGCCGTGAGTTAAGGTCGGAGTTGAAAATCCTTCTGCTGCATCTGCTGAAGCTCAAATTCCAGCCGGGCCTGCGCCATCGTCAGCACAGTTGGAGGAATTCCATCGTGGAGGTCCGCGAGCAGATTGGCGACATAATCAAGGACTCCCCAGGCATTTTCCAGGGCAAGCGTGACGAAGTGCTAGCCGACGTATACCTGCGCGCCCGCGATAAAGCAGCGAGGGAGTCGCGTCTTCCGCGGGGCACTTTCCCAGAGACGTGCCCATGGACATTCGAGCAGATCATCGACTCGGATTTTTTTCCCGGTGTCACAAAGACGTAATGAGGCCGCGCTCCACGGTCGACGGCCTAAGCAAGCGGCGATAATCTCGGCCTTTCTGATGCTGTTCACCAGTGCTGCAGCCTCGGCAGGACCCGTCTCGGGCGACAGCCAAATTCGCCAACAGATCATCCAGCAAAGTGTCGCCGCCTACTTGGCGACCGGCCATCTGTGCGCTTGTCCGTATAATTCGGCACGGAATGGCTCCGCATGCGGCGCACGCAGTGCGTACATCAGACCACACGGTGCGAAACCGATCTGCTATCCATCCGACATTACTGACCAAATGATTTCAGATTGGAAGCATCAACATGCGACAACGGGTCACGCCCAACCATGATTATTAGTTGGGGTCTCTTCGCCCTCGTACTCATTGCCGCGAGTGCTCTGTATATATTTGTGCGCTGGCGCCACTCGCCCAAAGCGTTCAAAGCCATGATTGCCGTGTCAGTCGCCAGCTTGGTTGCTGGCTCGATTCTCGGCGCTTGTGTCTACCGCTTTACTGAGCAAAGGGTGTCGACTGCACTACCACGGCCTTTAGCGAGTGCCTCTCCGTTGCCGAGCCCCGGTTTTCGATTACCGAGCTATGAGCCAAGCTACGCAGCCTTACCGGACCCGAGGTTTACGCCTGGCGACATTCTCCCGGCGGTGACCGCATCCGATGTTTGCACGCCGGGATGGGCTACCGACCATCGCCACGTAACCGAAGAAATGCGCGCGCAGGTATACGCTGAGTATGGGTTCGATTATGACCAGTGCCAAGGTCCGAAGCAGAGCGTAGGTTCCCTATCCTGTGAAGTCGACCACCTCGTGCCTCTTGAGCTCGGGGGCTCGAACGACCTCAAAAATTTGTGGCCGCAACCCTTTAGCTGTGCGAACCGCCAATTGTGCGCTGTGTACGACCCACGACCCGGGGCAGCCGAGAAGGACCAGCTCGAGAACGAACTGCACAATCTGGTCTGCGCTGGCAGGATGTCGCTCGCTGACGCGCAGCACTGTATTGCCTCGAATTGGGTGGCGTGCTGGCAGAAGTACGTGGCTTCAAAATTCGCGACAGTGTCGAAGTGAGGACCACGCCGAGCGACGTCTAACGGCCAGTTAGCTTCCTGGGCCGGCAAATTCTGGCGCATTCGCGCAGTTCACTCGTCCACCTGGTTCCCAACTCTCATGGTATGAGGCGCCGCTCTGCAGAGTTTCTGGTGTTTCGTCTGACTGAAAAGACATTAGCCGGTTCCTTTAATGGCAGCCGTCAAAAGTCCGAAAATTAGGCGCTGGAGTGCGAACCCGTTATCAGAAACTCTCCAAAACCACTGATTGTTCGGCTGCTTATAAAACTCCGACAGCAGACCGGCGCTTTTCAGCGCTTGTAAATTAGGCTCGGTGACCTCAGGTCCGAAATACGAAACATGCTCCCTCTCTTTGCTTACGATTAGGAACAACTCCAATTGGTCGGGGGTCAAATTCTTAAGGGCCCGAAGCTGGTCGCCTAGATTTTCATAATGCGCCTGCTCTCGAAGTTGGATCTCGAAGGATCCGATCTTGACACTCTCGGTATTCACAAGGAGCTGAAAAAGAGCCCCTCTCATGAAAAACAGCCAAAGCACAACCAACAAGCCGACGAACACGGTAGCGAGCGGGCGGCTTGCATACTCGATGAGAGCCAGAATTATCTCTCTCTTCGGCTGTTTGCCGTCGTCTCGCTCTTGCTCCAGACGCGACGTATTCTCGGCTGACACGGTTTTTTCCCTTTGGCCCGGTTCACAAGTGTTGCGCGTTGATATCGATCTCTCGCCGAAATGGGGCCGGCGCCGGCGAATCCGAAGTGCGATATTCTGCTATCGATCCGAAGAGTTGCATGGTGGCGATGGATAGCTCTTGCTGGCTTGTTTCCGGTTGATGTTTGGACGAGTTCCGAAAGGCCAGCTGGAGCTGCTCCGGCTCGTGAGGATGGAGTTCACGCCACAATGTCAGCAGACGCCCGGTCAGCCAGTGTCTTAGTCCCACGGAGCGGTGAATGCGCACGTGACAACGAATGCAGAGCGTAATGAGAGATTTTGTCTGATTGCTTCGGTCGCGATGATGAACCAACAGCGGAGACCGTGTCCCGCAGGCATTGCAGCGGAAACGATCGCGCTCCAGTACCCGTTCCCGTAACCCAGCAAAAAAACGTAGAGAATGATGCCGCCGGTCGTAACAGGACTGGCAACAACCGCGCCGTCTGAGCTCTATGGACCGGCCGCACGGGCACAAGAGACTCAATTGGCGGAATTGTTCTTGCTGCTCCACCCAAGCTCTCTCTGTTATTTCAGACCTAGGAAGTACCCATCGATCCTGAGAACCTCTGCGGCGTCTCGCGATACCTGGGCGTAACTTTCGCGACTACACAGGTTGCTGACAAGAACAGTCGAGCAATCGCGGCCAAGCTCCTTCTCAAACCCAAGCTCACGATAACGGCGCCCCGCGCGGAGGCTTACTATGACCCTGGCTCGCAGGCTGGTGCTGGGATGGCCAGGGTGCGTCTGTTGACTAGCGGGCGCCTAGAACGGAATCTTTCAGAGCCTTGGCCGGCGTAAAACGCAATCGGGTCCTCGCGGGAATCTTGATCTGCTCGCCGGTAGCAGGATTGCGACCCACGCGCGCTTTGAGTTTGCGCTTACGAAAAATCCCTAGGCCGGCCAGGCGCAGCGAACCTTCTTTTTTTAAGTTGCCGGGTTACTAACTCGTTAAGCTCGTCGAGCGCGGACTTTGCCTGCCGTTTGCTGATGCCGATCCGGTCGGCTAAATAGGCTGTCATCTGCGACTGCGTCATCCTCCACCTCCACACATCCTCTTCAGTATTGAACAACATGAATGACGGGCGCGTGAACTTCAAGATAGTGTTAGCCTGCAGGTGCACTCCGTCCGATTTGAGCGGGTCCAAGCCTCATACTCTTGTGGCTAGTCGGAGAAATAATCCTCCAGGAGATCGACCACGAAGCTACTTGCACCATGGTACGGAATCGTCGAACGCCTGGGAAAACTCGGACGAGCGAGTTCTTTGGGTCACCCAAACCTTCGCCTCGCCCCTGCACTCTGGAGCTCACGTTAGTCTAGCTGTGTTTGACACGGCTTCGTTACGGGCCACCGATGCCGATGTATAGTGGTTGGGTCGCCCGCATACCTCATTTCGAAAACGGAGGAACCAAAAATGGCCGGACTTGTTGAAGGCAAAGTTATGCTCGTGACCGGCGGTGGATCAGGTATCGGCCGTGCTACGGCTCTCAAACTCGCACAGGAAGGCGCGACCGTGATGATTGGCGACTATATTCAGGAGGGCGGCGAGCGCACCGTCAAAATGATCAAGGATGGCGGCGGTACCGCCAGCTTCATCCACGCCGATGTGTCGGTAGCCGACCAGGTCGAAGCGATGGTCGCGAAAACAGTGCAAACTTACGGCCGCATCGACGGGGCCTTCAACAATGCCGGCATCGAAGGCCGTATGGCGACTACAGTCGAAACCAGCGAGGAAAACTTCGATCGCACCATCGCGATCAACCTCAAAGGTGTCTGGCTATGCATGAAGTACGAAATTCCGCAAATGCTGAAGCTAGGTGGCGGTGCCATCGTCAATACCGCGTCCGTCGCCGGACTCGTGGGCATTGAACGGCTGCCTGCTTATAACGCCTCCAAACATGGCGTGGTCGGTTTGACACGAACCGCAGCGCTTGAATACGCGCAGAAGAATATTCGCGTGAATTGCGTTTGCCCGGGCGCTATTCGCACACCGATGACTGAGCGAATCATCGATAGTGGCGGTATGAGCGAGCAGGATGCCGTCGCTGCCGAACCAGTCGGCCGATGGGGGAAGCCGGAAGAGATTGCACAAGCTGTTGTCTGGTTGCTCTCCGATTCAGCTTCGTTCGTAACCGGTCATCCATTAACGGTTGACGGTGGTTGGGTCGCGCGCTAGCAAGCCCCTTCAGCTCCTCAGATCGTCGCACCTTCTTCACGACGGGATACGGAACGGCACAATCAGATCACTTTGCCATTTATGAGCGAATTAGGTAAACCGGCTCAGCTCGATTCATACGGGTCGAGCGCGATTGGATTCGGGGGGCTCCCCTACCCTTCCGGCCTGGTCACGCGACTTCTCGTCGCCCTGGAGTCTAGGAGCTCCCGGAGCCGAGCCTTGAGACTCATCTCGGCCGGCGTCCGCCCTTGCGATTCGAGCCACCGTTCGAAATCCCGAACCCGAACTTTGTGATCAACTTCGGGCTGTTTCACCACAACTGAAATGGTCGTGTTGCCACCGCCTAAGTCATTCACCCAATCGTTCTCACGAAACACTCGCAGGCCTTGAGCTACGGCTTCATACAAGGAATCCGCCGTCGCCTCGACAATGTGCTCTATGCCGTTCAGGTCGCAGCACGAGACTTTGCATGTGCGCAGGCCCACATCCCGTCAATGTAGCGTATGCGCCGTTTATTCGCCACAGTCGGATCTATTCCGCAAAATCAGGTCAGCCTACTTTTGGTGGCCCGTTCCGTACGTGTTCGCGCATTAGATCAAAGCTGCCGCGCTGTTCATCCAACCATTCGAGCCACCATGTAGCTCCCGCGTCGTGAAACCCGCTGACGATTTCTTGACCTTTGGCCTTATCACCCAGCGGAATTGCGCCGCTCGCAACGATATCAAAGGGACCGGAGCTGGTGCGGTGACGGCCAACATATTTAGCCGCCTCCGCGAGCTCATGCGGCTGAAGCCAAAGTGCAGACCACGGAGCAGCGCCTGGCCTTAGGCCCGCCAGCGGAACCGGAGGCATCTTCAACGGAAACACGCCGTCCCAACGAGCAGCCCTACGCATTGGCGGTTTGTTCGGCCAGAATCCCGCAACCCACACTGGCACACGCGGAGATTGCATCGCTCGTGGGACGAACTTGACCCGATCAATATGGAAGAACTCACCCTCGTGGCTGAAGGTTTCGCCCTTCCATAACCCGTCCAGCACGGTAAGACCTTCGTCGAGTTTATGCGCCCGAACTCGATCGGACGGATCTTCTCCGAAGCAATCGAACTCAGCGTCCGGAGGCGTTCCCAATCCGACGCCGAAAACGAGGCGCCCACGTGAGAGCTGGTCCAGCGACACAACTTCCCGTGCGACCTTCCATGGCCTCCGCCGAGCAAGCGGCGTGATCACCGGACCGATTTTGAGATGCTTAGTCCTGCGGCGATCCCAGCCAGGGCGATCCAGGCGTCCACGACCGGGATGTCTGAAAGCCGATAAAGCTGGAGATGATCCCACATGAAAAAGCCATCCCAACCCGCCTGCTCGGCGTCCACCGCCAGCGCAATGAGGTTGTGAGGATCCCCATACTCGCCAAAATTTTGCACATACAAACCGTACTGCATTTCAGCACTCCCCCTCCTCAATGGCTGGGTGCCGGTACTGTGCTGGTATTCGGTTCACCTGAGAGCGCGGCGCGAATAAATAACCTCCCCCGCGGAATCCCGCCAGCTTCCATCCTCGCCGAGTGTTCGCGGCTGCTTACTCCATTCACGGCCGTCGAGGATGTAGCCAGCACTTTGTGTGGTGGCGCCACCCCATTGTTTCCAGAAGAATGCCACGCCAGCTTTGAGGCAGGCATCACGAAGATGCTGGGCCCACGGAATTCGGTCCGGTCGAGGAATCCAGCCCTTAACTGCGTGGGTTTGCCCGGCGGCGGATCTGTCATGCCACGACGGGCGCAAAGGGCCGGATCGCGCAGATGAAGGCCACTCTCACCGCCAGCGATTACCTGGCTGATGCCTGACAGGTCGAGAGCGGAGCCCAGGTCGGCCAGGAGCGGTTCAGCGCTGATGAACTTGGGGCCGGTCCCCCGCGCCTTGCGCAGGAGGTCGACACGAGAGAGGTACAGAGGCAGCTCGACCGAAACGCCGAGCCACACATTCTCCGGCATCTCGCGACGCTCGCAATAATCAACCATTACCTTAGGGCGTTTGGTCAGCATCTGATACTGCAGATGCGGCGTGTCTGCCATCACTTCGAGTACCCGGTCGCGCCACTCGTCGGGTACTCGTTCGTCGAAATAATCGGACATTGAATTGACAAAGATCAGTGCGGGTTCCTTGCGTTTGAGCGGCTTGCGCAGCTTATGTGGGCGATACGTGAGATCGAAGCCATTAGAAGGCCGGTGTGCCGCGAAAGTTTTCCGCTCGGGTCTCGGCATAACAATAGCGGCAGTCAGGAGAAACCCGCTGGCAACCCGACCACGGATTCCAAGTGAGCTGAGTCCAGCGAATGTTGGTGTTATTCAACGAATTTTGCCTGTTCCTGCCGCGGAGCGGCTTTTTTCAGCCCCATGAAGGGCGCGCGGTATTTCTTTTCTTCTTTAAGGGTCGCCTGGCAGGTACTTTGCCATTTCTGTTGCACTCAGGATCTATGCCTCGGCTCCCCGTTACCAGCGGAGCCAGTGAAAACAAGCTATTGGATTCGAGCCAAGGCGTTGATGGCTGCATGCAGCGAGTTTTCGTAATCTTGATCAACCGGGAACGGACGGACTATGACCCAATCAGCGCCGGCTTGTGCCAATGCCTCGAAGCGAGCCCGCCACTCAGTTGGCGGGCCGATGAGCGCCACCGACTCTACCATTGCCGGCGTTATCATGGCGGAGGCATCTTCAATGGAATCGCGCACAGCCAACAGTTGCGCCATTTCGGTAGCGAATCCGCTGCGTGCGAACATGCGAGTTTACGCTGGTAGGGAAGCATAGCGCGCGAGTGTGCGTTGTGCCGCAGCCAGGGCCCAGTCGCGATCCGGATGCAGGAAAAGCGGAATGCCGGTAGTGATCGTAAAGTGGGGACGTGAGCGTCCCTTCCTATTTAGCGTATCGCAGGCGGTTGCGGCGGCTGTCTGGAGACGATCGACAGTGCAGATATCCAGCATCAGGCCATCGGCTATTTCGGCGCCGAGGCGAACAGTCTCGAGGGCGAGCGCAGCGAAATAAATCGGCACACCGCCCGCAATCGGTCGTGAGGTGTCCTGGCCTCCGAGAAAGTTCCTTAATTCTTGTGTGTAACGTCGAAGCCGCCCACGTGGATCCGGAACCCTGATTCCCAAGCTCTCCAGTAACGGCCGGTGACTCACCCCTAGCCCCAAAATTAAGCGGCCGGGAGTTTCTTGCGCAATTTGTCGGGCGGCCCAGGAACAGAGAGCTGCCTCGCGCAGAAAAATATTGACTATCCACGTCGCGACCATCACGCAGTTGGTCGCCTTGGCGGTCGCATAACAACAAATCAGACCATCATTCTTGCCCTCTGGGATGAAGATACCTTCGATGCCGGCATTCTCGGATTCCTGTGCAAATTCTGCCAGGCGCGCAAGACTTAGTCCCATGAATGGCGAAATGCATATTCCTAGTTTGCTCATGATTTCTCCTTCTTTGACGATCCATGGGATCAGCGATCCATGGGATCAGATGACCGAATTCCAACAAAATGTGGCCCATGCGCCGGTTAGCAAAAGCTCAGGAAATTCCAGAAGCGACCGCAATCGGCTCGCCTAAAATAGTTCCCGCCTTTCATTTTCCGCGCACTACCCGTCTCCGTGCTACTTAGCGGCCCCTACCCTACCCCACCTTGCGCCGCTCCAGCTCAAGTCCGCCGCGCCAGTCCCCTGGACCGCTCCGCTCTGGCACGACGGCATTGAATTGCTCCGCGCCGCTCATTGGTTAGCTCCGCTGCGCTCCGCGTCTGTCTCTTCCCTCCGTCGCCTCTCAATCCGGGTGGAGAGGCCGAGGGGGGAAGAAAGGTTTCGGGATTTTCCAAACCAATCGCCCTGCCGCTTACGCGGAAGCGGGCGCAGAAAAGGAGCGAACCGATGGATACGTACGCGATTGTGACTGAGAAGATGGTCAATCTGCTGGAACAAGGAATCGTGCCCTGGCGGCGACCGTGGACTTCGAGCGGACTGCCACGCAACGTCGTCTCGAAGAAGCCGTATCGGGGCGTCAATCTGTTTCTGCTATCGGCGACCAAATACGTCTCGCCCTTTTGGCTGACTATGAAACAGGCAAACGAGCTTGGCGGAGCGGTCCGCAAGGGTGAGCACAGCGAAATTGTCGTGTTTTGGAAAGTCGATGAAATCGCCGGCGCCCAGACCAAGGACGACGCCGATACCGACCAAGCCGATGAGAAAAATCGTCGGCGTTTCGTCTTGAGATATTATCGGGTCTTCAATCTTGAGCAATGCGAACTGCCGCAGGCGGTGCTCGGCAAACTGCCGAAGATTGCGATGCACCATCACGATCCAATCCAGGCTTGCGAGAAAATTCTCGCCAGCATGCCTAACCCGCCGGAGATTGTGCACGCCGGCGACAAGGCTTTCTATTCGCCGATCACTGACCGGGTTACAATGCCGCTGCGCGGCTTGTTCGAGAGCGCCGAGGAATACTGGTCAACTTTTTGGCACGAGTGCGGCGGTCACGCGACTGGCCATCCGAAGCGACTTAACCGCAAATCGATCTGTGAAGCCGCGCCATTCGGCTCGCCCATATACAGTTTTGAGGAAATGGTGGCGGAATGTTCAGCGGCTTATCTTTGCGCCGAAGCGGGTATTTCGCCAGCGGTCATTCATAATCAGGCTGCTTATATTCAAGGTTGGCTGGCGGCGCTACACAGCAATCAGCGGATGGTGGTAGTGGCTGCCGCGCAGGCACAGAAGGCCGTCGACTACATTTTGAATCGTGAAAACACGGTCGAGTAGATCGTGAGCCGCCGGCCCCATAGGGCTTGGCGGCTTTTAAGACGCTGTCGGGCTATGCCGAAATCGGCAGAGCTTCAGGTTCGCCGAACAGACTGAAGTGCATCGATGGTCGTGGAGGCGCCCTTCCCTCCCCGTGTACTTTCTAGAACAATGCCGAGGAGAAATGTCAGCCCCGCCCGCAGGAACTCACTCTCATGGCTCCGCCGCGCAGATTTCCTTTAGGGTTATAGTGCTTGGATCGCCTGCCCTATCCTACTTTTCGCGCCCCAGCTGCCACGATGGCCACCGGATGGGCTCGCGATTACTGCGACGCAATAGCATTGGTACACAAGATAGGTATTGCAATCGCGATCGGTGCCGAACGTAGCCTACTTTGACGACCAAGTGACCGGGCGATTGGTTGGACGGTCCGGTGGAGTATGCAGGAACTTGTCACGGCGCGTATACAAATGACCGGTGACTGCACTTTCCGTGGTCTTCCAGCGGTATTCTTTGTCGAGTAACGCAATCAATTCACGCACAGTCCGGCGAGGATGCCGCTTGAGAACCGCCGCTATCATGTCGAGTCGGGTGAGTTCGCCGTTCTGGCTGTCGCTGCGACCGGCTTTTGCTGTCAGTCTCTTGGTACGGCCCTGGGTCGTAGGCGCGCGTCGTGTCTGTGCGTCGGTCGGCCTCGGACTAGTTGTAGTTCTTTGCCCGGCGGGGGTAGGCAAAATCGCCATCTGCCTAGCGATAACACCGCCATTAGCTGAGCCAGCCTGAAGCAATTCTGAAATTGCACCGTGCTCAGAATCGAATAATTCGGCCGCCCGCTTCAGAGCTCCAAGTCGCCTATTTAAGGCTTCCAACTGCTGCTCGTGAGATTCGATTTCCTTCTCGACGGTAGCGGTCTCGTCGTCCAGCCGTCTTTCAAATGTATCTAAATAATTCATTCACTAGTTTTCCTCGGGAAACCCGGTATCCAGTAAAATCCAACTATTCAAGAATCTACTCACCTCAGAGTGGCACTTTTCTAGGCTATTTTGAAGGAAGCGAGTTGCTAGCGGGGGGGAAGGGTCAACCTCTGCCCCTGTGATATGGCAAGTATTCAGTGGTGCGACCTAGAATTGCTCAAATCCTCTGCACGTTCATCTGACCGTGCTTTGGACAGAGCGGTGCGCCGGCTGAATTGAACCACCTGCGTGTGGTATGAGCCGCATAGCCGCAGGTGTCACAGACGCATTTCACGCGGCTGTGAGTCCTCTTGCGGCGGCTGGAATGGCTACTGGTGCCAAGGGCTGACTGCAATCTGCCGTGGGGCAACGGTCCTGCTTCTTGCAGTATCGGTCGCAGCACCTCCTCGAATTCGGGCCCAGGTGTAGTCGCCGCCATTTGGCCTACGAGACCAATTCCGCGAGCAATCCGCCGGAACTCTTTCCGATGGCCGGCCGCGACGCCGACCGCAGCATGCACCAGTTCATGGCCCAGGATCGCCGCCACCTGCATCGGCATCAGATCTTTAGACTCGCTCAGGTCGGGCCGGATAAAGATCTCGAAATGCCGGTCCTCACTGCATTGATTATCCCAGCACTCACCTATATGCCTGCTGCGCTCGCCGCTGGAGGTAAAACCAATCGCGATACGCAACTCAGCCGGTAGGGGGCTCCCTAACCGTTCGAACATGGGCGCCATGCGTTGGGCGACATAATTCAGCCAAGCCTCGCGCGTTTGGTGCAGTGGAGGCTCCATGTTCATTTCTCCCCAACTTAGATACGTGCAGAGAACACAATTAAACATCGCGCTCTGACTGAGCGCTTTTTGGCCCTAGCAATTGATGAACTTGGCCAGGACGACGATGTTGTTTGTGCCGCGGGGAAGCTTACCGAGCGCCGAGTACGGAGTCTTTCAACGCCTTGGCCGGCGTAAAGCGCAGTCGGGTCCGCGCCGGAATCTTGATCTGCTCGCCAGTAGCAGGGTTGCGCCCTACACGCGCCTTGAGCTTGCGCTTGCGGAATACCCCAAGACCTGCTAGTCGCAGCGAGCCCTCTTTCCTGAGCTGTTTGGTGACCAAGTCGTTGAGTTCGTCGAATGTGGACTTGGCCTGTCGCTTGGTGATGCCGATCTTGTCGGCCAGGTAAGCCGTCATCTGGGTCTGTGTCATCCTCCACCTCCCAAACCACTGTCAATATTGACCAAGATGAACGACTACCGAACGAAGTTCAAGATGGGACTGGTCTTCCAAGCCTCGGTTGACGATTTTCGAATAGCTTGGACCAGAAACCGATTCTAGAAGTTAAACGACATTTGCCATTTGGTCCCACTGGAGGCGAGCAGCTCGGGACCCTCATTCTTTACGTTGTTTACTAAAGGTGAGGCAAGTTGTACGAGCAGCAGAGCCTCCGGTGCCGGTATCAGCAAAGATTTCAGCGAGAACGGTGCCTGTTCGCCCGGATTCATCCAATCATCCGCATCTCGATCGGACAGGATCACCGGCATCCGGTCATGGATCGTTGCCAGGGTCGGGTTTGCCGCACAGGTGAGGATGGTGAAGTTTATGGGTACCCCATTATCGTCGGCTTCTTCATGCGCATAGAGGCCAGCAAACAAGAGTAAGTCGTCATCACGCCGATGAATCCAGTACGGTTGCCTTGCATAGCTCGGTCCGGCCCATTCGTAAAAGCCACTGGCGGGAATTAAACAGCGCCGTCGGCCGAAAGCCTCGGCAAAAGTTGGCCGACTCTCTACGGTTTCAGCCCTGGCATTTATCGAATACTGCTCGCGGCCTTGGTTTCCGGGAATGGATAACAATCCCCATCGAGCTCGTGTCAGTTTGCGATTCTCATATTCGGTTGTGACGATGAAATGCTCCTGCCTCGGTGCGATGTTGTATCGGGGACGATAATTGGCGAGAGACTTGGCGGAGACGCCGAGTCGGGTAGCGAGAAAATCCCGCTCTTCTGCCAATGAGAAGCGGCTACACACACTTGGAATCCTTTGAGACTACAGCAACATTCCGCCGCGTGTCCGGTCAAGATCCGTATACGCCCACTGCGGGCAGTGCAACCACGCCGTCGGGGCGATGAATCCCTCCTGCAAGAGACAGGGTTCGTAAACCTCGCCGATTCGTATCTCCTTCTCGGTCGGCCGCAGCCGCTGAGCGTTCTGTTGGCCGAGGAATTCGGGGACAGCAGCCGTGACGTGATGAATAGTTGGGTTGCCGTTTTTATTGTCGCCTGGGCCGCCATCTCGTGCCTAGCCCGTCTCACGAGGAGGGCTCGCCCACCCTACTCTGCTATGAACACGGATTCTCGAAGATCAACCCTACCGTACCGTACCGTACCGTCACTGTACGGGTAGAGGTGCAGGAGCGGGACTGGAGAGCCCCGCACAGCTGTTGGGCGTGCTGGCGTTGCCAATACCACGCGTGGGGCAGCTTTAACGGTGAGCCGCGCGGCTCGAACTGGTCACGTTGAGTATCCCATTGATACGCGGCCCCGAATGCAGATCCCGCGGACTGCTGCTGTGGAGGGCCTTTCTCGACTGGCTCTGCGGTGCGAGGGCCACGAGAGCACACCGCCTCCTCAGCAGTACAGTACAGTACAGGACAGTACCGTACCGCGACTGTACGCGCCGTTACGGTACGTATTAGAGAAAGAAGATGGCTGCCAAACATCAAAAGACATGACCGGTAGGAGCCTGGGAAGGAGCCGAGGGGAATTTGCTCTGGCGGTCGGTATACGCTCCAAAGGACGAATGCAGTACAGTAACGCACAGTGCAGCAGCATAGCTGTACTGCACTCGCTCGCTAGAAGCACTATCTAACCCGTCGCTTTGTCGTAGATAGCGGGACACTCCCTTTAGGTAGTTGCGCGTGTGTCAAGAAATGCAGTACCGTAACGGCACGTACAGTGGTGGTGAGGTGGTGGTATGCGGATCGCGCTTGTCACTCAAAAGGGCGGCGCAGGCAAGACGACATTAGCGACCAATCTGGCCGTCGCGCTGGCCCAGGATGGCGGCAAGGTGCTCCTGATCGACGCAGATCGGCAGCGCACCGCGCTTGACTGGTTTGCGGTAAGATCGGAAGGCACGTACAACGGCGAGGTGACCGTTGTCGCCATCGATAACGATACCATTCACAAGCAAATTCCAAGTCTAGCTGCCGGCTATAAACACGTTGTCATCGACGGACCGCCTCGCGCGGAGAAGGTGGATCGGAGCGCGATTATGGCGGCTGATTGCATATTAATTCCTGTGCAGCCTTCGAGCGCCGACGTATGGGCGGCCGAGACAACAATCAAGCTTGTCGAGGAGGCTCGTGGGTTTCGACCTAAGTTGGCAGCGTCAGTGGTGGTCAACCGGAAAATTCCGAACACGGTCTTGGGCAACGCAGTGCTTGATTTGATGCGCGAGTTTCCAGTGAAGACTCTGAAAACTACGGTCGGTCAGCGCGTCATATTTGCCGAGTCGCTGGGCCGCGGCGGCAGTGTCATCGAGGATGCGCCGGCAGGGACTGCAGCAGACGAGATTCGCGATGTACTCAAAGAGTTACAAGGATTGACACGATGAAGAAGGAACTTGCAATCAGGCGACGTCCCGACGGTCTCAATCCCGTGGTACTGGCCGACGCATTTGTCGAAAGTGGAGCCGGCGGTCAGTTGCCACAGTCGGGACGCCCACCTAAACCGGTGCGAATCACTGTAGATCTCGATCCTGGATTGCACTCGAGACTGAAGGCGTACTGTCAAGAGAACAGGATAACGATCGCCGGGTATTTGCGACATCTTGCGGAAGTGAATCTCACCAGCTGAATGCAGTAACTGACCGTAACGGTACTGCTTTGTGCCAAATCCCACGGATTGAAGAAGAGGGTAGGGTGGTGGAAAAGCTTGATGACATTATAGCCCGCTTCGGGCAAAAAGTAGCGGAATCAAAGCAGGAAGAAGTCTCGACAGAGATCGATCGGCGCTCTTCTCTGCTTCCGGAACGCCACCCAACACGCGATTTTTTTATTGCGGACATTCTCGATTGGGCGCTCAAAGATGACCGGCATAGTATGGAGCACCCGATGTTCAGTCTGTCTAAGAAGCCCGATCGTCGTATCCGGCACTACGAACACAACGGTAATAGTCTCACGGTAGCGCCGAGTGCATACGGGCTCGCGACCATATGGGATAAAGACATTCTGATCTATCTGATAAGTCAGATCGTAGAGGGTCTTAACCAGGGCCGTGAGGATGCCAAGAGCCGAAGAGTTCGCTTCCGCGTCTACGATTATCTCGTCTCAACGAACAGGCCTATAGGGGGAGAGCATTACAAGAGGCTTGAGGCGGGATTGGATCGGCTCAAGGGAACAAATATCAAGACCAACATCGTCACCGGTGGAGTTCGGATTAAGCATGCATTTGGCCTCATCGACGATTGGAAGATCATCGAGAGATCTCCTACGAACGAACGTATGATTGCGGTCGAGGTAACGCTGTCGGAATGGCTTTATAATGCTGTCGCTGCGCGGGAGGTCCTGACGCTGAACCGGGATTACTTCCGACTTGGGGGAGCGCTCGAACGGCGGCTCTATGAACTAGCGCGCAAACACTGTGGCAACCAGGTTCGTTGGGCCATCGGCCTTGAGTTGCTACACAGAAAAAGCGGTTCCGCCAGTCCGGTCAAACGGTTTCGGCTGGAGGTTAAGAGGATGGCTTTGAGCGATGACCTCCCAGACTATCGCATGACTTACGAACCCGACCCCGATCAAGTGATTTTTTACAGTAAGGACCGTAGAACCGTTCCGATGAGCCCGAATGGGGGAGTAAGTTAACGGCATATTTGGCCGATCAGGAACCATCAGGCGATTTGGCCTATTAGGAACCATTTACTTGGCCTTTCAGGAACCCAAATTGGCCTATCTGGAACGAATGCGTGGCCTATTGGGAACTCAACCATTGGCCTATTAGGAACCCCACTATTGGCCTATCAGGAACCACGCCTCCAAAAATCACCATATAACTCAACGATTTAACGAATTATCCACATCCCGTAACACGCGCGCGCGATCTAACATTGCTTTAACTATTTAACATTCAACCCAAACCACCGCCTCAATAGGGGCTTCGCCCCTAGCCGGCTCAAACCCAACCCACCCGGCTTACCCCTCAAGAAACTGGCGGGGTGAGTATATTCAGTGCAGATGAACAGGTTGCTAGTTTGAAATCCTTGGGTAAATTCACCAAAATTAAGCTAGCTCAATCCAGCTTGTCCTGAGGGCGTGTCAGAAATGCGCGAAGTCGGTGCCTTTGAGGCCAAAAACAAGCTCGGCCAATTGCTCGACCAAGTCGAGCGCGGCGAGGAAATCACCATCACCCGCCACGGTAAGGAGATCGCGCGGCTGGTACCAGCGAAGCCTGGTTTCAACCGTGAGGAAGCGCGGGCAGCAGTGCGTCGCGTCCGGGAGCGTGCGCAGCAGCACAAACTCGGCCGTTTCAATTGGTCGGAGTGGAAGGGCTACCGCGATGAAGGCCGGCCATGAGCCTCGTGCTCGATAGCTCGGCCACACTTGCATGGATCTACAGTGACGAAGTGACCGAAGGGGTCCGTCAGCTGTTCGATACCGTAGCTGATACGGGTGCATTTGTGCCAGCGCTTTGGCGCCTGGAAGTGGCCAACAGTCTCACCATTGCTGTCCGACGAGGCCGCATCGATGCGGAGTTTCGCCGGGCAGCACTCGACGACCTCGCCTTGCTCGATATTACGAGCGATAACCAAACAGACACGCATGCATGGGCGGAAACACTGCAGCTCGCGGATCGTTTCCGGCTTACGATCTATGATGCCGCCTATCTTGAACTTGCGCATCGGCGTGGGGTACCGCTAGCTACTCTCGACGAGGACCTCAGCGCCGCCGGTTTGGCGCTTGGCCTCCGCGTTCTCGGAGGTGAGTGACGGTCCACTGCAGCTACGTGATACTTGCATTTCGCCCACTTCCACGAGCCGGGCATTACACTGGTTGAGTCGGTTCATGGGCAAAACGGCGGATTGAGAGAATCGCCTGCCGTACCCCGCGAAGCCTCCTCACCTTGAAGAGCACTAAGTCAGCAAATGTCGTATTGGCAGCGCCGGTCTCCACGGACCTAGTGCTGCTGCCAATCGCGAGGCAGATATCAATCGGTCGACACTAAGCGCCAGTGGACGGGCTTCAGGAATCACGGTCACCCTGGAGATGGCGCCAAAAGGGGTAAGGCACAGGCCATCCGAGCAGGCTGACTTCGCGGGCCGCGTACCTTCGCCGGAAAGCACTGGTTTGGGCTGGCCGTTGGCCCATATGTTTAGCCAGAAAAAGGTTTTGTAACTGCTCAAGTTCCGGTAAGAATAAGGTCGGCGTGGTAGCGGAGAAGGGATGCGGTCGAAGCCAGACCCGTTATTCGAGCAGCAGTTCCGGCAACAGGATAGTTCATTGGTTGCCGGCGTCGACGAAGTAGGCGTAGGTGCCTGGGCCGGGCCGGTAGTTGCTGCGGCTGTGATTCTGCCGCGCGATTTTTCCCTGGAGGGGAGAGCCGCGCGGCGCCGGGGACTGAGCAGCTTTGAGTCATTCAGTGTTCGATAGCATTCGCGAATGTGCAGTGGCGGTTGGGGTAGGGCAGGTGGAGGTCGCTGACATAGACCGGCTCAATGTTTACTGGGCAGCAATGCTGGCGCGAAAGCGCGCAGTCGAGGTGCTCATGCTGTCGCCTGCCCAGGTGTTGGTAGACGGCAGACGGCGGATCAAGGGACTCGATCTACCGCAGACGCCGGTGGTCGAAGGAGACCGGTTGCTACCATCCGTAGCCGCAGCGTCAATCATCGCTAAAGTCACTCGGGACCGAATGATGGAAAAACTGGCTGAAGTCCATCCGGGTTATGGCTTTGAGCAGCACAAGGGCTACGGGACCTTGAGACATTTGACGGCACTGGCGCAGTTGGGACCGCTGGTGGTTCATCGGCACTCGTTCATGCCGGTGATAACCGCGGAACGCCGGCAGCCGGATTTGTTCCACGTGGATATAGGTTAGGGCTTGGATGAAACAGAAAACGCCCTGCTGAAATGAAAGGACGCAGCCGGGTTGGACAGTCAGGTGCGCGGACCAAGACGCTGGGGGAACTGCTGGCCGAGCGGCGTAAGGAACTCGGCATCAGTCAGAAAGAAATGGCGGTGCTAATCAAAAATCGCGACGGCAAGCCCATCACATCCGCCTACTTGAATTACCTCGAACATGACCGCGGCGAGCCGCCCGGCTATCTACTGGACCAGTTCGCCGAAATCCTGCGCATCAACCGCGACCTGCTGTATTTCTGGACGCGGCGCATGCCGCCCGACATCGAGCCTGGGGAGGCGAGTCCGGAAAAAGTAACCGCTGCGTACCGGGCATTCCGGCGCGAACTCAAAGGCGGGGGCAGTAAAGGTGGAGGAAAGAAGCGGTGAGGTGGATTCCAGACCCGACGGGCCGTTTTCCGGTGCGACCGCACTACGAGCTGGATGAATTCGAGAGTGAGTGCGAGCAAATCATTACCGGTTTTCTCGAACGGCGTTACGGCCAGATTATCATTCCGGTTCCGACCGACGCGTTGAGAGTGCTGATCGAAAGCGAAGCAGCGGAGCTCAACGTGCATGCCGACCTTTCCCACGAGGGCGAGGACATCCACGGCATCACTGAATTCTTCCCAGGCCGCAAGCCGGGAGTGAGCATCGCGCGTGAGCTGTCAACCCAGGCCTGGCGCATACATCGCGCACGAACCACGTTAACCCATGAATATGCCCATGTGCATTGGCACGCGCCTCTGTTCGATCGTTATTGTCAAGCGAGCGAGCGTCACAAGTGCGCGCGCGGCAAGTTGCTGCCCGGAAAAGGCGAGAAGGACTGGATGGAGTGGCAGGCCGGATACATCTCCGGCGCCCTGCTGATGCTCCGCAGCCGAGTGCAACTGCTGGTCGATGCGTTTCGTCGGGAGCATCAAGCCGGAAA
>JAFATG010000150.1 GCA_019244055.1 Acidobacteriaceae bacterium | reverse complement strand
TCCACAGCTCTCTGCTCGTCGGCGTGGGTCTGAAGAATCAAGCGCCCTATCGGGAATGCGCTACGCACGGCTGGACGCTCGATGCCGAAGGCCGCGCTATGTCGAAATCCCTCGGCAATACCATCGAGCCCGAGACCGTTGTTAAGCAGAAGGGGGCTGATCTGCTCCGCCTCTGGGTCGCCTCAGTCGACTACATGGAAGATGTGCGCATGTCTGAGGTGATCCTGGATCGCTTGTCAGAGGCCTATCGCAAACTGCGCAACACCTTCCGATGGATGCTTGGTAATCTGGGCCGCTTCGATCCGGTTCGCGACAGCTTGCCTGGTCAGCAGCTCGCCGGGATGGACGCCTGGATTCTGGTGCGCGCCGAAAAGCTCGTCGAGCGTTGCCTCGAATCGTACAAAGAGTACGCCTTCCACAAGGTCTACCGCGCCGTTTACGATTTCGCCATCACAGACTTAAGCGCGATATATTTCGATGTCTTGAAAGACCGGCTTTACACCGCCGGGCCCAGCTCCGAAGCTCGACGCAGCGCCCAAACCGCGCTTTACCGTTTGAATCTGGCGCTTGTTCGTCTGCTCGCTCCCATTCTTTCGTTCACGTGCGAGGAAGTCTGGCGCTATACGGCTGTCAAGCCAGGCTCGCCGCAAAGCGTTCATTTGGCGTATTTCTCGGAACCGCAAGAACTGACCGAAGGCCTTGATCCCATCCAGCGCGGCCAGGCCGCCGATTGGGAGCTGCTCGTTCCTGTGCGGGATCAGGTTTTGAAAGCTCTCGACGGGGCGCGTGAGAATCGAGTAATCGGTGCCTCGCTCGAAGCGGCCGTCTCGCTCACTGCTGGCGGGGATCTGTACGATCTTCTCCAGCTTCATCTCGCGGAGCTTCCTGCCTGGTTCATCGTGTCCTACGTAGACCTCGAGCGCGCTTCCTCTGATGAGCTCGCAGTCAGTGTCGACCGTGCGCGAGGCGATAAGTGCGAACGCTGCTGGAAATACACAACCGATGTTGGCAGCGATCCTGCGTTTGCTACCGTTTGCGCCGCTTGCGCGTCCGTATTGCCGGAGTTTTTTGAGTAAGTGCGAACTTCCCGCAATCTGATTTCCGAGCTCTCGCCTCTGCTGATTGCGTTGCTTGTTATTGCGGCCGATCGCCTGACAAAGGTACTGATCCAGCGCTCGTTCAATGCCTTCGACATGGTCTCCATCATTCCCGGCTGGCTGCGTCTCGTTCATACCGAAAATCCAGGCGCGGCCTTCGGAGTCTTGGCCGACGGCAACCCGTGGCTACGTAGCGGCATCTTAATAGGTGTATCCACGCTGGTGCTGGTGTTCGTGGCCTCCGCTTTGTTTTATCGCTCCGGTTCGTTCAAAGGCGCCGCAAGCCGGCTGGGCCTCTCGCTGATTCTGGGCGGTGCAGTCGGAAATCTCTATGACCGGATCGCACACGGTGCGGTGACGGATTTTATTGAGGTGTATCACCGCGGTTGGTCGTTCCCGGCCTTCAACCTGGCGGATAGTGCTATCACGGTAGGAGCGTGCTTGTTGCTCGTTGATATCTTGCTCCCTCACGGGAAACCCGCTCCCAACGAATCACCTTTCGTTCCCAAGTAACCCGTGTACCCAAAACTGATCAGCTTCGGTTCCTTTTACCTGCCCACGTACGGTGTGCTGGTTGCGCTCGGTTTCCTTGGGGGGCTAGCTATCGCGTTACGCCTCGGCCGGCGCGCTGCCATCGATCCCGATAAGATCACGAACCTGGCCGTGTACTGTGCAATCGCGGGTGTTGTTGGCGCGAAGCTGTTCATGTTCCTCTTCGATCTCGGCGATTACATCCGCGATCCTTCCCAAATCTTTTCGCTCGAAACTCTTCAGGCGGCGGGCGTCTTCCATGGCGGTTTCATCGTTGCTCTCCTGGTCGCGCTGTATTACATGCATCGTCAACATCTCCCGGCGTTCGGGACGATGGATATCTTCTCTCCCGGTGTTGCGCTCGGCCAAGCCATCG